>CALXTE010000015.1 GCA_944391345.1 uncultured Alphaproteobacteria bacterium
GCCGATGCCATTTGCTTAATTCCATTTAACTTTCCCCCGGGACTTTTTTACTTGTCCAATTTTTGGGGGACAGTTCAGCAATCGGGGTTTTTTATAAAAAAAGGCGCTTGATTTTCAAGCACCTTTTTAGTCATTGCAAATTTTTTATCACGGTTGTTACCCAACTTCCCTGGTTTGGATTAATTGTCAAAAGCTTAATAATCTTGACTTTGATATCAGGATAAATATCCACTAATCCGACATTGGCCGTAAAGAACAAAACAGCACGTTCACAGTTTGTGTCCTTAATCACATCAAGATGCTTAGCCAAAGCTAAAACCATGGAATAATAATTATTTGACTTTGTTTTTTTCACAAAATCAAGCACATACTCGCTTGATAAAATTGTGTAAATAGCATCCCAGTTCCAATTAAACATATTAATAGAGCTATATCCGCTGACATTAGCTTCAACATGAGCTTTCACAAAATCAAAGAAGAGATTTTCACAGTTTTTCAAAATTTCCGGATGCTTGGCAATAAGATTATAAAAAATACTAATCTGAGCATCAGGATTTTTAATAAAGTCAGTAAAGCTTTTGGGAAAATCTTTTACAAACAACAGCTGAGCCTGGTCGAGCATAACCATAGCTGATTGATGAATCACAGCCAGATGATAACAATCTTTTGGACTAACCATAGATGGCAAAGCCAGCAAAGCTTCCTCAGATTTTTCTAAAGAAAGCGCCGCGCTTTCATAAAAAGTCGCAATTTGTTCAACATTCATATGATAATAATTTTAAGTTAATAATAAAAATAAGCGAAAAGAAATCTAAGCTTAAACTTTTTTCTTGTCAAACAAAAATTGCTTAAGCTCGCCCATAGAATAAAAAATATTTTGGATTCCGAGTGCCTTAACCTTATCAATATAGGCTTGATGCTGATAAATTTCACTGCCTAAAAATGCCACAACCGACATCTTGGCACGAATTGCCGCAGTCATACCGGCAATAGAATCTTCAATCACAAGACAGTCTTGCGGTTTTTCGCCCATTTTATCAGCAGCATAAAGAAAGAGGTCAGGCTCAGGCTTTCCGCGTTTAACACAGTCAACGGTAAAAATATGTTCATCAGGAATAATGCCGCGAATACCGATAACATCAATTTTGTGAATTGTTTTTGAGCGAATACCACCGGTTGCAATACATTGTTTAAAATTTTTGTTTTTGAGGATATCAAGCACGCCGTCAAAAAGATCGAGCCCTTCCGTATCCATAGACTTTATATCTATATCCAAAACATCATCCCAAAACTTATCGTCTGTTTCATACCCCATTTTTTGAAGAATAATTTTTTTTGTGCTGTCGCTGGTTCCACCAAAATAAGAATTTATTTCATCAAAGGATAAATCGAGTCCAAGACGGTCCTTAAAGTAAGCCTGACGATTTTTGAGCCAAACTTTTTCTGAATCAGCAATCACCCCATCAAAATCCCATATAAGCAACTTAAAATTATTAATCATAAAATTTACAACCTTTTCAAGAAAAATATTGACCTCGTCTAAAGCTCACAGAGAGGAATTTGACTCATTCTATGACATCTTTATTAACTTTCGATAAACAAGCGCTCCATGAGGCTAAAAAACGCCTTTTTTAAGACTTGCATAAAAGAACGAATTTTATTATACCAAAGAGTAAGGAGAACAAAATGGATAATAAAACAATTTATGCCTTATCAACCGTCAGCGGCAAATCTGGCGTTGCCGTTATCAGAATTTCAGGTGACCGCGCTTTGGAAGCGGTTCGGCTGATGACAAAAATCACCGATAAAGAAATAAAACCGCGTTATGCTTATTACACAAAATTAAGAGATGTTAAAAACGCTCAGGTAATAGATAATGTTCTGATGTTATATTTCAAAGCGCCGAATTCTTTTACCGGAGAAGACATTGTTGAATTTCATACCCATGGTTCTCGAGCCGTTATTGCCAGTGTAATTAAAAATCTTGGAATGATAGATGGCTTTCGCTTGGCCGAAGCCGGAGAGTTTTCCAAACGCGCTTTTTATAATAATAAAATGGATTTGACCGAGGCTGAAGGCTTAGCCGATTTAATAGACGCCGAAACCGAAGCCCAACAAAAATATGCCCTGCGCCAAATGGAAGGAAATTTAAAAAACATCTATGAGGAATGGCGCTCCGAGCTAGTTGAGATTGAAGCTTATCTTGAAGCCTTCATTGATTTTCCGGAAGAAGAAATACCGGATGATATTACCAAAAAAATCGAAAACAGTGTATTTAAATTGCAAAAAGCGATTGAAGAACACTTGTCAGCCGACAAAATCGGTGAAAGATTAAGAGAGGGATTCCGTGTTGTGATTGTCGGCCGCCCAAACGCCGGAAAATCAAGCTTGCTTAATGCGATTGCCAAAAGAGATGTGGTGATTGTTTCAGACATTGCCGGCACAACGCGTGACGCGATTGATATACACTTAGACTTAAAAGGCTATCCGGTCATTATAACCGACACCGCCGGAATCCGAGAAACCGAAGAAGCTATTGAAAAGCAAGGGGTCGAGATTGCTTATAAAAAAATCCAAGACGCCGATATGTTGATTGCGATATATGATGCCTCAACAGACAGTGTTCAGCTTTTTGATAATATTAAAAATAGCTTTGATGGCGAAATTATCTATGTTGCAAATAAGTGCGATAAATTAAGCGCGGAAGAAAAGCAACAACAAGATAAAGAAGGCCGCATTTTAATTTCGGCCAAAAATCATGACGGTATTGATAATCTGCTGAACAAAATCAGCGAAGTTATTGCTGATAAATTTACCTCAAACTCAAATACGATTATCACCCGCGAGCGCTACCGTGAAGCTTTGAAAGAATGTCTTGATAATCTGAAAACCTTTAATTTGAATAAGGAAATCGAACTGAGTGCCGAAGATATTCGCCTTGCTGCCCGTGCAATTGGTAAAATTACCGGCCGCATAGAGGTTGAAGAAATCTTGGATAAAATATTCGGTAGCTTTTGTATCGGAAAATAAATAAACACTGTATTTAAAAATTAAAAAACACCGTATTTAAACTCTATAATTTTAAAAGTATTGTTAAAAGGCTAAAAATGGAGTAAACTAAAAAAACAAGGTGGGAGATAGAAATGTCCCAAGAAAAAACAAATAATAAAGAAGATAAAAAACAAGCTGTCATATTAGACGTTGACGGCGTTTTAAACAGTTATTCTAACAGCCGATTTTATTTTCAGTTTATATTTAAGAGTTTTAGAAATATGGCAAAAGTCCGCAGCCGAAAAGAGCTGCTGAAAGAACTTCCGAAATTAAAAAAGCACGGTGGACCGAATGCCCTATTCTCTTTTGCCAAAGAATTTTGTAGGGATGATGATACTTTTGAAGCCTATAAAAATAATTTAATTAACAGTCTGAATTTTAATTTGATAAAACATGATCCTTCTCTTCGGCGTATGATGAAAAATTTAAGCAACTATGGAGATATTTGCGTTAGAAGCGACGGCTTAACAGATATATCTTACGCGGCATGGCAAAGAGTAATTGAGGACAGACCTTCCGCCAGTATTAAATATCATTTGAAAACCAACAAAAACAGCGAAACTTTCCGAACAACGGATTTTAATAATCAAAACATCACTATAAGCGGTATCGAAGATAACGGTTTTAATGTAAAAACGGATTTAGAAAGCTGGAAAAAGTTTTCTGATAAGCATAAGATAGATTTAGATAAATCGGTTTTAATTGATGACAGTCGCGACAATCTTGATACGGCAAAAAAATTAAACATGACAACGGTTCATATCAGCAAACTTGATAGCTTATTGCAAGGAACGGGATTGGGAACAATCTATAATCACAGCCTATCGGATATTTTGGGTGAGAGATTAAGCTCAACCTTAAAAAGACTAAAAATTTCATACGGTAAAAAGGTTGATTTAAAACAATTGTTCAAAGCCCTACTGCAAGGAAAGTCCGAAGAAAAAAAACAGCCAACGCCCTTCGAAATAACTTATCCTTCGAGCGTTAAAACAATGTATTTAAACTTTTTTTTTGAAAAAAATACACCGTATTTAAACTCTTTTTGGTAAAGATTTTTTCTCATATTCATGAATAAGTGCTTCATGTAAATCTTCCATTGTTTCAAAAACATTATCCGCATCGGTTTTAATGCAAATGTTACGATAGGCATCATTATTATTAGCCTCGGCACCGATAAAAGCAAAAACTTTCATACCGGCGCGTTTTCCGGCCTTAATTCCATCAAGTGAATCCTCAATCACAAAACATTCATGTATGGGATACCCCATTTTTTTAGCCGCTAAAAGAAACAAATCGGGCGCGGGTTTACCATGTTGAACCATATCAGCCGTAAAACAATTTTCTTTTGAAAAATAACAATCAATTCCGACGGCATGATTTTTTGTGTTGTTCTGATATTCAGTACCACCTGTTGCGATACATTGAGTAAAGCGTGAATCCTTAAAAATCTCCTCAACACCTTTTGTTAAAGTTAGAAGATTTTTCATACCATAATCATGAAGTTTATTGAGCTTATCCTTAAAACCATCATCAATTTTAAGATTCGGAAAAGATTTCTCAAGACGTACAACCTTATCTTTTTCTGAAATTCCGATAAGCAAATTTCTTTTTTCTTGTTCGCTAAGAATTATATTTTTCTCGCTTTTTAACAGCTTTGCCCAGTTATTCGCCCAAATGCCGTCACTGTCACAAATAACGCCGTCAAAGTCCCAAATAATCAGCATGATAAACAATCTCCTTTTTCATATCAAATTAGCACGATTTTATTAATATAAGATTATAACAACAATAAATACACTGTATTTAAACTTACACCATGAATTTCTTGTAAAAAAATCATAAAAAATAAGGGCTTGAGACTTTAAAACACTTGCCAAAAGCCACAAACTGTTGTAGTCAATAATCAAACTTAAATTTAAGGCAATCAGAAATGAATAACTACGATGTAATTGTTGTCGGCGGAGGACACGCCGGATGTGAAGCTTGTGCCGCTGCAGCCAGAATGGGAGCGAAGACTGCTCTTATCACCCATAAAATTTCAACGATTGGAGAAATGTCTTGCAATCCGGCTATTGGCGGATTAGGAAAAGGACATCTTGTCCGTGAGATTGACGCGCTTGATGGATTAATGGGGCGTGTGATTGATAAAGCTGGAATTCAGTTTCGTATGCTAAACGCCTCAAAAGGGCCGGCTGTCCGTGGTCCGAGAGCGCAAGCCGATAGAGAATTATATCGTAAATATATGCTTGAAGCTTTACAAAATCAGGAAAATTTAGATATTATTGAAGCCGCAGCCGAAGGCTTGATAATTGATAACAACAAAGTTAAGGGCATAATCTTGGCCAATGGTGACAAGATAGAAGCTAAAGCAGTTATTTTAACATCAGGAACATTTTTAAACGGGGTTATGTTTACCGGCCATCAGGCAACGGTCGGCGGCCGAATTGGTGAAATTTCTTGTGCCGGTATAACACCGTATTTAAACAGCTTGGGACTAAAAGTCGGCCGTTTGAAAACCGGAACCCCTGCCCGCTTGAATGGGAAAACTATTAACTGGAATATATTACCCAAACAAGCCGGTGATGAAAATCCCGTTCCTTTTTCTTTCCTGACAACTTCCCTACCCCAACGCCAGATTGAATGCGGTGTGACCAGAACAAATGAAAAAACGCATAAAATTATCCACGATAATTTTGAAAAATGCGCCTTGTTTTCAGGTCTGATAAAAGGTATTGGTCCACGCTATTGCCCAAGCATTGAGGACAAGCTGGTAAAATTTCCGGACCGTGACAGTCATCAAGTCTTTTTGGAGCCGGAAGGTTATAACACGGATGTTGTCTATCCGAACGGAATATCAACATCGTTACCGGCAGATGTTCAGGAACAATTTATCCATACCATGGAAGGCCTAGAAAATGTAGAAATTTTACGTTATGCTTATGCAATTGAGTATGATTATGTTGATCCGCAAGAGTTAAACAATAAGCTTGAAGTTAAAAAGGCCTCTGGTCTGTTTTTGGCTGGACAAATTAACGGCACCACCGGTTATGAGGAAGCCGCCGCTCAAGGATTGGTTGCTGGTGTTAATGCTGCCCTTTTAGCTTTAGGCAGAAACGAAAGTTTTTCCATCGACCGTAGCGAAGGTTATATTGGTGTGATGATAGATGATTTAATCACCAAAGGTGTTGATGAACCATATCGTATGTTTACCTCACGTTCGGAATACCGCTTGCTACTTCGCGCAGATAACGCTGATTTGCGTTTGACGGAAAAAGGGCATCAAATCGGTGTTGTCGGTGAAGAAAGATACAGTGTATTTAAAGCTAAAAAAGAGCAACTTGATAATTATAGAGAAGAACTAAACAACCTTCAAACCAAATATTCGGTACTTGATTCTTTAGGTATAAAGGTCAAACAAGACGGCACCAAGAGAACCGCCTTTAATCTTATGTCTTATGAAAATGTTTCACGTGAAACAATCAACACGATTTGGCCAGAATTAAAATCCATGCCGGATAATATTTTTGAACAACTGGATATCGAAGCGCGTTATTCTGGCTATATCAAAAGGCAAGAAGTCGATATTGAATTGTTCAAAAAAGATGAGAAATTAAAAATAAGAGAAGATATTGACTACAGCAAAATTGGAGGACTTTCGCGCGAGATGGTTCAAAAATTATCAAAAGTCAGACCATCAACAATTGGAGAGGCCTCACGCATTCCCGGCGTAACACCGGCGGCTATAACCGCTATCCTTGGATATATCAAACACTAAACACTGTATTTAAACTTTGGAAAACACTATGAAAGGCTATCCGAACAGAGAACAGGCTTTATCAATCTGGCAAGAGGGTTTGAATTTCAGAATCACAAACTATGGTTTTGATGTTGCTGATGAATATGTTTTTCATACCAAAGGAATTGCTGAAAGCTGTGAGATAATTGCTAAGCAAATTTCAGAACTAAATGCAGAAAAAGCCTATGTTCTTGGCCTACTCCATGATTATGGAAAAAAATATCCTGAAAAAGAATTAGGTAGATTCCATGGTCGCTATGGCTATGAAGAGATGATGCAAATGGGATTTCCGGATGTAGCTCGCGTATGCTTGACTCATAGCTTTTACGCCTCAGATTTTAACAAAGACGACTACAAAAATTATTCTTCAACAGATTTAGATTGGGCAAAAGATAAGCTGAAAAACATTGTTTTTGATGACTATGATAGATTGGTTCAACTCTGTGATATGTTTTTTGAGGGACTTAATAAAGTAACTTTTGAAAAAAGATTTGAAGGCATTATGAAGCGTCATAATCTTAGTTTTGATAATGTTAAAAATTTATATCGTCATGCGGAAGAAAATAAAAAATATTTTGATATGAAATGCGGCACGGATGTTTATAAATTATTAGGCATTTTATGATATACCCCTCTCAACGAGAGGTTAAAATGCAAAAATTTTCTTATCATACACATACAAATTCTTTTGGCTTATTTGATGGTCGTAACACAGTTGAAGAAATGATAGAAGGCGCTTATAAAGCCGGTTACACCGAACTAGGAATATCAAATCATTTAATTTATCACCCGAATATGCATATCAGCTCTGAAGCACAGAAGAATGATAAAATGTTTCATGCCGATAAGCAAAAGGCCAAAGACATTATGACAGCCGTGGCCCAAGAAATTCGAGAAAAAGCAAAGAAGGCGCCGATAAAAGTTTATGTCGGATTTGAAGTTGATTTTTTTCCTTCAAAGAAATGGCGTGATGATTTTGAAAATATAATTTCAGAAGCAAAACCTGATTATTTAATTGGCTCGACCCATTTTATGCGTACACCTGATGAAAGTTTGGTTTTGAATCTTTATCATTTAAAAGAAAGTAATTGTCCTGAATCGGAAATAGACAAGCTTATGATTTGCTATTGGGAAAATATTATTGAATCGATTAAAAGCGGCTATTTTGATTTTATTGCACATTTAGATATATGCAAACTTTTCGGTTTAGGAATCGGGCCTAAATGGGATGAATTAAAAAGAAAAGTAATTGATACGCTGGATAAATATCATCATCCTTATGAATTAAACACCAGCGGTTGGCGCAAAGTTGGAGAGCAGCACCCCCACCTCTGGATGATTGAAGAACTAAATAAAAGAGATGTTCCAATAATTATAAGTGATGATGCTCATAAGGTTGAGCATATTGCGGGGGATTTTGATAAAGCAGAAGAGCTGCTTGCGGGCATAAATTACAAAAATCGTTACAAACCAAATATAAAACTTTAATATTTAAATTTAAGTAACGCTGTATAAGTGATTGAATTTAAAAGAAAATAAAATATGTGTTTATAACTTTGTATAAAAGGTTTTAAATTACTATAAAAATTTATATAAATATTTCTATGGAAAATATCATAGAAAAATATAATGTTTCACGTGAAACAATTTCGCTTTTAAAGGCTTATGAAGCTTCTCTGATTGAGTGGCAAAATAAGTTTAATCTTGTTAGTAAAACAACACTTGAAGATGCTTGGAACCGCCATTTTGTAGATTCAATTCAGTTGCTTCCACTTATTCCTGATAAGGCTAAATTACTTTATGATTTTGGCTCTGGAGCTGGTTTTCCTGGGATGGTATTAGCAACAGTATTAAAAGATAGAACACCGTATTTAAAATTTAAATTGGTGGAAAGTATAAAAAAGAAAACACTGTATTTAAACTTTGTCAAAGAACAACTTGGTTTAAATAATGTTGAAGTAATAAATGACCGAATTGAAAATTTACCACTTGAAAAAGCAGACGTCATAACTTCAAGAGCAATGTGCTCTTTAACCGAGCTTTTGAATTATGCTTATAAATTTTGTTCTAAAAACACAAAATGCATTTTTCCAAAAGGAAAAAAACATCAGGAAGAAATTTTAGAAGCAAAGAAAAAATGGAATTTTAATTGCGAAATTATTCCGAGTATAACAAATGCCGAAAGTGCAATTTTAGTAATAACAAACTTATCTTTAAAAAGGAGATAATTAAATGCCAAGAATCATAGCAATCGCAAACCGCAAAGGTGGAGTCGGAAAAACCACGACAACAGTAAATGTTGCGACGGCAATGGCCGCGGCAGGAAAAAAAGTATTAGTTATAGACCTTGACCCACAGGGAAATGCATCAACCTCGATGGGAATTGAAAAGAAAGGACGAATGGCCTCTTCTTATGAAGTTCTGCTTGGCGAAGTAAGTTTATCACAAGCCGTCGTCTGGACCGAGATTCCAAACTTTTCAATTGTGCCGGCCTCTGCAGATTTAGCCGGAGCCGAAGTTGAACTTGTCGACATAGAAAACAGAGAATTTGCCTTGAAAAGAGCTCTAAAAGACAGTGCTGTTAATTATGATTATGTTTTAATCGATTGCCCTCCTTCTTTAAGCCTGGTAACCATAAATGCATTAGTTGCTGCAAATGCCGTTATTGTACCATTACAATGCGAATTTTTAGCACTTGAAGGCGTGACTGATTTGATTAAAAACATAAACATCATCAAAAAGAAATTTAATCCGGATTTGGAATTACAAGGCGTCGTTCTGACCATGTATGACAAGAGAAATAATTTAAGCCAAATGGTTGAAGATGATGTACGTAATTTCTTTGGCAAAAAAGTCTACCAAACCGTTATTCCGAGAAATGTCAGAATATCGGAGGCCCCTTCTCACGGTAAGCCGGTTTTACTATATGATTTCAAATGCTCAGGTTCTCAAGCCTATATTAGCTTAACCGGAGAAGTTTTGAAAAGAGAAAAGGAATTAGTTGCATGTTAGAAAACGGATTTGAGGAATTGAGTAAAGCCATGAATCAAGAAAATAATCACAAGCGCAAAAGTTTAGGACGCGGTTTGGGTGCTCTTTTGGGCGACGACGACATTAGTTTTGAAGATGTAGAACAACAGGTAGAAAACACACATCATGCTGAGAGCAATAAAATAAACATCAATCAAATTGATCCCAGCCCCTATCAGCCAAGAAAAGAATTTGATGAAGAGGCACTGAAAGCACTTGCCGAATCTATCAAAGAAAAAGGTGTATTGCAGCCGCTTTTGGTTCGCAAAAAAGAAAACGGCTACGAACTGATTGCCGGAGAAAGAAGATTAAGAGCTTCAAAACTTGCCGGTTTGACCGAAGTTCCGGTAATTGTAAAAGAGATGAGCGACAAAGAAGTTTTAGAAGTTGCTTTGGTTGAAAATCTTCTGCGTGAAAATCTGTCTTCTATTGAAGAAGCCGAAGGCTTACAGCGCTTAATGAATGAATTTTCTCACACCCAAGAAGCTTTATCTCAAATTGTCGGTAAATCAAGAAGCCACATTGCTAACACTTTAAGATTGTTGGCTTTACCGCTTTCTGTTCAAAACATGATAAAAGAAGGAAAGCTTTCCGCCGGACAGGCAAGAAATTTAGTCGGGCTTGAAAATGCCGAAGAACTGGCCTTGCTTATAATTAAAAAGGACTTAAATGTTCGTCAGGTTGAAGAACTGGTAAATAAATTAAAGTCAGGAAAAATCGCAGACAAAAAAGAAAAAGTTGCGAAGAATGAAGACATTGCCGATATAGAAAAAGACTTAAATAAAAAGCTTGGATTACAGATAAAGATAAATCCGAATAAACAAGGCGGCGGAAAAGTCGTTTTGCAATATGGATCGATTGCTGAGCTGGATATGATAATAGAAATTCTTGATCAAAAAAGAAAAAATTATCAGAACACAGGAATAAACCTATCATCACCGCAGCCACAGGAACAACCAGCCGTCAGTGAAGAAAAGTTCACCATGAAAATCATAGACTAATAATAAAAGGCGATTAATTTTTTAAGTAAGTAAGAATATATTTACAAAATAACGCTAATCTGATAAAAACGAAAAAAAAGGAATACCGTAATGTTTTTTCTTCGAAAAGTCATATTAGCAATTACTGCGTTTATTTTAGTCTTATGGGGCGGTGCCAGCACCCAAACCAATAGTCTGATGCTACAGGGTGGCGGCTTAGTCGGCCTTATTGCCGGAATAGTAATTCTGTTTATTTTCGGAAGAATGGCATTGCGAGCCATGGGGCTGATTCCTGCCTTAATCATAATATTTGGGATAATTTCATTTATCATTTATGCAATCGGAGGCTTTCGTGGTGGCATAGAAAATCTTGGAGACAATCTGAAAAACTTTTTAGGACAACAGGGAAAAGCAATTCCTGCAATTGAAAATTTCGCTGAAAATACCATGGAAAAAACATCAGCTGAAAAAACATCGGAAGGCCAAGCTTCAAAAGACGAAACCTCTGAAGCCGAAGTCTCTCAGGAAGATACGCTGATGAATTCCAACCTAGTCGCGGAAGAAGCACAAAATACACAAGCTGCAAGCAACATTCCTCAGATTCAAAGTCCGGCACGAGTTTTGACCGCCGATACATTGGAAATCAATGGAATCAGAATGCAGCTTTACGGGATAGATGCACCTGAGATGAATCAAAGCTGCGCAAATGCGAAAGGCCGCTCTTATCGCTGCGGACAAGAAGCTGCCAATTGGCTAAAAGGTTGGATAACCGGCTATAATTTAGATTGTCAAATAATGGGGCGTGCAGCAAACGGAAATTATGTCGGTGTCTGTTCTTTGGGCGACTATGACTTAGGCGCAGCATTAGTTAATGCCGGCTGGGCAGTTGCCAATCGTGAAGAAAGCGAAGTTTATGTTCCTTATGAAGATGAGGCTCGCACCAAAAGAAACGGTTTGTGGAGCGGTCGTTTTTACAAGCCAAAAGATTGGCGAGAATATATGCAGCAAGGACAATAACAATCATGGCAGAAATAATCTTGTCCAGTTCGTCTGAAAAAGAGACAATAGAAATAGCCCAAAAGCTTGCGCAGATTGCTCATAAAGGAGATTGCTTTGCCTTGTTCGGCACACTGGGAATAGGAAAAAGTGTCTTAGCTCGTGCTTTTGTGCAAAAATTATGCGGAATGGAAGAAGTTCCAAGCCCGACCTTTACACTTGTTCAGCTTTACGATGCTCCTGATTTCACAATTTATCACTTTGATTTATATCGCTTAAAATCAGCTGAAGAAATTTTTGAGCTTGGCATGGAAGAAGCTTTATATGAAGGTGTAAGCTTAATCGAATGGCCCGAAAAAATGGGAGGATATTTACCAAAAAATTCATTTATGGTAAAAATAACGGGCGAACAAGATAAACGAAAAATAGAAATTTCATCGACATCGGAAGAAAAAATCAGCCGCTTGCAAAAGGTTTTTGCCTCATGCTGAATATCCACACAACTTGCATAAGTCTGAAAGGAAAAGGGATATTAATCCTCGGCGCCCCCGGCAGCGGAAAATCAGATTTAGCCTTAAGGCTGATTCGTCATTGTGGTGCCGTGCTTGTTTCTGATGACCGAACCGACATTCAGATTTCCGAAAACAAAATAACTGCTCACACCCCGTCAAAAATCGCCGGCTTACTTGAGGTGAGGGGAATTGGCATTCAAAAAGTTCCATATATTAAAACAACAGAGATAAACTTAGCCATTGAATTAGTAAAAGACTTCAAGGATGTTCCGCGCCTTCCTGATGAAATGTTTTATGAAATCGGCGGCATTAAAATCCCTTGCATAAAATTATATCCTTTTGAAGTATCCGCAACAGATAAGATTGTTATAAAATTAGAGAGTTTAGTTGAATAATTAAGCTTTTTATCTTAGGATAAATCAAAATAAATCTAATATTTTTTTCAAGAGAGAAATCCTATGGCAAACAGAATAGAACTTTTTTTGCGGGCGTTGGGTAAACCTTTGGTAAAATTCATCGCCAGCTTAGGTGAATTAACACTCTTTATAGCAAAATCAATATATCACTGCATAACCCCGCCTTTTTATTTCAAGCTGATGGGCCGACAGTTTATGGATATTGGTTTTTATTCTTTGCCGGTTGTTGGTTTGACAACGATTTTTGCCGGTATGGTTATTGCCCTGCAAAGCTATACGGGATTCGCTCGTTTTGGTGCCGAAAGTGGTGTTGCCTCGGTTGTTTTAATTTCCGTCACTCGAGAACTGGCACCGGCCTTATCAGGTTTAATGGTTGCCGGCCGTATCGGTGCGGCGATGGCTGCCGAAATCGGTACAATGCGTGTGACGGAGCAAATAGATGCTTTGGTAACTTTGTCAACCAATCCGTTTAAGTATTTGGTTGCCCCAAGAATAATTGCCGGTGTCATTGTTTTGCCGATATTAGTTTTAATCGGTGATATTATCGGTATCTTTGGCGGATATGTTGTTTGCGTTTATAAATTAGGCTTCAATCCGGCTAACTATGTTAATTCAACACTTCAAAATCTAGAATCACTGGATATTATCACCGGTGTTGTCAAAGCGGCTGTTTTTGGTTTTATCATTACTTTAATGGGCTGCTATAATGGTTATAAATCAAAAGGCGGCGCTCAAGGTGTTGGTGAGGCAACCACAAACGCGGTTGTATCAGCCTCGATTCTGATATTAGTCTTCAACTACATCATTACAGAACTGTTTTTTGCCAAATAAGGAGAGGAAAAAGATATGTCTGAATCAAAAATCAAGATAAGCAATCTGCACAAAGCCTTTGGCAAAAAAGTCGTTTTGGATGGCGTTAATTTAGAACTGCGCAAAGGAGAATCTTTGGTCGTTATCGGCGGATCCGGAACCGGTAAATCTGTATTAATCAAATGCATCCAAGGTCTGTTGACACCGGACAGCGGTTCAATTTTGATTGACGGAGAAGAAACCGTCGGTGCTGATAGAGAACAGCAAGCCGCTCTTCATTCAAAAATGGGAATGTTATTCCAAGGCGGTGCTTTGTTTGACAGCTTAACCGTCTGGGAAAACGTGGCATTTGGCTTGCTTGAAAATCAAAAAATGCCGCGCAAACAAGCTAAAACAGAGGCTATCAGAGTTTTGCGCCAAGTCGGACTTGCACCGGATGTTGCAGACTTGTCGCCGAGCGAACTCTCGGGCGGTATGCAAAAGCGCGTAAGCTTAGCGCGAGCCATTGCCACAAAGCCGGAGATAATCTTTTTTGATGAGCCGACCACGGGGTTAGATCCGATAATGGCTGCCGTAATTAATGATTTGATTATTGAATCAGCCAAGGGCTTAGGCGCAACCGCCTTAACCATTACCCATGACATGGCCTCTGCGCGCAAGATTGCTGATAGAATAGCCATGCTCTACAAAGGAAAAATTATTTGGGAAGGCACGGTAAAAGAGCTTGATAAAACCGATAATCCTTATGTCTTGCAGTTTATAAACGGTTCATCACAAGGTCCGATAAAAGTGGAGATTTAGCTTGTCAAAAAAAGGCGTTGAATTCGTATGCCAAAATTGCGGCAGTACTTACCCCAAATGGCAGGGAAAATGTGATGCTTGCGGCGAATGGAATACGATTGTAGAAGAAAAATCCGGCGGAGAAGGCTACAGCAGCATCAGTCCCAAGAAAAAAGGACGAATGATAGAATTTGTTCCACTGACCGGAGAAGAAAAAGCCTTAACCAGAATTGATACCGGAATCAAAGAGTTAAACCGCGTCACCGGCGGCGGCTTAGTCCCCGGCTCGGTGATTTTGGTTGGCGGTGACCCCGGAATTGGCAAATCAACATTATTATTGCAGGTCACGGCCAAAATAGCCTCATCAAATCCACAAGATGAATGCTATTATATTTCCGGAGAAGAGGCGATAGACCAAGTTCGTATAAGAGCCAAACGCCTTCATCTTGAAACCTCGCCGGTAAAATTAGCCAGCGCAACCGAAGTCAAAGATATTATTGCTACATTAGAAAAATCAAACGCCACTGTTGTTGTAATTGATTCAATACAAACGATGTATCTTGATGAAGTTGAATCAACCCCCGGAAGCGTGGCCCAAGTCAGAGCCTGCGCCTATGAGCTGATAAAATTAGCCAAGAAAAAAGGGTTTGTTTTATTTTTAGTCGGTCATGTGACCAAACAAGGCGCCATCGCCGGTCCAAGAGTTTTGGAACACATGGTTGATACGGTTTTGTATTTTGAAGGGGAACGAGGCCACCATTTCCGTATTTTACGAGCTGTAAAAAACCGCTTTGGGGCGACGGATGAAATCGGCGTCTTTGAAATGCAGGACCAAGGCTTGGTTGAGGTCGAAAATCCTTCAGCACTATTTTTGGCCGAACGTCAGGGGAATGTGTCTGGTTCATGCGTTTTTGCCGGCATAGAAGGATCTCGCCCTGTATTAGTAGAAATACAAGCGCTGGTCAGCCAAACCAGCTATGCCAGCCCCAAAAGAGCCGTTGTCGGCTGGGACAGCAACCGCTTGGCAATGGTTTTGGCGGTATTAGAAACCCGTTGTGGCATGAATTTAAGCTCACAAGATATTTATTTGAATATTGCCGGCGGCCTAAAAATCACCGAACCTGCGGCGGATTTAGCCGTTGCCATGGCCGTAATTTCATCCATGACGAATAAAGCATTGCCGTCAGACACGGTAATTTTTGGAGAGATAGGCTTGTCCGGAGAAATCCGCGCCGTATCTCAAGCCAGCGCGCGTTTAAAAGAGGCAGAAAAACTCGGTTTCAAAAGCGCGATTGCCCCGTCTAATTTGATAAACAAAGAAAAAACACCAAAAAACAGAAATATCGCCGTGCACGAAATCGGCAATGTCCAGCGTTTAATAAATTGGTTTAGTTAGGAACAAGAAGATGACACAGCTTAATAATTTAGATGTAATAATCTTAATTGTTGTCGGCATATCGGCTTTAATTGCCTTGAGCCGCGGTCTGATGAAAGAGGTCTTATCCATTGTCGGCTGGGTATTGGGCTGTATAGTCGTCATTTACCTCCTACCGATAGTTAATCCGTTTACCATGATGTATGTCAAAAACGGCACCATGGCCGGAATTTTAACTTCTGTTGTGATTTTGATAGCTTTTTTGGTCTTTTGGGTTTTGTTCACGGCCAAGATTGTCGGAAAGATACGCAACAGCAAACTAAGCAATTTAGATAGAACCTTAGGCTTGTTTTTCGGCATTGTCCGCGCTTGCTTTCTGATAATATTGCTTAACATTTTAATTGGCTGGATTGTTCCGCCCAAAAAGCAGTCGCCGATATTGCAGGAGTCAAAATATTATAACTTAGCCGGCCGCTTTGCCGAACCGATAGAAAGCCTAATACCGGAAGCAACGCTTGAAAAAATCAAAAATTCTTCTTTCTTGAAGTCTCCGGCGCAAGAAGATGACGAAGACGATGATTCGAAAGAAGAAACCAAAGAAGAAAGCAGCAAAGAGAGCGAAGAACTGTTCAAAAAGCTGACCCAGCCGCAAGTCAAAAAGGCCAAAGCCGCGGTTAAGAAAAAAATCGAAGAAGGCTATGATAAAAAAGAGCGCGCGGATTTAGACCGCTTGATAGAAAATATCGAATAATAAAAAAGCTTGGAGAAATCCAAGCTTTTCTTTTAATTAAAGGGTTTTGCGCGAATTAAGAGCGAGCTGAATTGTTCCCTCATCCATATAATCAAGCTCGCCGCCCATCGGAATTCCTTGCGCTAAGGTAGAAATTTTAACATCAAAATTTTTAAGCTTTTGAATAAGATAATTAGCCGTAATCTGACCGTCGATGGTTGCCGGCAGAGCTAAAATAATTTCCTTAACGCCGTCTTTTTGAATGCGGTAAAAAAGCTTTTCTATGTTAAGGTCTTCAGGAGAAACACCGTCTAAAGCCGAGAGAATTCCTCCCAGAACGTGATATTTTCCTTTGAAGAACGAAACACGCTCCATCGCCCATAAATCAGCCACATCCTGCACCACGCAAATAACAGAATCATCACGTGTGGTTGAAGTGCAAATCGGGCAGGGTGATTCGGTGTCATAGTTACCACAAATTTCGCAGGTTTTAACGTTTTGAGCCACGTCTTGCATCGCCGAAATCAGGGGCAGAAAAAGGGATTCTCTCTTTTTCAAAAGTTGCAAAACGATTCTCCGCGCCGAACGCTGCCCCAAAGCCGGCAGCTTAGCCACCAGCTTGATTAGTTTTTCAATATCTTTTCCAGCCACGATAAATGCCTTTAGAACGGAAGTTTAAGCCCCGGAATGTTCATACCGCCGGTAACATTTTTCATATTATCGTTCATAAGAGCTTCAACCTTGTTTTTAGCATCATTGTGAGCCGCAACGATAAGGTCTTCAAGAATGTCGGATTCATCGGCAACAATAAGAGATTTATCAAGCTCAATTTTTTTCATTTCAAATTTTCCGTTCAGGGTAACTTTAACCATACCGCCGCCGGACGAGCCGATAACTTCTTGCTGAGCGAGTTCATTTTGCATCTCTTCCATTTTTTTCTGCATGGCTTGAGCTTGTTTCATAATTCCTTGAATATTAAGCATAATATTTATTCCTCATCATAATTAAGATTATTTTCGTTTTCTGAAGTAAAGATGCTTTCATCATCTTGAGAGTCATCTTCCGCAATTTTGCGGATAATTGTTTCGATTCTTGCGCCCTTAAATTCAGCCATAATAGCTTTAACCAGAGGCGATTCCATAATATCGCGACGCTCTTCTTCCAGCTTAGCATTTTCTTTTTGAAACAAGGTTTGCTTGAGTGTTCCGCGATAGGTATCAATTTTCCAAGGCTTTCCGGTAGCTGTTTCTAATATTTTATGAAGATTCATAATAAAATCAGGAGAAATTTTATCGGTAATAGCCATTTTTATATAGCCGTCTTCAAAAGTATCAAAAGACACATCAGACTTAAGCGAATAAACAATCAGCAAACGCCTTGTCGATTCGAGGTAGGAAATCAGCTCCTCAGGGCTAAAAAAAGAGCTTGGCTTGCTGCCGCCCTCCGTAGAAGAAGATTGCGTTTCTAGGGGCTTTACAGACACTTCAGAAGCCACTTGAGCTGTAACGGAAGGAAGCGGCCGAGGGGCAGACGCTGCTAAATTAGAGTTTTTTTTTACGTCATTAAGAATTTCGGCCGGTGTCGGCAGATTTGCGGCATAGGCGATGCGAATCAGAATCATCTCAAGCGCATCAACCTGAACTGGCGCCATCTGCATTTCATTAAGACCTTTAATCATCATCTGCCAGATTTTAGAAAGCACGGCAATAGAAACGGCAACCGACATTTTCTTAGCAAAATTGCGCTCTTCTTCTGATAAAGAAGAATCATCAACCGAGTTTGGAATAATGCGCGTTTTTGCAACCAGATGAGTGACGTTGATAAGGTCTTGCAAAATAAGCGTCGGATTCGCACCGTTTTTATAACTAGTTTCCAACAAAGAAAGAACCGTATCAACCTTGCCTGAGGTTAAGGCTTCAAACAACTCAAAAGTCTGAGAGCGGTCCGCAAGACCAATCATATTTTTAACAACATCAACTTTAACATTGCCAAGTCCGAGAGAAATTGCTTGGTCAAGCAAAGATGTCGCATCACGAGCCGAACCGTCAGCCGCCTTAGCCAAGAGCTGCAAAGCCTCATCATCAGCCTGAATATTTTCGGCAGAGATGATTTTATGATACATTTTCATCAGCTCTTCAATGGTCAGGCGCTGGAGGTCAAAACGCTGACAACGTGAAAGAATGGTAACCGGAACTTTACGGATTTCTGTTGTAGCAAAGATAAAGATAACATGAGAAGGCGGCTCTTCCAAAGTCTTTAACAAAGCATTAAAAGCATTTTTGGAGAGCATATGCACTTCATCGATGATATAAATTTTATAGCGAGCATTTGTCGGTTTATAACGCACACCGTCCAATATTTCGCGAATATCATCAACACCGGTACGAGAAGCCGCATCAAGTTCCATAACGTCGATATGACGACCGGCAGTAATTGCGCGGCAGTTTTCACAAACCCCGCAAGGATGAACGGTTGGCCCGCCTTTTCCATCCGGACCGATACAATTGAGCGCTTTGGCAATAATGCGTGCGGTAGAAGTTTTACCCACACCGCGAATTCCGGTCAAAATATAGGCATGATGAAGCCGGTTGTTTTTAATGGCATTCGTCAGCGTTTGCACCAAAGCATCTTGTCCGAGCAAATCTTCAAAATTTTGCGGACGATACTTGCGTGCCAAAATGACATATTGATTATTATTTTCTTCTGACTCAGCCATATTTTATAAAACCCAAAAACAAAAGCGGAGGAACACTGACCCTAATGCAAAACGTTACGGCTGCTTTCTTCCGAACCTGACCGGATTGGCGCCTGATTAACCCAATGCCCTCCAACAGACAATATCCACGAAAACGCAACATTTTTCAAGGAAAAAATGCAACGACCCGCAGGATAATTAAGGCAGAACGACATTTCTTTCTTTTAAGGCCTTACGAATAATGTCCATTTCGTTCGCTTGGTCAGACATTTGCTGATGTGACGGCAAGATTCTGCCATAAATAGCAAATTGAGCGGCTTCGCTGTTTTTACCGGTTATAATCGGTGCCGGAATATTGTCAAAGACTGACAGCGGAAGCTCATCAGGGCTTAGGTCGGAAGAAAAAGACTTTGCAGCGTTTTTAACAACGACATTGCCGTTTTCGCTGACTTCATAAATATCCAAACTATGTTCGTTCAAACCATTCGGCAGGATTCGGAAAATCCCGTTTATACCGGCATATCCTTCCGGAGAAGTGATATATGGGGTCAAGTCTTCCGGATTCTTTTTTGCCAGAGAGGCTGCCAGCGCCACGGCATCATAGGCTAAAGAATAAATCGCGGCCGGCTTTTCCCCGAATGTTTCGGCATATTTTGATGAAAAATAGGCGCTGTGAGCTTTAGGCATAGCCGGAAACCATGAGCCGATAGCCATTGTCTCGCGGCTTAAATCTGTCGATTCCCATACCGCCGTTCCCAAAAAACGAACCTTGGGAGAATAAACGTCATAATAACCAAACATTGCAAGGGCTGACTTTAACTTTGCGCCGGATTCGGGGATAATAACGGCATCAAAGTCAACATCTCCGAGAGCCTGCGTGCGTTCAAGCCTTTTAAGGGCTTGCGAAGCGCTGGCATCACCTTGGTTTGCCTGTTTTTGCAAGGCGCGTTTAACTTTTTGCAGACGAGCACTTCTTGTATCATAATCCGTCAATCCCTTAACCGCCTCGGTAAAATCTGTGGTGTTTGGGGTGTAAAAAGCGATTCTCACCAGTGAAACATTGTTTTTAAGCGCAGACGAGGCCGCCGCTTTTGCAATAGAAATACCGGAATCATCATCAGGAATTAACAGCGCAAAACGAGAGCGTCCTTTGCTTGCGGCATAAGAAATAATGTCATCAACTTGTTCATTGACGAGCAAACCGAGAGAATAAACATCAGGCTTAAAAACTTCTGAGTTTGTTGAAAAAGCCACAACCGGTACACCGGCGGAAGTTGTCTCGTTTTCAATCGCCCGAACCGAAGAGCTCAGCAAAGGTCCGACAATGAGTTTAGCATTTTGCGACAGCGCATTTTCAACGGCGATTCGCGCCCCGCTGTCAGTACTTTGCGTGTCATAAAATTGCAAAATCAAATTATCTGCCTTCATATCGTCAGAAGCGAGCAATGCCGCATTTTTAAGGCCTTGCCCATATTTTGCGGCACTTCCCGTCAGTGGCAGCAACATACCGACCCGAAACATATTATCTTGCGGCTGCGTATATTCTATCAAATTAACACCGGAAGGAATGGTTGAGCCAAAACTGTTGTCAGCAGTCAAAGACGGTCTTTGTGAAACGGAAGAGGATTGGCAACCGCTAAGCGCCAATCCGATAAGAAGAAAAAGATATTTTTTTAACACTTGCAATTTCCCCTAAAAAACATCATTCTAAAAGCCATATATATGATTTAATTTAAAAAACACCTAATGTCAAAGAAAAGAACGCAAAGATGAAAAAAGGATTATACATTGTCGCCACACCGATAGGAAATTTAGGAGACATTTCTCCCCGCGCGATAGAAACGCTCAAACAAGCAGACGTCATTGCCTGTGAAGATACCAGAATAAGCAAAAAACTGCTTTCTTTGCTGGGTGTGGGACTAAATAAAGAATTTATAACTTTGCATGACCATAACGAAGAAGTTCATGCCGAAGAGCTGATAAAAAAAATCCAAGAAGAAGATAAAAGCGTTGCTTTAATCAGTGACGCCGGCTCTCCATTAATATCTGACCCTGGGTATAAGCTGATTCGCCGTTGCCGACAAGAGGACATCTACATAACCGTTCTTCCGGGGTGCTGCGCCTTAATTTGCGCTTTGCAGCTCGCCGGTTTACCGACCAACAAATTTATGTTCTGCGGGTTTATTCCCAATAAAGACAAGGGCAGGGCAGAGGCTTTTGAAGAGATAAAAAGCCTAAAAGCCACCACGGTATTTTATGAAACCGCCAGCCGGATTCTCAAAACGCTGGAAGTTGTCAAAAAAATATTTGATGACCGAGAAATTGCCGTTGCAAGAGAAATCAGCAAAATTTATGAAGAATGCTTAAACGGGTCCGCCGCTGAATTAATCGCTCACTTTGAAGAACATACCCCAAAAGGCGAGATGGTTTTGATGATATCTCCGGCACCGGAAGAGGAGAAAACGGATATAGATATTGAAAAAGAACTGCGCCGACGCCTTCAAACCAAAAGCGTTAAAACCGCCGTTAAAGAGCTGTCCGAAGAAACGGGAATAAGCAAAAAAGAAGTTTACCAAATTGCCTTGAGAATCAAAGATGAAGAATAATCGCCGCGGCAAAATCAGCGAGCTTATCGCGCGAATGTATTTTCGCCTCAAAGGTTATAAGATTGTGACCAAAAACTATATCACGGGGAAGGGAACACACGCCGGAGAAATAGACTTTATTGCCTGCAAGAAAAAGACACTTGTCTTTGTTGAGGTCAAAGAAAGAACCAGCCTTGAAAAAGCCGCTTATGCTCTGCGTGCAGAACAGCAAACAAGGATTCGCAAAGCAGCGGAAAACTTCATCGCCAAGCAGAAAAAATACGCTGGATTCGATTACCGTTTTGATGCGGTTTTAATCAGCTTTCCGCTAAAGATAGAACATCTGGAAAACGCATTTTAGGCCACTTGCTTAATCAGCGACTTAGCTTTTTCCAAAAGTTCCCCTTTTGAAAGTGTAAAGTTATCAAAAATCCATTCTTCTTCCAGCTGATTAAGAATAGTTCCGATTTTGCGATTATCCTTAATTCCGGCGGCAATAATATCTTTTCCTTTAAGCGGAAAGACAGGAATGTCCATCGTCTCGATTCTTTCGAGCAAAAGCGGCAGATTCTCCGGCTCAAATTTATTAAGTGCACAAAGAATAAGCAGCTTGTTATAACAAAATTCCCGCCCAAAGCGATAAAGCAGACGACGAATACCGTCCATAGATAAAAATTCGGACATAGGCGGATTGTTCAGCGCCCATTTAACAAAATTATCGCGGTCTTTTTTCGGAAGTTTTATGCGTAGGGCAAGACTTTCGGCAAGGCGCTCTTCCGGAGAATAAAGCACAAACAAGCGACGCAAAGCCGAAGCCGGAATATTATGCTTTTTAACCAGATTAATCAGAAATTGAAGGTTGTCCAAATTATCTGATTCCGGCAGAATAAAGTCAAGAATTCCGTTTTGAAACATAATCCGAATAGTCTCAGCGGCTTTGTCGGTCATAATGATTTTATACATTTCGTCACGGATTCGCTCAATAGAAAGAGATTTCAAACCGTCTTTATTCTCAATGCAAGCTTTCAAAGCTTTTTTATCCATTTCTCCCTTGCTGAAAATAGCATAAAAACGGAAGAAACGCAAAATTCGCAAATAATCTTCTTGGATTCGCTGATTCGGATTGCCGATAAAACGCACCACTCCATTTTCCAAATCATCGATTCCGTTGTAATAATCAAAAACATTTCCTTTTTCGTCAGCATAAACGGCATTGATGGTCAAATCGCGGCGCGAAGCATCAGTATTCCAGTCGCTGGTGAATTCAACTTCGGCATGACGCCCGTCGGTTGAAACATCTTTTCGCAACGAGGTCACTTCTAATACCTTAGAACCGATGACCACGCCGACTGTGCCGAATTTTATGCCGATTGGAACGGTTTTAAGGCCGCTTTCATCACAAGCTTCAACCAGTTCTTCAGGAGAAAGGTCGGTTGCAAGGTCCAAATCAAGCTCTTTGTCTTTGATTCCGGCCAAAGTATCGCGCACAGCACCGCCGACAAATCTTAAGACACCGCCATGACTTTCAACCGTATCAAACAGAGAAAGAATTTTTTTATCCTTAATAAGTTTATTAATATCCAAATAGTTATCACGAATCATAGTACAAAAACCTCAAATAATGTCCGAAGTTAACAGTTTTTATAGATATTTCAATTATTATTATCACCAAAGGGATAAATTTGTGAGTATAAAGAGATGTTTACACTAAAAAAGACAATATTTGCAGGGATAATCAGTTTATTAGCCATAGGCGAGGCTTTGGCTTCCGGCCCGAAATTAATCGGAGAATATAAAGATTGGATAGCTTATTACTATGACGATCCGCGCGGCATGGTTTGCTATATCGCTTCCACCCCGAAAAAAGATGAGGGCAAATACACACGCCGCGGCGATATTTATGTTGTAGTAACCCATCGACCGGCCGAAGACAGCTTTGATGTCGTCAATTTTGTTGCCGGATATGATTACAAAGCCGGCGCACCGGTAGAAATAAAAATCGGAACCACCACGATTACCGACCTGTTCACCGAAGGCGACAAGGCTTGGACACTAAACTCTTCCGTTGATAAAGAGCTTGTTTCTGAGATGAAAAAAGGCCAGCGCATGATTGTCAAAGGCGTTTCATCAAAAGGAACGGTAACCAAAGACACTTATTCATTAAGCGGTTTTATGAGCGCTTATCGTGCCATTAATGCTAAATGCAAAAGATAAATCTCATGACTGAAAAAAAAGAACTCATAGGCTTAAGCAAAGAAGAGATTGCCGCCGAGATTGAACGCTTGGGCGAAAAGCCTTTTCGTGCCAAACAATTATGGCAGTGGATTTATTTTCATGGTGAAACCGACTTTGAAAAAATGAGCAGCTTTTCAAAGGATTTGCGCGCCAAGTTGGCCGAGAATTTTACGATTAGCCGTCCCAAGATTGTGACTGAACAATTATCGAGTGATAAAACCCGCAAATGGCTATTTGAGTTCAAAGACGGCCAAAGAATAGAAACGGTTTACATTCCGGAAGAAGACAGAGGCGCCGTTTGCATATCAACACAGGTTGGTTGCGCGGTTGGGTGCAAGTTTTGCCACACCGGCAGCCAAAAGATAACCAGAAATTTAACCGCCGGAGAAATTGTCAGTCAGTTTATGGCTGCGCGCGATGCTTATCACGAATGGCCATCACCCAAGGACGAAACGCGTTATCTGTCAAATATCGTGGTTATGGGCATGGGCGAGCCTTTGCATAATATGGAAAATGTCATAAAAGCCCTCAAAATTTTGACCGACGGCGACGGCATAGCTATTTCCAAAAGGCGTGTAACCTTGTCAACTTCGGGAATCGCCCCGAATATCGTGCCAATGATTCAGGCAACCGGTGTTAAACTAGCGATAAGCCTTCATGCGCCGAATAATGAAAAACGCTCGCAGATAATGCCGATAAACAAGCGTTATCCGCTGGAAGAGGTTTTGAAAGCCTGCCACGAATATCAACAGCTGGACGGCAGTCATTTTGTTACTTTTGAATATTTAATGCTCAAAGACTTTAACGATTCGCTGGATGATGCGCGAGAACTAATGGCTTTGATGAAAAAATTTCAAATTAATGCCAAGTTTAATTTAATTGCGTTTAACCCATGGCCGGGGTGCAGCTATGAACCAAGCCCGCAAAGCCGAATTATCGCTTTTTCAAAGGAACTGCAAAAGAACCGCTTTGCCGCACCGATTCGTGTTCCGCGCGGACAAGATATTTTAGCAGCCTGCGGTCAGTTAAAATCTAAAAAAGACGAAAAAACAGCCCCGAAAGGAGAATAAAAATCCTTTTTAAAGGGGCTGTTTTTACTCAAAACTCAAAAAAGTTATTCATCAACTTCTTGAGGCTTTTCTTTTTTCTTCAAACGAGCAAGGGCTTTGTCAACCAAAGGCTCAATCTTGTCTCTGTTCTTGTAAGCGGCAATTCCGGCACCAATAAGGGCAAGACCACCGGCAATCAATCCAATAATAGTACCTTTTTTCATAACAAAAAATTTTTTAAAGGTTAAACAAATAAATTAATAAACACAAAAATAAATATCTAAACAACAAAGTAGCTTAAGCCTAAAACAAAGTAAAGCCAAAAACTTAAGCTACGAACAAATCTTTTATTTTATCAAAAAATCCTTTGGATTCTGGCTGACAACTTTCTTCATTGCTGATAGAGCGAAATTCTTCCAGTAACTCTTTTTGCCGAGCCGAGAGATGAGTAGGTGTTTCCACACGAAACTGAACAAACAAATCCCCACGCTTGTTTGAACGCATAATTGTCATGCCTTCACCAACAATTTTTTTCTGTTGGTCTGTTTGGGTTCCAGCCAGCACATCAATTTCAATCTTTTCGCCTTTTATATCCGGAATTTCAATCTTTCCGCCGAGAGCGGCACAAGCCATGGAAATCGGAACGCGAACATAAAGATTGGCCCCGTCACGAATAAACAATTTGTGTTCCTTAATAGTGATAAAGACATATAAATCGCCATTATCACCGCCACGAATACCACTCTGACCTTCGCCGGAAATCCGCATACGTGTGTTATCTTCAATACCGGCAGGAATTTTGATTTTGAGCGTTTTTTCACTTTGAATAAAGCCGTTTCCGCCGCATTTTTTGCAGGCATCTTTAACCACGCGTCCTTCACCATGACATTGAGGGCAGGTTGTTTCCATAATCATAAAGCCGCGCTGGGTACGAACTTTTCCGCTGCCATGACAATTTGAACAAATCGGAGCTTCTTTTCCGTCAGCCGTTCCGTGTCCGTGACAATCTTCACATTCGGTCGTGGTCGGAATTTTAATTTCTTTTTCAACGCCGTTAAAGGCTTCTTCCAGAGTTATTTCCAGATTATAGCGGATATCGGCACCATCTTGCGCCTGAGAATGAGCCGAACGCCCCCGTCCGCCGCCCATAAAATCCGAGAAAATATCACCGAAAATATCGGAGAATCCACCCCCGCCAAAATTAAAATCAAACCCGTTAAACGGATTTCCGCCGCCCATTCCGCCATTGGCAAAAGCCTGTTTGCCATAGCGATCATAAGCTGCACGTTTTTGCTCATCTTTCAAAACATCATAAGCTTCATTAATCGCTTTAAATTTATTTTCAGCTTCTTTATCTCCGGGGTTACGGTCCGGATGATATTTCATAGCCAGCTTGTGATAAGCCCGTTTTATCTCATCGGCGCTGGCGGTTTTTTGAACTTCCAAAAGTTCGTAATAATCTGCTTCGACTGTCATTTTTTTGCTTTTTCAAAGAAATTAATTTCAAGTTACCCTTTATGTAGGGGTTTTTATCTTAAAACGCAAGCCCTAATTCAATAAAAAGTCTAAAAAAACACCGCTTAGAAAGCTCTAAACGGTGTTTTTGTTTCAGAGAAAGAAAACTTTTACTTAACTTCCTCAAAATCAGCATCAACAACCTTTTCATCTTTCGGCTGTTCAGCGCCGGCAGAAGCTCCTGCATCTGGCCCTTGAGCTGCACCGGCTTGAGATTGAGCCTGCTGAGCCTTATACATGGCTTCACCAAGCTTCATTGAGGCTTGCATCAAAGCTTCGGTCTTTTCTTTGATGACCGTAAGATCTTCAGCTTCGGTTGCGGTTTTAAGCTCACCGATAGAGGTCTCAATTGCAGACTTTTCAGCCGGACTGATTTTATCGCCATATTCTTTCAAGGTCTTTTCGGTAGAGTTAATCAAACCTTCAGCCTGATTCTTGGCTTCAACCAGCTCTTTTTTGCGCTTATCTGACTCAGCATTAGCCTCAGCGTCTTTTACCATCTTTTCGATATCGGCATCAGACAAACCGCCGCTGGCCTGAATACGAATAGCTTGCTCTTTGTTAGTCGCTTTATCTTTAGCCGAAACATTAACAATACCGTTAGCGTCAATATCAAAGGTAACTTCGATTTGCGGCATACCACGCGGTGCAGGCGGAATACCGACCAAATCAAACTGACCGAGCAGCTTGTTGTCGGCAGCCATTTCACGCTCACCTTGGAAGACACGAATGGTAACGGCTGTCTGACCATCTTCAGCGGTTGAGAAGACCTGAGATTTACGTGTTGGAATGGTTGTGTTGCGGTCAATCAAACGAGTAAAGACGCCGCCCAAGGTCTCAATACCCAAAGACAACGGGGTAACATCGAGCAGCAAAACATCTTTAACATCGCCGACCAAAACACCGCCCTGAATAGCAGCACCCATAGCAACAACTTCATCAGGGTTAACACCTTTGTGCGGTTCTTTACCGAAGATTTCTTTAACTTTTTCTTGAACTTTCGGCATACGGGTCATACCACCGACCAAGATAACTTCACTGATTTCATTAGCGGTCAAACCGGCATCAGCCAAAGCCTTACGGCAAGGTTCAGCGGTTTTTTCAATCAAGTCATCAACCAAAGATTCAAATTTTGCACGGGTCAACTTCATGTTCAAATGTTTCGGACCTGTTGCATCAGCGGTAATAAACGGCAAGTTAATTTCTGTCTGAGTAGCAGAAGACAACTCAATTTTAGCTTTTTCTGCAGCTTCTTTCAAGCGTTGCAAAGCCAAACGGTCGTTTTTCAAATCAATACCGCTTTCTTTTTTGAATTCATCAGTCAAATAGTTAACCAGGCGCTGGTCAAAATCTTCACCACCGAGGAAGGTATCACCGTTTGTAGATTTAACTTCAAAAACGCCGTCACCGATTTCCAAAATAGAAATATCAAATGTACCGCCGCCCAAGTCATAAACAGCGATTGTGCCGGATGTTTTCTTGTCCATACCATAAGCCAAAGCAGCAGCTGTCGGCTCGTTGATAATACGCAAAACATCTAAGCCTGCGATTTTACCGGCATCTTTAGTCGCCTGACGTTGAGAGTCATTAAAATAAGCCGGAACGGTAATAACAGCTTTCTCAATTTTTTCGCCAAGATAACTTTCGGCATATTCCTTAATTTTCTGCAGAACAATAGCCGAGATTTGAGAAGGAGCATATTTCTGTCCTTTTACTTCAACCCAAGCATCACCATTGTCACCTTCAATAATTTTGAACGGAACGAGCTTTTTGTCTTTCTCAACTTCCGGAGAATTAAAGCGACGACCGATTAAACGTTTAATGGCAAACAAAGTATTTTCAGGATTGGTTACAGCCTGTCTTTTAGCGGCCGCACCGACCAGTCTTTCGGTTTCGGTAAAAGCGACCATAGACGGCGTTGTACGAGCACCTTCACTGTTTTCCAAAACCTTTGGATCTTTACCATCCATAACGGCAAAGCAGGAATTGGTTGTACCCAAATCGATACCAAGAACTTTACTCATGATTTTTACTTCCTTTTTTGTTTCAGAACTTTTCTAAAGGGATATATAAGGAGCAAAAATGCGATAAGCAAGAGCCGGAACAATTTTTTTGAAAAAAAGTTTAAAAATTTTAAGCTTCTGTTTCTTCGGAAGAAACAATTTCATAACCGGTATAAGCATCCACCACCGAGTTAGCAAAGGCAAAATCCGTAGAATTGCAAGCATAAATACGATAAATAGGCTCACCTTGCTCAACCGAATCACCAACTTTTTTAAAGAGGTCAATTCCGGCACCTGCATATTGCCCCGCACCGGCTAAAACGCCGATTTTATTGATTCTGGCATTGTCTATGGCTTCAATAACCCCGCTGACATTCGCTGTAATATCACGAGAAAGTTTTCCGATTTTGGGTTGCGGAACTTTTCCTTGTGCTTTAATAATATTGTTCATCATCTCCAACGCCCGACCGGAATCCAAAATCTCTTTTGCCACAAAATAACCTTGCCCGCCACGCAGCTTGGGGTCAAATTCAAGCATGCGCCCAGCCAAAAAGAGCGATTTTTCGCGCAAATCCTGTGGTGCATCTTCACTGTTTTTCAGAACTTTAATCACATCGCGCGCTTCAAGCACCGCGCCGATTCCATTACCGATAGGCTCACTTCCGTCGGTAATCACCACATCAATATCAATTGAGAGCATATCACCGACAAATTCCATAAGCTTGCGCAGGCGCATTGCTTCATTAGCGCTTTTTATGCGCGATTTTGCACCGACCGGAATATCAATTAATAAATTTGTCACACCGGCCGCCATTTTAATGGCAAGAATAGAGGCAGCAATATGTTCTTGTTGTGCAATGCCGATTTGTCGTTCAACATTGCTGATAATACGGCTTGCGGGGCAAATATCGAGCTTATCATAGCTAACGATTGCGGCGCGGTTTTCTTCAATCAGAGTTTTAAGCCGCTCTTCATCAAAATCAACATTTGTCAAAACGCCCATTGTATCAGCCACACCGGCACAAGACGTCAAAGAATGAGAAGCTGTTTTAGGCATAGCTAATCCATAAGCACCGACAATTGCCGTAATAATAATGTCGGTTTTATTCCCCGGAACACCGCCGAGCGAGTGGCAATCAACCACCAAACTTTCGTTATCCCAGTGTAAAACCTTGTCTCCGATCATCGCCTCGGTCAAAGACAAAACCTCCGGCGCAGACATAAAAGAACCGGAAGCCACCAAAAAAGAGGCAATATCCATATTTGAATATTTTTTAGAGGTAATATCATTAATAATGGCGCTATATTCGGCAGAGGTCAGAATGTTTCCGGCAATTTTGCGTTTTATGGCATTTGTGCTGACCGGCACCGGAGAAAGTGTCAAAGAAACTTTTGCGCCTTCAGGAAGATTAATTTGCTTAAAAGCTTCATCATTAAGGGCCAATTCATCAGGAGAAACCAGAGCCTCATCATCAACAATCTGCAAAAAAGCGGTAATTGTTTTAATTCCGCCATGCACCTCAATCTTAACCAAAGAATTAATGTCATCGGTTTTATAAGCCGCGCAGTTTCGGCTGAGATAAACAATATTTTCATTAAAAGACGCAATGGGCAGATGTTTAAGAGTCAACATATCAAAACAACCTCTGGCAAATAAAGACAAATAATAAAAATCATAACCTGAAAAAGGAATTTCTGCAAGGCGATTTTTTTCGGGAAAAAGAGAATTTATTAACTCAAAATTGACAGATTACAAATAATAATGTAACATATAACACTAAAGAAAACAAAGAAGGTAAAAACAATGGAAAATCAGTATTACACTTTGGTTGAAAAACAGGACTTTTATGAAATTATTGAAAACAAATATGGCGAATTGGCCATATTTATTGACGCCAGAGAAGGTGCACCTAAAAATCCGGTATTAGAATTTGATGGCAAAAGCACGGCGATTCTCCGTCGTGATGACCGTGTTTCGGTATTGCTTGAAAATATTGATGAAGAAACCAGAGCTCCACTGGCTGAAGCCGAATTTGTTTTGGTTGTTGAATTAGACGGCAAGATGGTAAACCGCACCTATGGTGTTCCGCTTGATAATGTTGAAGAAGTCAATATGAAAGGCCGTCGCACCCGCGCTGATGAAATTATTAAGTCAAAGAGCCGTGAAGAATTAATCAAAAGCTTTGGCGCTGTCAAAGTTTGGAGCTGCGGCAAGAAATAATAAAACTTTTTTAAGGAAACAAAAAATGATAGGCTTAGTTTTGGTCACCCATGGAAAACTGGCAGAAGAATTTATATCGGCAATGCAACATGTTGTTGGTCCGCAAGATCAAGTTCGCGCCGTATGCATCGGCCCCGAAGACGATATGGAAATGCGCCGTGCGGAAATTTTAAATAAAGTCGGCGAAGTTGACAACGGCAGCGGTGCAATTGTTTTGACCGATATGTTTGGCGGCACACCGTCAAATTTGGCCATTTCGATTATGGATAAAGCTAAAGTTGAGATTATTGCCGGCATAAATCTTCCGATGCTGATAAAGCTTGCCAGCTTAAGAAAGGACAAATCCTTGAAAGAAGCGGTTGAGGGGGCGCAAGAAGCCGGAAAAAAGTATATTAATGTCGCATCAAAATTGCTGGGAATGTAAGCAATGTCTGAAGAAATAAGCGTAGAACTTGAAGTTAAAAATAAAAAAGGTATCCATGCACGTGCGGCGGCAGCCTTTGTCAAAACCATTGAAGACATGGACGCCGAAGTCACTGTTGAAAGAATCGGCCAGACGGTAAGCGGCTGCTCAATCATGGGCTTAATGATGTTGGCCGCAGCCAAAGGCACCACCATAAAAATCAATGCCCGCGGTAAAGAAGCCCAAAAAGCCATAGATGCCTTGACCAATTTGATAAACAGCAAGTTCGGAGAAGAATAGGGTGAAAGAAAAAGCACCACGTAACAAAACGCTTGAACTTAGCCCTAAAGAAATGAACGAATACGCCAAAAGGGCAATTAAATTAAATTTTAAAGCTTCAATAGATTATATCTTAGATAAAACCATTCATCAAGACATGATGAAAACACTGGATTATCTGCCGGATTCATCGGTTGATTTGATAGTGGTTGACCCGCCGTATAATCTAACCAAAGTCTTCGGAAACAGTGTATTTAAAGAGCGCGATTTTAGCGAATACAAAAAATGGCTTGAAAAATGGATAAAAAAACTTCCGCGTATCTTGAAGGAAAACGGGAGTTTGTATATTTGCGCCGATTGGAAAACATCAATTGTCATACCGGAAGTTGCCGGCAAATATTTTATCTTGCAAAACCGCATTTCTTGGGAAAGAGAAAAGGGCCGCGGCGCTAAAGATAACTGGAAAAATTGCTTGGAAGATATCTGGTTTTTTACCAAAAGCAAAGATTATACATTTAACCTCGATGCGGTAAAAATTTTGCGTCCGGTTGTCGCCCCTTATCGCGATGAACAAGGCGAACCCAAAGATTGGGTTGAAGAAAGCGGCCGTCGCAGCCGTCTGACTTATCCCTCAAACATCTGGACCGATATCTCCATTCCGTTTTGGTCAATGCCGGAGAACACCCCTCATCCGACACAAAAACCAGAAAAATTAATTGCAAAATTGATTTTAGCCTCAAGTAATGAAGGCGATGTCGTCTTTGATCCCTTCTTAGGCTCCGGCACAACTTCTGTCGTCGCCAAAAAGCTCGGCCGCCACTATATTGGCATTGAAAAAGAAAAAGAATATGTTGCTTATGCTGAGTTTCGTCTTGAACAAGCGGATAGAAACAAAGAAATTCAAGGCTACGAGAACGGTGTATTTAAATCACGCAACGCCGAAATGTAGATATAAAGTTTAAGTCATAAAATAAAAATCACCACTTGTAATTCGGTTAAGGAAGCATAAATCCATTTGTGCCGATGAAATTCGGCAGGACGAAATCTTTAATAATTTTTTTAGGAGAAATCTTAATGAGTAATAAGAATACGAGTAAAACTGCCTCGAGCAGTGAAAACTCAACAAATAACAGCAATAATACGTCAAAAACCGGATGCGGTTGCGGCAAAAATAAATAGCTGTTTATAAAAAACATAATACATATCGTTTGCACGTTTATTATTATCATAATATCACCTTAATTACACAGTCCCGACAAAAAACACACTTGTCGGGACAATTTTTTTTCATTATATTAGTCAGAGAAAAATAACAAAGGGGGATATCATGCGAAAATTAGCATTACTGGCGGGAATACTTATGTTGTTCAGCCCGAAGGCCTTTGCACAAAAAGCATCGGACGTTTTAGAAATTGAAAATTATTTGAACAACATAAAAACTTTGCAAGCATCTTTTGTTCAAACCGCAAGCAACGGCAATACATCGGAAGGAAAAATCTATATTGCCAAACCAAACAAGATCCGCATGGAATATGATGAGCCTGTCAATGTATCCATTGTCGGCGACGGAAACTTTATTGTTTATCATGATAAAGAATTAGATCAAATAACCCATATTGACTATGACGATGTTCCCGCGAGCCTAATTTTGGCAAATGATATAAAGATTGATGGCAAAAAGATAAAAATAACCGATTTTTATAAAGATTCGGGAACGACTGAAGCTGTTTTTGAATATGAAGTAAACGGCGAAACACACCCGATAACCTTGGTCTTTAACAATAATCCTTTTGAGCTGAAACAGTGGAAAATCACGGATCCTCAGGGCATAGAAATAAGTGTCTTTTTATATAATATGGAACAAGATAAAGACCTTGATGAAACACTGTTCACGGTTAAAGAAAAACAAAGCCCGGTAAGAAAGAAAAATCGGAGATAATATGACAAACATAAAACTTGCAACTTGGAATGTAAATTCCATAAGAATAAGACTGGAACATCTGGCAAGATTTGCCAAAGAAAAACAACCGGATGTCATTTGCCTTCAAGAGGTCAAAGCCAAGCCGGAAGACTTTCCTTTTGATGACATTCGCGCGCTGGGATATGAAAATATTGCCTTGTATAGTCAGGCCGGCTATAACGGTGTTGCCATCCTGTCAAAATATCATCTGGATAATATCGAAGAACGCGACTGGGTCGGCAAGCATGACGCCCGCCATATCAAAGCCACAATATTAGGTGATGTTGAAATCAACGATATTTATATTCCGGCCGGCGGTGATATTCCGGACCCGATAGAAAACCTCTCTTTTGCCCATAAATTAACTTTTATGGATGATATCGCCGAATATTGGGAACAGCATAAAAAAGAAAACCAAGATAAAAAAATGATAATCTGTGGTGATTTTAATGTTGCTCCGCTGGAAAATGATGTTTGGAATCACAAACAAATGCTAAAAATCGTATCTCATACGCCGGTTGAGGTCGAACGCTTAAGCAGATTAAAAAAATCACTTGATTTTATTGATATCGGACGAGAATTTCATCCCGAGCCCGAAAAAATTTTCAGTTGGTGGAGTTATCGCAATCCAAACTGGCAAAAAAACAACAAAGGCCGTCGCCTTGACCATATCTGGGCTACACCGAAGCTTAAAGAAAACATCAAAGGCTACGAGATTTTTACCGCCACGCGTGCATGGGAGCGCCCGTCCGACCATGTTCCGGTGATTGCCGAATTTTCTTTGTGATTAAATATTCAATAAATAGCCGCCGTCTTCGGTTTTAATAAGTTGGGCAGAATCATCTTCATGCTCAACTTTTTGCCGCAGACGATAGATATGCGTTTCAATCGTGTGGGTTGAAGCTTCTGGGCTATATCCCCAAACTTCTTTAAGAAGCTCATTTTTTGATGTAATATTGGGAGCAGCCTTGTAAAGATGCTTGATAATAGCCACTTCCTTTTCGGTTAGTTTAACCGTTTCATGGGTTTTCAGGTTAATAATTTCTTTGGCTGTCGGGCGAAGCTCATAATTTCCGAATTTCAAAAAACCTTCTGCCGAATTTTCAAAACGATTAATGCACGAATGCAAAGAATCAAGCAATGCCGCAAGATGAAAGGGCTTAACAAAAACATGAACATTTTCAAGAGACGCCATCTTTTCATCAGATGAAAACAAAAACAGAGGAACTTTAGCATCAATGCTTTTCAGCAAAGAAACATCTTCATCAACTAACGCAATATCAAAATTCTCATTTTTATCGCGCACAACCGAAAAGCCATCACTCATACGCTCAATTTGCTCGCATAAATCACTGGCAAAAAAATCATCAGAACTCAGCAGTAAAATATTAGTCATAAAAACTCCTTTGGTTAAAAGCTCAAGCCGATTCCAAGAGCAAAGGCATAACCCTTTCGATTTTTTTCAAGAGCGGGATCTTCTCCGCGAAAATTAACATGCGCCGCGAGGGCATAAACATGGGTATATTTGTTGACTTGAAAATCATTGGCCAAAAGCCAAATCTGGTCTTTGTTTGATGAATTATCGGCTTGAGATTCAAAATAGCCAAGAGAAGACTTAATTGGTCCGAACTGATAGCCGATTCCGGCGTTCCAAGTCTGACCTTCGCGATAACTGTCAAACAAGCCGAGAGAAGAATCTTCGCGAGAAATTTCAAAATCATCACCATCAACATAAGTCTTGCGAAAACTTCCGCCGACTGACCAATTTCCGTAAGATAAGAGTAATCCGGCCGATAAGTCGTTGTCATTTTTATGATAAATCCCATATCCGAGAGAAAGCTCTGCTTGAACAGGACCAAAATTATTTTGATGATACAGACCGAGAACATAAGCATCATCACGGTCATAAGCAGCATTAGAACTAACCAACCCCCGGCGGTTTTCCGTGTCGGGAACATACGAAAAACCAAGGGTCGAATTATAAATTTCAGGAGTAAAATACGAAACTTTCGGAGCAACGCCGTCAGTATTAATTTCGGTAGAGTTCAGCGTTTTAAAAGATGTTTGAACTCCTTTGCGCCTTTGCCAGTTTGGGTTAGCAATAAAATCAACAATATCCGAGTTATTAAGTTTTATGGGAGAAACCGAAGGCGCACCGACTGACAACACCGCTGCAGCATTAAAAGTTTCACCGACAGAAAGGGTTCCGAACGGTGTATTTAAATCAGCTGAGAGCTGTTTTCCCCAACTTCCGTTATTAAAATTTTGCACTTCTTTATCACTGGCCGCCATAAGGTCAAGAAAAACCGTTGCGGAATAATCATCAGAAAAAAAGTAAGAATAAGCCGCATTAAGATTTCCGGCCGCTTGCAAAACATTGTTTTTTTGCAAATTCTCATAAGGCTTAGTCACATCATTATAGGCATAGAAAAAATCGGCATCACCTCCGATTTCAAAAACACTTTCAGCCCGAGCCGAAGCCGCCATAAAAACAACCCCGCCCAAAACAAGAAACAAAAATCTCATGCTAAACTCCAAATCATAAAACAGAAATAAGTTTAAGCATAAAAAACAAAGATATCAAGAACAAAGAAAATTTTTATAAATAAACAGCCTTTTCCCAAATAACACAATGATTTTTAGCATTTTTTAGTAAATAGGCGCTATGCTGAACAAAAATCGCAATTTTAAGAAAGGCAAAACAATGGCAGTCACATTAGGTATAATCGGCGTAATTCTCTTAGTGATTTTCTATGGAATATATGTATCACTGATTCGTAAAAGAAACAAAGTCAAAGAGGCAACTTCCGGCATAGACGTTCAGTTAAAAAAGCGCTATGACTTAATTCCGAATTTATTGCAAATGGCCGAAAAATTCATGACACATGAAAAATCATTAATGACCGAGATTGTTCGCTTGCGTACGGAGGCCATGAAAAAAACATTTGACGCCAATCCGCAAGAAGCCATGAAACTCGCCGGTGAGCTTGATGCTTGCATGAAAGATTTTATGCTTTCGGTAGAAAATTATCCGGAACTTAAATCAAATCAAACCATGCTGCAAGCCATGCAAAGCTTTAATGAGGTTGAAGAGCACATTGCAGCGGCGCGCCGCTTTTATAACGCCAGTGTCAACGATCTGAAAAACACGGCAGAAATCTTCCCCGGAAACATTGTCGCGGCAATGGTCGGGGTTAAGGCTGATATGCCGTTTTTTGAGGCCGAAACCGAGGCTAAAGAGCGTATTGACGTCAGCAAGTTTATGAAATAATGACAATAATATTATCCAAAGAAGAGCAGCAACAATACGACGAGCTGAAACAAAATTTTATAAACTATTATAACACTGTTTTAGTTCCGCAGCTGCAACAAAAAGAAGACTTCCGCCTCCAATGCGTCAAAAGCTTTTGGCGTCTGGTTTGGATTGCCGTTTTTGTACTTCCGCTCCTTATGTTTTGCGGATACTGGGCTCAAAGCCATTACCAATTTGATAGTGAGATTATATTTAATCTTGGCTTTGGCCTCTGTGCCATAACCGCTTTTGTCCTTCGCGGTCCTTTTGCAAAATATCGCAAAAGAATAAAAGACGATATTATGAGCGTGTTCATAAAGTTTTTTGATGGTTTTAGCTACCAACAAGGCCAAAGAATGGATGCTCAGGCAATGGAAAACAGCCTTATTTTTCCAAACTATGACGAGTATGAAGCAGACGACTGCTTTTTTGGAACATATAAGAATGTCGGCATAAGCGTATACGAACAAAAACTCAAAGAGATTCATTATAACTCCAAAGGCCAAAGAAACAGCGTGACGGTTTTTCAAGGCATTGCCGTTGAAATGGATATGAAAAAAAATTTCAGCGGACATACCATTGTTCTGAAAGATAAAGGCCTTCTGAATAAATTTACCCGCTTTGATAAAATGGAACGTGTCACGCTAGAAGATGTTGTGTTTGAAAAACTCTTTGAGGTTTATTCAACCAATCAGATTGAGGCGCGTTATATTTTAACCACCGGCTTTATGGAACGCATTTTAAGGCTAAAAGAACTCTATGCCGGCAAAAAGATTGAAATAAGCTTTAACAATAGCAAAATCTTGCTGGCAATAGACACGGGAGAAGATATGTTTGAGGCTTGCTCTTTTTTCAAAACCAACCTTAATCAAAAACGCTTTGAAAAAGTCTTTGAAGAATTTTGGACACTGTTTTCAATCGTAAATATCTTAAAACTCAACCAAAACATCGGAATGTAAAAAAACGGCGGGATGATCTCCTGCCGTTTTTCATATATAGAATCACATAAAATTAACGAATAAAGTTTGTTCTTGCACCATATTTGCATTCCGGCATAGGCAGCATAGTTTCTTTGCCGGTCTGAATCAATTTAAGCATCCAAGCCATATTTTTAGCCAGATTATAAAGCGTTTGTACCCCTTCTTCATCTTGTGCAACATCTTCTGCTTTTGCCCCATGAACCATGTTCCAGTAAGAGGAAGAAACAACCGGCATTCTGTTTATGGCAAAATATTTGTTGAGAACATCAAGCGCAGCGCTCGTACCCCCACGTCTTGCAGAAGCAATGGCTGCCCCCGGTTTAAAGGCAAAAGCATTACTTCCGGCATAAAAAGCCCTGTCAAGCACAGACAATATTCTTCCGGTCGGATGAGCGTAATAAACCGGAGACGCAAAGATAAAGCCATCAGATTTTTCTGCTTTTGCAATAATTACGTTCACTAAATCATCATCAAAAACACAGCGGTTATTTTTATTTTTACGACAACCCTGACAGCCGATACAGTCGCGTACGGGAGCTTTTCCGAGATGAATAATTTCGGAATCTATACCATCGCCGCGCAAAACTTCTGCAATTTCATCAAGAGCATTTGCAGTGCATCCATCATCACTGGCACCGCCGTTTATCATTAAAACTTTCATATTTTCCCCCTAAAAAAATAAAACACATAATTAATATAATAATTTTTTTTATTTTGTCTATTGCAATTAGAAAAAATTATGCTATAAAAAGCATGTTTTCTTTATAATTCATTGTATAATTTTAATATTTTAATTTTTATGAACAAAGTAAATTTCAGCGATGAAGCATCAAGAATGTCAGTTCTTCGCAACATTTTGGAATCAAACCTTGCGAAAGACAGAGATTGCGCCACAACAGATCTTCTGAATGCAGAACTCAAGCTTTACAATGCCGTCAGTGCCTTGCAGCTTTTTTGTGAAGAAGGTGCTCGTATCGGAAAAGTCGAGAACAAAGAAATTCCTCAGATTCTGGCTCAAAACCTATCAAGCTATCTTCAAACTGAAGAGTATAAAAAAGCAGAGTCGCAAAGCGAAACCGGCATTGCCGACCGCAACCTTAAAACACGTTTTGAAACGGTAATCAATTTGGCACAAGCGCTGAGTGAGTAAAACAATCCCCTTTAGAAAAATATCTAAAGGGGATTTTGCTTGTTTATTTAGATTTCGGCCAACCGAGCGCTTGCCCGATAACCACAAAGTCTTTTTCCGTCAGGTGCAGCTCTTTGTGCAGCATATCACGATCAATCATTCCAAGAACAACATTACTCATACCGGCAGAAGCAGCATATAACCCAACATTTTGGTAGGCTGAACCGGCATGCATGGCTCTATAGTCCTGATTTTCGTTGTTAGAAACATATACCAATAAAGCATCGGCGTCTTTTACAAAACCTTGCTTAGCAGCCATATAAATCAACGCAGCCGGATTAACAAGCTCCAAAGTATTATCTTCGGCATTATAACGATAAGCACCGCCTTGCTTAATGATATAAACCGACAAATCACGAGCATCACGTGCCGTCGGAATAGTGAGCTTGCCATTCGGACGATTAATTCCGACCGCCGCCCACAAAAGGTTAGACAAGTCTTGATCATTAATTTTGCGTACGCTGAATTCACGAGTAGTTTTGCGATCATTAAGCGCTTTCATCAAAGGAACACCGATATTTTTTTGCGGCTCCGGCAAATAAACAACCGTTTCTGGCTTATCAGAATCTTCGGCATGCACTGACGGAGAAATCCCGACAAGAGATAAAAGACAAACAAATAAAAATCTAAATTTTTTCATAAAACCTCCATTAATCAAAATCGAGTTTAGCAAGAACAGGTTCAAAATCTTCAGAATTTGGCGCACAAAGATAAGCACCGGCCTTAATTTCCACATCTTCGTTCAGAAAATTAAAGACCCTTATTTGCTGAAAAACGCTTCCGTCAAGCGACACAAACAAAACATAATCACCATTCTGACGTTTAACGCGCAACCATAACGCGGTCAGCTCCTTAGGCGCCGGCATCAACGCCCAGTCGGTAAGACCATTGTTGCAAACACAACTTCCGAGCTTTGGATGCTCAGGATTATCAAACATCAAAGACGCTTTCATCCAGTTTTGTTCATCAAAACGAAGCATGATTCCGCATTGCTGAAAACTTTTAAGCGGCACAAAACACCACTTAACCGTCAGTGTAAAATTTCCGGCTTTGCGTGCAAAAAAGAAATGCCCGTCATCTTTATGGACGTTACGCGATTTGTTTTGCCAAAAATCCGTGTGGCAAAGCGCCAGAATAGACATTCCCCCATCATGAAAGTTCACTTCTTTAGGTTCATTGAGCCATTCAAAATCGCGTAACTGGTCCAAAAGCATGATTAAAAGTTCCTGACATCCACATCGGGCAGGGCAGAGACTGTACTCTCCAACGCCGAGCTTTTAGACTTCGAGGTAATAATCTTCAACGTGATGATTTGATCACCAGTTGCATTACGAGATTTAATGCCTTTTCCTTTAAGACGAAGCTTTTCGCCGGAGTCAGCATAAGGCGGAATTTTAACCGCAACTTTTCCCGAGATTGTCGGCACGGTCACCTTTGCACCCAAAACAGCTTCTTTGAGCGAAATCGGCAAATCCAGCAAAATATTATTTCCTTCTGACTTAAAATAAGGGTGAGGTTGAACTTTCAGCGTAATCAGAACGTCGCCGCTTTCACCGCCGTTAGGGCTAGGTTGACCAAGTCCTTTTAAGCGAAGAGTTTGCCCGTCTTCCGAGCCGGAAGGAATTTTAACATTAATGGTTTTATTACCGATAAAAACTTTTTGCTCAATACCGAGAGCTGCATCAAGGAACGATATATTCATGGTATAGGCAATATCTTCGCCTTTACGCACGCGCCTTGCACCGCCGTTAAAATTTTGCCCTCCGCTAAATTGAGAAAAAATATCATCGCCGAAGATTGAAGAAAAATCAAATCCGGCAGAACCGCCGCGTTGTCCAAACGGATTTCTTGAAGACGAATAAGAATAGAACCCTCCGTCTTGTCCAAATCCTTGTGCGCCGTTAAATCCATTACCGAAACCGGCACCGAAACCGGTAGGCTTTCCGTCGGCATCAATCTCGTTATTATCATATTTTTGGCGTTTTTCTTTTGAACCAAGAATATCATAAGCCGCTGAAACTTCCTTAAATTTTTCAGCCGCATCTTTATTATCTTTATTAAGGTCGGGGTGATATTTACGCGCCAGTTTACGATAAGCTGATTTAATTTCAGCCTCACTGGCCGTTTTTGCCACACCGAGAACAGAATATAAGTCTTTCATAGTAACCTAAGCCTCAAAAAACAAAATCATACTAAGACATATATAGTGAATCAAAAGCCAAGTTACAAGCTGACACAGTCAAAAGTCGCAAGCCGAGATCTGTTTTGATAAAGCGTAATTTTTTGGAGCAAGGCCTTGCTTTTTTTCTGGTTATAACAATATTCAGCCGCAAGAAAGGCCAGTTCATCAACTCTGGCATCATTATAAACGTAAGTAATCTGAGTTTCCGACTGATCTCTGACATTAACATTATCAAGCAGGCGTTTTACGGCATTAGGATATTGTTTATAGCGCCTATCATCAAGGGCCACATCATTTTCCGAACCAACCGGTTCCAAGTTATAAGAATAATTTACCGAAAAAACACTCACATTTTCACCAAGACGCGGCGGCTGCACTTTAGCGTTTTTATGCTTAGCCTTCCAGTCAGCAACTTTTTGCTGATAGACGGCAGTTTCTTGTTGTTCAAGCTGTTTTCTAGCTTCTTCGCCGGTCTGAGCAAAAGCCTTCGCCGAAAAAATCAACACTGAACAAGACAGAAGAAAAAGGCACAATTTTTTCATTGAGCGACCTTTCGTAATTAAATGGTTTTAAACAAGCTCAAACGCAGAGCCTCAATTTCTTCAAGAACGGACTTTGTTTCGGGTTCAATTTTTGTCATGATGACCTCCGTTAAAAGAAACAATATACGGGAAGTATAGAACAATAAGATTAATCAAAGTTTAATTAAGCTCGTTATAAATATCTTTGCCTGCCTGCAAAAGGATTTTATAAACACGCTGGTTTACGGAATTTTTGTTTGTGTCGTTTGTCAGTTTATCAAGCATTTTTTGCAGCTTTTTATTAAATGATGGGCTCTGACGCAGTTCCTCAACTTTTTGCAACTCTTCTTGATCATTAATTTTGAAGTTGGCCACCGCTTTGATTGTGGCAAGATAGGCTGCATCTTTCTGAGATGAATATTGCGCTTTGGCAGAAGAAGCAAGCACGACCGAGCAAAAAACAAAGAAAAAAATGTATTTCATAAAAAAACTCCTTGAGAAAAAACATATAAGCAGTAGTATAAAGACAATGAATTAACATCAGGTTAGCAAATGGCATGAAAAAAAGAGTATGGATTTTAACCGATGACCGCATGGGCAGCAACAATCAGGTCCGAGGCATTGCTGAACAACTCAACCACGAAAACTATGAAAGCGAAGAAAAACCGCTGAAATACACTAAACTTGCAGCTTTGCCAAACGTCCTCCGCGGACGGAGCTTAATCGGCTTGGCCGATGAGAGCAAAGAAGGAATAAGCAAAAACTTTCCTGATATTATACTATCCGGCAGTCGAAGAGCCGCCCCGATAGCGCGCTGGATTAAGAAAAAATCCGGCGGCAAAGCAAAAATTATTCAACTGCTATACCCCGGATTCTTTGGAAGACAAGATTTTGAAATCATCGCTGTTCCGGAGCATGATAAAGACAAAATAAAAGGCCAAAATGTAATGTATACGACAGGCTCGCCGCACCGCATTACAAAAGAAAAACTTTCAGAGGCCAAAGAGCAGTGGCAACCTCATTTTGCCAACTTAAAAACACCTTACACGGCGGTCATTATCGGCGGCAGCATAAAGGGCAAAGCTTTTAGCGCCGAAAATGCTTTTGCCTTGGGACAAGCGGTCAAATCTTTTGCTGAAAAGGTTGGTGGTTCATTGCTGATAACCGATTCAAAGCGCACCGGCAAAGAAGCCGAAACGATTATTGTGAACGCACTGAAACACCTTCCGCAAAACGCTTATCTTTGGGGCGATAAGTCAGAAAATCCCTATATGGGATATTTAGCCTGTGCAGACAGAATAATTGTAACCGGAGATTCTGTTTCCATGTGTTGCGAAGCCTGCGGAACAGGCAAGCCGGTATATATCTTTTGTGGTGAAGGTTGGTTAACGCCAAAACACATAAGATTTGTAAAATCTTTAACAGCCGGCGGCTATGCCACCTACCTTGAAGATGAAAATATAGACTTTAAACCAAAATCAACACTCAATCCGGCCAAAGATATCGCTGAAAAAATAGAGCAATTTTATTAGGTCTTTAGATAAAATTCACAACAACGATTTCTGGAGAACAAAAGAGGCGCAAAGGCAAAATACTTGTTCCGATACCTTTGGTAACGAGCAAGGGACGATTATTTTCCTCAATCAAGCCATAAGCAAAGCGCCGTCCATAGTCAGAAGAGGTAAATATCGCGCCATAAAAAGGGAGCGCGATTTGCCCGCCATGCGTATGACCGCTAAGGGTTAGGGCAACCCCTTTGGGAACGGAGGGAAAAATATCAGGATTATGAGAGAGCAGAATAAGCGGTTGCGCCGTATTTTTAAGGGCTGTCGCAAGGTCAGATTTCCCCGTGGTAAAATCATCAACACCGGCAACATAAAATTTCTTATCAGGAGAATTGATAAAAACATTTTGGTTAGATAAAACCTCGATTCCGTTACGAGTTAGGGCTTGCGCAACTTCATTACCGTCATACCACCAATCATGATTGCCTAAAACGGCAAACACCCCATATTTTGAGCGAATGTTGCCGAGTTCATCGGCAATTTGTTCCGCAGAAAGGGAAGACTTTTTCTGACGTCCTTTCACAAAATCCCCACCAAGAAGGACGATGTCAGGATTCTGCTGATTAATCAAATCAACCGTTTTTTTCAAGAAATTAATTTGGTCCGGAGAAACATGAAAATCACTGGCAAAAACAATTTTTAGACCGGCGAGCTGCGGATTTTTGATATTATATTTTTTCACGCCGAGCCAATTGGGCTCAACAAAAAACGCCCAAAGAAAAAGGATGAGCAAGAAACAAAAAGAATAAGTCAAAAATTTTTTCATATTTAAGGCAAGACAAGAGGTTAAAACATAGAATTAAAATAAAAGAGGAATAAAGAAAAATCAAGCACTAAGAAATGGAGCGAAAAAAATAAAAATTTTTGTTGCAAAAAACGAGTTAATAATATAGGTTTAAGCAAAACCGAGGATAGATGGCCGAGTGGTCGAAGGCGCACGATTGGAAATCGTGTGTACCCCCAAAGGGTACCGTGGGTTCGAATCCCACTCTATCCGCCATTTACAAGAAAGCCCTGCAAAAGCAGGGTTTTTTTGTAAATGTTGAGGATAGGGGATG
>CALXTE010000016.1 GCA_944391345.1 uncultured Alphaproteobacteria bacterium
TTTATGGTGCCCTGAAGAAGACTCGAACTTCCACTGGCTGAGCCAACATGCACCTGAAGCATGCGCGTCTACCAATTCCGCCATCAGGGCTTTGTTTTGTTAACGTCTTATCTTTTAGCGTAATTAAATTTAAATTGCAAGACTTTATTGCATAAATTTATCTAAATATCCATAAGAATCTAACAACAAACAACTTCCTAAAATAATTCGATAAATCACAAACGGCAAAAACGTTGATTTTTTAAGCCACCACATCATGATATAAATCGCAATCAAAGAAGCCACAAAAGAATAAACAATTCCGTTAAAAGCATCAGCAATGGCAGCCATATCACCGGCTTGATAAAGCTCAAAAGCCACCAAACAACCGGCTCCGAATATCGTCGGAATAGATAACAACATCGAAAACTTGGCCGCTTCTCTTCTCTCCATTCCCAAGAAACGCCCCATCGTAATCGTAATTCCGGAACGACTTGTCCCCGGAATCAATGCCAAACACTGGGCCAATCCGATTAACACGGCATCAAGCAAAGTCAAATGCTCAACTTTGCGAATAGTCATCCCGACCTTGTCCGCGATAAATAATAAAATGCCAAAGCTCAATATCGTCCACCCGACCAAACGTGTGCTTCTTAAACTTTCCATACCGTTATTTTTCAGCCACAGCCCAAAGATAACCGCCGGAATTGTTGCAACAAATATCAACCAGAACAACCGGTTCCCATCATTTTTAAAATTCGGAAGAAAATAGCTTTTGGCCAAACCTTTAATAATCTGCCAAATTGTAGCAGAAAAATAAATCATAACGGCAATAATAGAACCGACATGAACCGCCACATCCAGCGCCAATCCCTGATCAGGAAACGTCGTAAATTTTGAAAACAAAATCAAATGCCCCGAAGAGCTAACCGGCAAAAACTCCGTTATACCTTGCAAGATTGAAAGTAACAAAATATGTATATCAAGTTCCATTTTATTGTCCGTCCGTTTTTTGTTCTAAAGTATTTAAAATTCTTTTTTTCAATGCCTGAGGAGAAATCGGCTTTATCAAATATTCCTCTATTCCCAAATTTCTGGCCTCAAGAACCGTTTTTTCATGATTATCAACCGTAATCATAACAATAGGAATGTCTTTGTTGTCCGCAATTTTTCCGCCGCGTATTTCTGCCGCAAATTCAACACCGGTCTTTTCATCCATAATCTGATCCAACAACACCAGATTAACACTAAAATTTCTCAAAATCTCGGTTGCTTCGCTGGCCGACGCCGCTTCTTTTATGGTCTTAATACCAATCTGATAAAGAGCGGTTTTAATAAAAGACCGAGAAAATTTATCATCATCGACCACCAAGCAACATAAATTATCAAATTGAGATTCGGCAACGGCTTCCATATTATCCTCGCTTTTTATATTTTTTCACAATACTCTTTTTTACCAAGTTCAAGCAAATGCTCGGGATTAAAACGAACATTATTCAAAGATGCGCCCCAATGAAGATGCGCACCGGTTGCTCGTCCTGTTTTTCCGACAGTTCCGATAACCTCGCCTTGCTTTACAAAATCACCTTTTTTAACTTTCACATCTTTCATATGAGCATACATTGTGTGCAATGACTGACCATGGTCGATAATAACCATATTTCCGCTATAGAAAAAATCACCGCCGCTCAACTTAACCACACCATCAGCCGCGGCCTTAATTTCAGTACCTTCCGGAGCGGCCATATCCATACCGCGATGCGGACTTTTTGGAATTTTGTTAATAATCCTCTGACCACCAAACTGCCCGCTGATTCGATAATCATCCAAAGGCTCAATAAACCCGCTTTTCCAATAAGGTTTATCACTGTTATTCTCGGTCAATGCGATTCTGACGCTCTGATTTTCTCTTAAAATCTCATCACTGTCTTGCTGCGAAGGTGTAACCTTGTTCTGAGCCACACCGTTTACTTTTTGCACATCCCACTTGGTCGGAATAATGGTAAAAGTATAATTATCTTCCGGATAATCTTCTTCGGGAATATTTGTTGAAATAACGATTTTTTGCTGCAAAGGCGCATCTCTGTCAAAGGCAAGCAAAAAATCGCCGTCTTCACTGACCGGCACTTCTTTTCCGTTTTGCAAAACCTTATAAACATTGTCTTTATGAGCAACAACCAAACCACCCTGAACACGCTTTCCGCAAAACTCAAGAGGCTCGGCACTCTGGGCCGCATTGATCAACAGCAATGCACTAACAATCAAATAAATCGCCTTGTAATTCATTTTTTTTCACCACCGGTTTTGTTTTAATGGCTCCGTCAGCAAAACGAATTTCCAACACACTGCTGCTTTTAGCCTGATCGGTTGAATAAACCGTTTTCTGCTTACTGTCCTTCACCCAGGCAAATCCGCGCCGCAGCACAGATTCGACTGAAACTGATTCAAGTCTTAACATCAAATTCTTTAAATTTTCTTGATTTTTTTCAAATAGGTTCATGATGTAATAAGCTTTAAGCGGCACCATCTGCAAAGCATTGCTTTTTTGCTGCATCACGTTTTTGATAGAGAGCTTGAGCCGCTCTGTACGATCATCAAGCCGCTGATAATAATCTTGCAAAATCTGATTAAGATTAGGAATCCCGCGCCCCAATCCATCAATAATAGTCTTATAATTAATCAGATAGCGATGCCAAGCGTTGACCAATCTGGCCTGAGAAGTTGCCAAACTCGCCTCAAGCTCTGCTTTAACGGGAACCGCAAATTCAGCCGCACCGGTCGGTGTTGGCGCCCGCACATCAGCCACATAATCAATCAACATCGTATCCGTCTCATGCCCCACAGCAGAAATCACCGGAATCTCAGAATCATAAACGGCACGAATAACAACCTCTTCGTTAAAAGGCCACAAATCTTCAAGACTGCCACCGCCACGCGCAACAATAATCACATCCGGACGCGCAATTTTTCCACCTTTGGGAAGTTCATTAAAACCTCTGACCGCAGCCGCCACTTTTTCAGCGGCCCCTTCTCCCTGCACCGGCGTCGGCCACAACAAAATATGAGAAGGAAAGCGATCACGCACACGATGAATAATATCGCGAATAACGGCACCGCTGGCAGAAGTAACCACACCGATTGTCTGCGGCAAATAAGGAATTTTCTTTTTATGAGCCTGATTAAAAAGCCCCTCAGCAGCAAACTGTTTTTTACGCTCTTCCAACAGTTTTAACAAAGCGCCGGTACCGGAAATTTCAAGCTGATCAATCACCAATTGATAAGATGACTTTCCGGCAAAAGTCGTAATTTTACCAACTGCAACAACCTCAAGCCCATCTTCTGGCTTAAATTTCAGACCGGAAGCCACCCCGCGCCAACAAACGGCAGAAATAACCGCGTTTTCGTCTTTCAAAGAAAGGTAATAATGTCCGGAATCAGCACGCTTGCAACCAAAAATCTCACCTTTTACCTTAACCCGATTAAACCGCGTTTCGACACAGCGCTTAATCTCTGCCGAAATCTCGGTAACACTATATTCTTTCAGTCCGTCAGGAGCTTCTGTCGCAACCGGTTGCGGTTTTGCCATTGCTGCAAATAAATCTTCCATATTTCATCCTTATTTTATTTGCAGATATATTAAAACCGCCGGCAAAATTTGTTAAGCTTTTTTGCCATATTTTTAACACAAAAAAACCGCCGATAACGGCGGTTAAAACTTGGCTGCTTCACATGGATTCGAACCACGATTAACGGAGTCAGAGTCCGCTGTCCTACCATTAGACGATGAAGCAATTTGTTGAAACTTGTATACATGATTCGATGACCAATGTCAATAGCCTTTTTTTGTTTTTTTAATTCTTTTTCTTGACAAAAAAACGTCTTCCTTTTATAAAGCTATAAGTTTTTAATTATTAAGATATAGATTATGGATAAAACAATTTTACAAACAAAAAACCCCAATTGCAAGATTGCCGCCGGCATGTTTCTTTACAGTGACGGAAGCACTTCTTTTGAGCGAAAAGAAGACAAGGAAATTTCCGCAATAGTGGCACTGGTTAGCGACAAAGGATTTTGGTCGGTTTGCACTGATCAACACAGACTGCCTTGGGCTTCAAACAACTTACGATTAGTAATTCCGCCTCAATTATCGGGCCAAGAAGCCACCCAAATTTTGCTTAAAGAGGCCGAGAAACACTCCGGAAGAGCCGAAGCAGCGTCTTATTGTTTTAACTATCACCAAAATGGTATTAAGGCAGGACAAGCATTTTTGCCCTCGATTGAGGAAACGATTGCTATTTTCGGCAATATCAAAGTGGTCAACCAAAGCCTTGAACAGATTAAAGCCCCGCTGATAAAAAGCATTGTATCAGCCACTGCTCCTTGCGAGGATTGTGTCTGTTGTTGCTCCATCCACGGGATTCGCTATACGGAACAAACCGCCCTGAACGATGTCCGTCCGGTTTTGTTTACCGCGTTTTAAAACCCAAAAAACTGCCCGCATAAAGCCGGCAGTTTTTTTGTGTTTTAATGAGATTGCAACATCTCAACCAACAATTTTTGATTTTGGGTCCATTCTTTTCCTTTGGCATAGTTAAGGATTGCCTTATAAAATTTCTCAAGATTTGCCCCAATCTCAACCGAAAACAAATCCGAAGAAAGCCAACGCAAAAAAGCAAAAACCAAACTGGTTGACTGATTACAGCGCTCCCAAATATAAGCCACCATCACCGGCGTTGCAAACAAGGCAGAAATTTCCGGCAAACACTTACGAAAAGCCTCATAAGGAGATTTGTATTTAACCTTGCGCGCCACCTCGGAAAAAGCCGTAAAAATTTTCCATTCAATACCTTTGCAAAGCTCGGGATATTTGAGCAACACCCCCCAATAAGCCGAAAACTGATCATAAGACAAAACCCCCGACATCATCACTCTAATATTCGGAAAGCTCTCTTCAAACATTTTCTGCAAAAGCGCCAAAGTATGCTTGTGGGCCTCAAGTGCGTCTTCTAATACGCTAACCTCGTTATCAGAGCCATTTTCAACTTCTTGCAATAACTCCTGATAACGGTCCACCTGCATTTGAGCACAGACATAAACTTCTTCAAAACTTGGTAAATTAAGCATAATTGTAAGTATTTAATTAAACAAAATAAGAATTAAAAACAAAAGCTAAAGTAACATTTTTAAAATATTTGTCAAGTTATTAAAGAATGCTTCTCAGACAACGCCCTAATCGACCATTATACAAACTTTTCTACGACTTAAAACTGGGTAGAATAGTACAGATAGAGGCATTTCTCACAGCGAGAAATGCCTCTAAACAAGTTTTCAAAAAATACGAAGAATGAGTCGAGTAGTAGGCGTCAAGGGCAAAAGTACCGCAGCGTACAGAGTAGTACGTGAGGACACTTTTGTCCCGCAGACAACGCACTAATCGACCATTATACGTATTTTTCAAAAAATTCAGATAGTGAGCCAGATAGAGTAATTTCTAGGAGAGCAAAAAATTTTAGTGTACACATTAGTACATGAATTTTTTGCCACTCCGTAAAATTGCTCTAGGTGGCCGCTAGATGAATTTTCTACGAATTAAACTGTGGAGAACGAGGTGAATAACAAGATTTCAGGAAGGAAAAAGCGGAGCCTACATAGAAGTAGGTGAGCATTTTTCCTATCCGCAAAATCTGTATTAGTCACCCAAAGAACAAACTTGCAAAACTGGGTAGAATAGTACAGATAGAGGCATTTCTAGCTGCAAGAAAAATTCTAGTGTACAAAGTAGTACATGAATTTTTCGAGACAGCGTAAAATGCCTCTAGATGTGCTGTTATACACAGTTTAATTATGCGGCCTTCTTAGACGACTTACTCTTTCCATACTTAACCGCTGCTTGAGCTGCTGCCAAACGAGCAACAGGTACACGGAACGGAGAGCATGAAACATAGTTCATGTCGCAAGTCTGGAAGAAGTTGATAGATGCCGGATCGCCACCGTGTTCACCACAGACGCCGAGCGTAATGGTCGGGTTGGTGCTACGAGCTTTTTCGCAAGCCATCTTAACCAGCATACCAACACCATCAACATCAATAGATGCAAACGGATCAGCAACATAAACACCGCGAGCACGATATTCGTCAAGAATAGCACCGGTATCATCACGGCTCATACCCAAAGTTGTTTGAGTCAAGTCGTTGGTACCAAATCCGAAGAATTCAGCAGATTTAGCCAATTCATCAGCCAACAGAGCAGCACGCGGCAACTCAATCATTGAACCGACTTCATACTTAATCTTCTTACCCTTCTCGGCAAAGACCTGAGCGGCGGTTGTGTCAATAATGTTTTTAACAATATCGAGCTCTTTCTTAGAACCGGTCAAAGGAACTTCGATTTCGGGCAAAACTTTAATACCTTCATCTTGGCATTCCAAAGCAGCTTCCAAGATAGCGCGTGTTTGCATTTCGCAGATTTCCGGATAAGTAATCGGCAAACGGCAACCACGGTGACCAAGCATCGGGTTAGCTTCATGCAAAGCATTAGCACGTTGTTTAACTTTCTCGAGTGTCATCCCCATCTTGTTAGCGAGTTCGAGCATTTCAGCATCAGTATGCGGCAAGAACTCGTGAAGAGGCGGGTCAAGCAAACGAACATTAACCGGCAGACCATCCATAATTTTGAACAGAGCCTTAAAGTCCTGCTTTTGATAAGGCAACAAGCGAGCCAAAGCCTCACGACGACCTTTTTCGTTGTCAGACAAGATCATAGCGCGCATATTCGGAATTCTGTCGGCATCAAAGAACATATGTTCGGTACGAGCCAAACCGATACCCTGAGCACCGAAATCACGAGCCTGTTGAGCATCTTTCGGAGTTTCGGCATTAGCGCGAACTTCCATGGTGCGGATTTCATCAACCCATCCCATCAACTTACCAAAGTTACCGGAATTGGTATCAGCCTCAACGGTCGGCATTTTACCATTAATAATCTGGCCTTTAGCACCATCCAAAGAAACCCAATCGCCTTCTTTGATAACAACACCCTTATCGGTTGTCATGGTCTTTTTAGCATAGTCGATGTGAATTTCATGAGAACCGGAAACGCAAGGAGTACCCATACCACGAGCAACAACGGCTGCGTGAGAGGTCATACCGCCGCGAGCGGTAATAACACCCTGAGAAGCATGCATACCGCCGATATCTTCCGGAGAAGTTTCGTTACGGATAAGGATAACTTTTTCACCTTTAGCGGCCCAAGCTTCAGCATCAGCAGCATTAAAGACGGCGCGGCCGACAGCAGCTCCCGGAGAAGCCGGCAAACCGGTAGCAATAACATCTCTCTTAGCTTTCGGATCAAGCATTGGGTGCAACAACTGGTCTAACTGGTCAGCACCAACGCGCATAATAGCTTCTTCCTTGGTGAGCAAGCCTTCTTCAACCATTTCAACAGCCATACGAACGGCAGCCTGAGCGGTACGTTTACCGTTACGGCATTGAAGCATCCAGAGTTTACCATGTTCAATGGTAAATTCCATATCCTGCATATCTTTGTAGTGATTTTCGAGGTTATTACGAACATCAACCAGCTCTTTATAGAGGTTCGGCCATTTTTCTTCCAAAGAAGTGCCGTCGCCCTTAGAAGCCATCGGTTGCGGTGTACGAATACCGGCAACAACGTCTTCACCCTGAGCGTTTACAAGATATTCACCATAATAAACATTTTCACCGGTAGCCGGGTCACGAGAGAAGCAAACACCGGTAGCGCAGTCATCACCGGCATTACCGAAGACCATGGTCTGAACGTTAACGGCGGTACCCCAGTCACCAGGAATGTTGTTTAATTTACGATAGGTAATAGCGCGATCGACCATCCAAGAACCAAATACGGCACCGATACCGGCCCACAGCTGTTCCCAAGGATCTTGCGGAACGACTTTACCGAGCTTTTTACCGATTTCTTTATATTCATTAACGAGTTCTTTCAAATCTTCGGCGGTCAAATCAGTATCAGACTTATAGCCCTTAGCCTTTTTCATAGCTTCGAGAGCGCCTTCATATTCGTCGAGATCGGCACCGAGCACAACGTCAGAGAACATCTGCAAGAAGCGGCGATAAGAGTCATAAGCAAATCTTTCAGAGCCGGAAGCCTTAGCCAAAGCTTTAACGGTTTCATCATTCAAGCCGAGGTTAAGTACGGTATCCATCATACCCGGCATTGAAACGCGAGCGCCGGAACGAACGGAGAAGAGCAACGGATTGTTTGCATCGGCAAACTTTTTGCCCATAATTTTTTCAACACCGGCAACGGCTTCTTTAACTTGTTCTTTCAAGTCAGCCGGATAGGTGTGATTATTATTGTAATAATAAGTACAAACTTCGGTTGTAACGGTAAATCCCGGAGGAACCGGCAAGCCGACCTTGTTCATTTCAGCAAGGTTAGCACCTTTTCCGCCGAGGAGGTTGCGCATGGTAGCATCGCCTTCGGCTTTGCCGTTACCAAATGTATAAACCCATTTAGTCATGGTTAATTCAGCTCCTTATAGCATTAAGGTTAAAACGAGACCGAAAAAACAAACACGCCCCGCAAGGGAGTGAGTCTGATTCGCGGTCATTTAGTTATCAAACTGCGAAGAATGTATAACATGATTCAAGATTCTTCAAGCAAAATTTTATCAACAAACGTTTTATACACAAACGCTTGGCGCTTTGGGAAGCCGGTTTCCGACTCGCACATAATTTTTCTCATAACGAACGACAAAGGATGACAACGAGTCGCTTCTTTTATCGCAGTCCATACCGGCGGACAAATCTGCTGTTTTTTGGAAAAACCTTTGGCAGATTCAGCAAATAAAATCTGTCGATTCCCCAATAGGGGCTGTTTTCAGCACCTTTGGGGCTCAAGACGAACGTCCATTTCGTCCGCTTTTGGCGAAAAGAACTTAGATTCCGCCGTCCTAAAAGGTTAAAATTTCACTAAAATATAAAGATTTTTCTTGCAAATGAAGATGTTTTATGCTACTCTATAATAGACAAAATATAACTATGTCTTTCTATTATTGAAGCTATTATTCCCCATACAAAATATTTTTTTCTCATCTTAAATTTTTTAAGACTTATAAAGAAAAATTCATTTTGGTATATCAAAAAGGTTTAAGGCTTTCAGACAAAGACATTCGGTTATGTCTCCGGCTGTTAATCTGCATGGAGTTTCAAAAATTTTTTCAACCTCATTGTGTTCGCACCTTGAGGTTCAACATATTTCAAAAAAAACAAAAAAAAATAATAATAAAAAACTTTTTTTAATATGAAAAAAATGATGAATAGCCTTGCAGGTTACGCGACTGCATTGGTTCTCGCCATTTTCGCAATGGCTAGCGTATTGGTTTTCAATTCTTGCGAAACAGGGATTGATGACGTAACAGTTAAAACTGACCCTTGTCCGGATTGTCCAGATACAAATCCAAATCCAGATAAGGAAGTTAAAAAAATCGACCACTATGGTTGCGAACTCAGCGACTTTATTTGGTCATTTGAAAACGCCGCTGAAACGCGCAACAGCGAGTATTCAGTAGAATTGGCCGATGGCGGCGCCTTCTGTAACGCTCAATTCAAGTATTTGGCCGACATCGTCTACACAGACGGAACAAGCCAAAAGGCTGATGAAGAGTATGCAAACCGCAGCTCATTCGTAGGTTTCGGTTATAAAAATACTCTTTATGTTGCTGCCGGTGAGGCTGCAACGTTTGAGAACGCTCCTGAGATTACAAGCCAAAACACCAGCAATGGTGTCGTAACTTTCCTCTCTTGGGAAAAGAAGACAATTGCCGTTCTTGCCAATACAACCAACGAGGTTAAATCGTTGACCATTGGTGGAAAGACAATGACAGATCTCTGCCTTCCGGAAGTAGCTTATGAATATACATCTTCTGAGCTGAATAAAATCAGCGAAGATGACGAGTTTACAAACTACGAGTTAACAATTTACGGCAAAGCTGAAGTATCTTATGATGCAGCAGCAGAAACCAAAAACTTCCACTTTGTTCTCCCGATTAAGGAAACAAAAGGCGGAAATGTTAACCCACCGGTAGAAGATAATCCTGAAGTTGTTGATTACGACATCGTCAACGAGAAAATCGACGATAACGGCAACTACAGCGGCGATTTGGAAGAGTTACTGAGCGATGGTTCTACCACAATCGTGGGAACAATCTCGTTCTCTTTCTCTTACGGCTTCGACGCTGAAGGGAACAAGACGGTCAAGGTCAATGAACTGAGCTATACGAAAAAATCTGCTTCATACGGAAAGAACATCCGTACAGGAGAAAATAGAAGCTTCGAACAGTTAGGATGTGTTATCAACTTAATCGGTATGAAAAATACCGTATCTATGGTAACTAACAGAGGTTCTCGCATGTTCTCAGGTTTCTGGGAATACCCGACGATTACCCTGCCTAACGGCAAAGAAGTGGAACTCCTGCACAATGTTGCAGAGATGACCGAAGGTTCTATTAGCGATAATGGAATCTCTGGTGACCAGATGGTTATCAACTTAACCGCAACTGGTAAGTATGGTTCTAAAGTTCAGGATTTAGCATCCACCATTACACTTGTGAAAGTGGACAATGGTGAAGGCGGTGGCGACGACAAAGACTTCCAGACAGGTGCTTATGCAAAGGATCAAAGAGTAGAAGGTTCTGTCATTAAATGGACGCTCGTTCGTACATTTAACAAAAAGGCAGATACTGAAACATCTATGAGCGTTGCTCACGGATACAACATGTCTCTGGATTCTCGTAAGAGCACTGAAAACCGTGTTTACAACGCAGGTACTCCGAACCTGATCGAAATATCAAAAGGTTCCAATATGGACGGTAACTATAGCTTTGATGTTTATAGCTACGCCTCCACTTGGGTATATTCTGATTTCACTCATGTTGCTAATGCTGAGGGAAGAAGAAACATCGTTTATCACGATGGTAATTTTGATGTTCCTGTTTGGGATGCCGCTTTGAGCATTGAGAGAAACGGTGTCACTCTTGGCACAAGCAATATCTCATCTTCAAGCGACAAAGAGACATATCTTGATTTAATCAACTATGCCCTCTTTGCAGGAGACGCTAGCGTAAGCGCAAAAAGTCAGGAAGTTGAATACAGCAAAAACATCGAACCGCAACCGGACGAAGACGTTGTTTCGTACAATGTTCAGAAGGTAAAAGTTGAAAATGGCAAGCTGTATTATAACAAGATTGAAAATCACTCTGTAAACACCGAATTAAATAAGGTAACAGAAGATTATGTAAATCTTGTTTACGCTCTGACCGCCATTGCAACAAATGATTGGACAGCCAAAGCTAACGCCACTGGTATCTTGCTGAACAGCTATGCTCAGAATTATACCACTGCCAAGGATTATATCTTCGGTAGTAACCGTGGTGATAACATCGCGAAAGCAAGCTTGCAGACCTCTTATACAGTAACCTACATGGGCAAAGAATATACTCTGACCGTAACAGGTGCTGTGCAGGCTTCTGTAAATCTTGTATCTTCAACTTCCAGCAAGAACACTTATGCATTTAATGCTAAGTTACTTGCCGACGGACAGGAACTCGCTTCTGACAGTGACAACTGTATCGAAACAATTGAGGAAGAAGAAGAACCGGTAAAAGACGAAGTTTCATACTTTGTTGAAAAAACCGGCGTTCGCGACGGCAAGCTGTATTATAACGAGATTGAAAAGCATACAGTAAACACAGATCTGAATAAGACCGTGGAGAACTATGTAAATCTTGTTTACAGCTTAAAAGCTACGGCTGTGGCTGATTGGACCGCAGAAGAAGGTGCCACTGGCATCACTCTGAACAACAGCCAGTTCAATTATGATGGAGCCAAGGATTATGTTTTTGCATCAAACCGCGGTGACAACAAAGCCACTGCATCTCTGCAGACAAACTATGTTGTATCTTACGGAGGAACAAATCATAATCTTACCATAACCGGTACCGTAAACGGAACTATCAGCCGCACTTCTTCAACTTCCAGCAGCAACACTTACAGCTTCACCGCTCGTTTGTTTGCTGACGGTGTTGAAATCGCCAATGATAGCGACGACTGTGTTGAAAGTATTAAATCTATTCCGAATTATGGCATCGTAGCTGTATATTCGGCTGTTACTTTTGACGCTAATGGCAATCCATACGTAACTTATGCTGCTGTCTATGATAACGGTAACTGCATTGTTAAAAATGCAGCCAACGCTGAATTAGCACGGGGTACCAACCCTGGCGGTACGGTTACTGAAATGGGCGGAGTTCCGGTTCGTATAGTAGATAACAATACTGTTTACTATTACTACAAAGCCGACGGCTCTGTGCATGGTTCTGTTCCAATGTCAGAAATCACCTACAAGGGTTATCCTTCTGGTATTCTGTCAGCAAACAAAACTGTTGATGCCAACGGTATCGTAACTGTAAGCAACGAATATGGCTCAGCCACTTTCGGAGCTTATTGATATATATTGAGAGTTTTTAACGGAAAGCGGGGCATATTAAATTTTCCCGCCCTGCTTTCCTATTTATAAATCTAAAAAACAAAAAAAATGAAAAAAAATATTTTAGCAGCCCTCGTGGCTGTTATCGCCAGCTTATTTATTTCAGTAAACGCCAATGCACAGTCGTCTGACGACTGCACTTTGGCACAGTATCTGAAAATCTCTGCGAAGGTCGGCAACGGCCCGTTCACAGAGGTAATGAAAGACGGTGTTGCCACTTACTACAGGCGCACTGGCTGGTATATGGGCCTCAATGGTGGCATTAACGCCTTGAAGGTCAACGAAAAGAACTCAATTAACCCAACCGGAGCTATCTCCGTGGGTCATGAGTTTAAGCACTGGCACGCGGAGTTCCGCGGGGGTGCGACCCAGTTTGAATATCTGGGTTCTAAAAAAATTGGTCTTGTAACTGACCTCGGTGTGTATTACGACTTCCTCCCGGCTAAGGGACGGAATTGGAATATTTACGCCGGCGTGTTCGCAGGCTATCAACACATCAAATTTAAGTATGTGATTGAAGACTGCAATACAACGGTTGAAATCCCCTATAAAGGGAATTCCTTCCGTTACGGCGCAGAAATTGGGGTAACCAAACAAATCCATTACACCAATTCAATTGGGGTATATGGAAGAGTTTTCTCCCACAAATACAATGCGGGAGAAAAGGTTTACAACCCAGTTGTCTGTGAGGTCGGACTGAAATTGACTTTTGGCCTCAACCGCAAGGTAAGGCTATAATAATTATTATAAACAGTGAAGCGGAGGACCCAAGCCCCCGCTTCACGACTTTTAAATCAAAGCTTTTTCAAAGACACCATCAAATAAAAGTTCATCAACAATTCTCCAAACTTTACAAAAGTTTGGAGACCCGCGAAATCTGTATTAGTTGCACGTTATACAAACTTTTCCTTGCAATCTCTATCGCAATTATCTATACTCATTCTGTCGGTTAGAGGTAACCGACGGTGCCTCAAAAACACCTACATAATAATAAAATCCTCCGCTTATAACGGGCGGAGTACCGCTAATATATTGAATAACGGTGACTGTATTATGTCAGTTTTTGAGCTCCGCCTGCCTAAATTTAAGGCAGGTATTTTTTATAAACTAAAATAAAAGGAGCTGAAAATGGGAATAAAAAAAGAACAAATTATTTATTTAGAAGACAATCGTGCTGAAGTCGGACAGAAGTTGTATGAACTCCGGCAAGAACATAAGTTAAGTATTGATGATATATCAAAAATCAGCGGATTATCACGCCGCCGGATTAAAAATGTCGAACAAGGCCGAGCTTTCGGGCTAAGACGCGTCGCCGTCATCGCCGCCATTTATAATCACAAATTAAAATTTGAACTCATCAAAGCTTCTTAAATCAAAAAAGAGATTGTCAAACAATCTCTTTTTTGAATATACGCTGTTATACGAACTTTACTTAAATTGGGGAGAATGAGTCGAGTAGTAGGCGTCAAGGGCAAAAGTACCGCAACGTACAGAGTAGTACGTGAGGAAACTTTTGACCCGCAGACAACGCACTAATCGACCATTATACACAATTTAAAATTTAGAAGACGTAGCGCGCCCCTACATAAAACTCATGCGCTCTGACCGATGCATGGTCAATCTCGCCCATGTGTAAGAAACGATAACCGATATCAGCATTGATACGAGTTGTGACCTGAGCCGACAAACCACCACCGACAGCCCAAGTAAAGTTGCTCTCGCTATAAGAATTTTTGCGCAGATTTCCGGCAACTAATGTTGTGGTCGAAGCATCAAGATTGCTGATACCGATACCGGCCATAATATAAGGCGTAAACATGGTATAAGGCGACAAATCAAGATAAACGTTCCACATATAAGAATCGGACTCAAAGTCAGAACCGGCACCATAACCTTCGCTCTGATCAGTTTTTTCACGCCATGTATATTCCAATTCCGTACGGAAATATCCATAACGATAACCAAGAGCGATAGCGGCAACCAAGCTGTTATCATCAACATCATAACGGGTTCCGAGTGTTTCTGTATTATCGCCGACATTGTGATTAATAATACCACCACGAACACCGACATAAATTCCGTCACAACCGGCCTGAGCAGTACTTGCCAATCCGAGTGTCAAAGCCGCTGCCGAAACGACCGTCAAAAACTTTTTAGCCATAAAAAGAACTCCTAAACTAAAGTGCAAACTTACAAATATTATTCATTTTGTCTAAAAATATACAATAATATCAGAAATTATGCAAGCTTTTTTTCTAAAAAAAACTAGCTTTAGCTTAGCAGACAAATCTTAATATGTGATTAACGCATAATTAGTTGATTTTTCAAGAAAAAGAATTAACAAGCGACCCCGCAAGCATATACCATCCGTCTATCAGCACAAAAAAGATAACCTTAAACGGCAAGGCCAGCACCGTAGGCGGCAACATCATCATACCCATTGACATCAGCACGGAGGCAATCACCATGTCAATAATCAAAAACGGAATAAAGATAAGAAACCCGATTTCAAAGGCGCGGCGCAATTCGCTTATCATAAAGGCCGGCACCGCAATTTTAAGCGGTGTGTCTTCAACCTTCTCGGCCGGTTTTTCTTTAGCCAAATCAGTAAAAAGGAGCAAGTCTTTTTCACGCGTATTTTTCACCATAAATTCCTTAAGCGGAATAACAGCCTTATCGATTCCTTCAGAGATTTCAACTTTTTCCTCATACATAGGTTTAATTCCCTCCTCCCAAGATTTTTCAAGAACAGGAGACATAATAAACAAGGTCATAAACAAGGCCAAAGAGATAAGCACCATATTCGGCGGGGTTGATTGGGTGGAAAGCGCACTTCGCGTGATAGAAAGCACCACGATGATTCGCGTAAACGAGGTCATCATAACCAAGATACTCGGCGCCAAAGACAATAGCGTAATCAATAAAATAACGTTAAAAATTCTGGCAACGGCAGACCCGCTCTCCTGCCCCTGAACATCAAGCGTCACACTTTGTGCCCAAGTCACATCGGCAGCAAAAAATACCACGGCAAAAATCAGCCCCAAAAACAAAAACCGCTTAGTCATTATGTCCTGCCTTTTTTTCAACAGAATTTTCATCCAGCAACAATGCCTGATTAGCTCCGAGCAAAACCAAAAACTCTTTATCATCTTTGCACAAAAGCACAACCGAGTTTTTAGCATCAACGCGGCGCAATTCTTCTACATGGATTCTCTGAGTGTCATTAATATTTTTGAACAACCGAGAATGAGGCACTTTTGTCTGAATATATTTTAAGCACCAAAGCGTCAGCAACAGCAGCCCGATAACAAAGACAAACGACAGCACGGCCTGCAAAATATCGCCCCATTCCATTAATCAAGATCCTCATATAAAAACATTTTATAAATGTTCTATCATGTTGCCATTTAATTTTCAACCTGTTAAGATAAACACTATGAATAAAGTGGACAACATCAGCGAAGAACGCACAACCAACGGGCTCTCGGCACTTTCGGGAACCTTGCTTCCTTTTGCAAAAAAACTTTTGGGCAGCAAGGGCTTTGTTGAGATTGATATTTTAACCGGCTGGGACAAGATTGTCGGCAAAAATCTGGCGCAATACAGCTTTCCGCAAAAAATAGACTTCAAAAAAGGCCAAAAGAACAACGGCATTCTCTATCTTGGGGTACCTGCCGGCGCTTTTGCACTGGAGATTCAGCATAAAAGCAAATATATTATAGATAAGATAAACACTTATTTTGGCTACAACGCCGTTTCTGAGATTCGCATTATTCAAAACAGCAGCCTTCTGCCGCCGGAGGCCACCTCGCCCGAAAAAAAGCCGCAAGAAAACCTTTCTCCGGAAGAAAAAAATTATATTTCTGAGCTTGCAAACGGCATCAATAATCCCAATTTAAAGAATATATTAATCAAATTAGGGCAGAATGTCTTCAACGATAAAAAAACAAACAAACAGGAAAAAAAATGAAATTAGATATAATTATCCGCCGTATCAGCGCTGTTTTGGCAGTTGTTCTGATATATTTGTTTGCCCTGAGTTTTTACTTGGGCTCTAAAGGTTTTTACTTTGATCCGCAAGACAACAGCGTAAAATTCAAAATCAATGAGGCCAATGCTGCAGAAGCCCAAAAATCTCTGCCGCTAAATATTGTATTGCCTTGGGGACATTCTTTGGGCTCTGACAAAGCCAAAGTCACCATTTATGAATATTCTTCTTTTGGGTGCAGCCATTGCGCCGATTTTCATGCGGTAACTTTGCCCAAACTCCAAAAAGATTATATTGACACCGGCAAGGTTCGCTTGGTTTTCACGCCGTTTCCGCTTGACCAAAGCTCTCTGAAGGCTGCTGTTTTGGCAGACTGTATACCAACTTCAAAATATTTTGACTTTGCCAACAGTGTATTTGATCATCAAATGAGCTGGGGACTTTCGCTGAATACCGAAAAATCTTTGGCCAAATTGGCAGAACCTTATGGCTTGTCAGAAGAAGATGCCTTGGCCTGTATGAAAAATACCAAAATTGCCCAAGAGATTCTTAACTTAAGACAAGAGGCCTCAAAGCTGATAAACATCCAAGGCACACCGACTTTTGTCATCTCATCACCCAAAGGCCGAGAAGTCTATTTCGGAGCATTGAGCTATGCAAAACTTCAAGAACTGATTAACAAAAATCTTTAAGATTTTAATAAGTCAGTAATATTTGATGATTTATAGTAAGGCAGAAATGAAAAAAAAACCGGAAGACATCAAAAAACTGGAAGAGCAAATTAAAGCTCTGAGCAAAAAAGAACAACAAGCGCGCGCCACGCGCACCGGCAACGAATATACCAATGCGGCCCAAACCGGCATGAGAGTTGCCACCGAGCTTGTTTCCGGCGTCATTGTCGGCGCGGCGATTGGCTGGTTTTTAGATGATATCTTCGGCACCAAACCGCTGTTTTTGACCATATTATTACTTTTGGGCGGAGCAGCCGGATTTTTGAACGTTTACCGCTTTGTCAAAAGCGAAGAACAAAAAACAAAGGAGTAAGGCTGTGGCAAACCCGATGGAACAATTTGAGATAAAACCGCTGATAAATCTTGAGCTCGGCGGTGTTGACATCTCATTCACAAACTCATCTTTATGCATGGTCTGCGCTGTTGTGGCCGCCAGCCTGATATTTGGATTCTGCCTAAGAAAAAGAACCATTGTCCCCGGCGTGGCTCAGTCGATTCCCGAAGGCATATATAGTTTTATTCATAACCTTTTGCAAGAAAACGTCGGCAAAGACGGACTAAAATACTTTTCATTTATCTTCTCGGTATTTTTGTTTGTCTTGTGCGGAAACTTAATCGGCCTTTTCCCATACTCTTTTACTTATACCTCTCATCTGGCCGCCGTCGGAACCTTATCGCTGACTGCCTTGCTGTTTAATATCTGCATCGGTATCAAAAAGAAAAAGCTCGGCTACCTCAGAACCTTTTTACCGAGAGGGATTCCCTTGGCCTTAGCCCCACTGATTGTTCCGATAGAAATGATATCATTTTTATCAAAACCATTCAGCCTGACGGTACGTCTTGTTGCCAACATGACCGTTGGCCACATCATGCTGAAAATAATTGCGGGCTTCATCGCCGGACTAGGGATTTTCGGAATAGTACCATTTTTATTTGACGCCGGTATCATTGTTTTTGAAATTTTCATCGCAATGTTACAAGCGTTTATCTACACCGTATTAAGCTGCATCTACTTAGGGGACGCCATCCACGAACACTAAGTAGGACAGCCACGGCAAATGCCCCATGGCATAACAAATTATTATAAATTGTGTTTTAACTCAAACAAAGGAAACAAACTATGGATTCTATGGCTTTTATCGGAGCCGGTATGTGCGCTCTGTCAATGACTGTCGCAGCTTGGGGTGTTACTCAGGTATGGACAACAATTATTTCAACCGTCGGCCGCAACCCGCAAGTAAAGAAAGAAGTTGATATTTACGGTTGGGCAGGCTTCGCCGCTGTTGAAGCTATTGCACTTTATGCATTGGTAATCGCATTGGTAATGCTTACCGGAAAATAAAAAAATACGGCAGAGCAAGCTTTGTCGCAAAAAAACAAAGACTTGCCCTGCCTTTTCAAGATTCTCGTTTAAGGAAAGAAGAATGCCTCAGTTAGAAATTCAAAGCTATCCGTCCCAAATCTTTTGGCTGATAGTCTGTTTTTTCAGCATGTACTTCATCATGGCCCAAATAATCATCCCCAAAATCGCGGATATTATGGAGCAACGCCGTCAAAAAATCGACAGCGCCCTTGAAAAAGCAATGGAAATAAAACAAAAGGCGGAAAAGTCACTGCAAAAATATGAAGATGCTCTGGCCAAAGCCACCGCTGAAGCCGAAAAATCCTTAAACAAAACCCAAGAAGAGCTAAACCGCATGGTTGCAGAAAAACAAGCTGAACTCGAAAAAAGCTTGAAAGAAAAAATCGCTGCCGGAGAAGCTCAAATTCGCCAAAGCAAAGAAGAAGCGCTCAAAGAGGTCAGAACTTCTTCCGAAAAATTGGCTCTGGAAGTCACCCAAAAACTCGGAATAAAAGAGATTAACGCGGCCAATATCAAAGCCGCTTTGAAGAAAGTAGAGGGAGAGTAATGAGCATCTCTAACCTGTCAATAATCGGCGGAGAAAAGCTGATAAAATTAGCCCAAAACACCGCGCCGAATGTCCAAGAAATCGCAACCAACGCAGCACAAGAAGCCCACCATGCTCTGCCTTTTTATCTTGAAGGTGAGTTCTGGGTCGGCATGGCTTTTGTCTTTGTCGTTCTGGCTTTGGCCAAACCGATATGCAAAGTTGCCAATGCCATGATTCACAAAAGAATAGACGGCATAAAACAAAGAATTAGTGATTCCGAGCAGTTACTGGAAGATGCTCAGAAACTACTTAAAGATTATGAAAAAAAATATCGCAATGCCAAAAAAGAGGCTCAGGCGATATTAGAAAAATCTCAAAAACAAATTAATTATATTAAAACCGAAAAATTGAGCCAGCTTGAACAAGAAATTAAAACCAAAGAAAAAGACGCCGCGGATAGGATTCGCTCTTCGCAAGAAGATGCTGACAAAGAGTTGACCGCCCTCACCTCGGAATTAACCATAAAGCTGGTGAAACAAGCGGTTAATGACAATCTTACCCCAAGTGTCCAAAACAAAATGATTGATGAAACAATAAAAAATATCGGACATTTGAACAAATAATAAAAAAAGGCGTTTTTTTGAAACGCCTTTTTCTTTACGCACAACGACAATATGTCCCGAGAATATGAATACTCTCGGAAAAGAATTTAAGCTCTTCCAGCGCATTTTGAAAAGCCTTTCGTGCCGGATGAGATTCCACTTCAACATAAAATTGAGCTGAAACAAAAGTCCCCGATTCGAGATAACTTTCAATTTTAATCATATTAATTCCGTTGGTAGCAAAACCGCCGAGCGCTTTGTACAATGCCGCCGGAATATTCCGTGCCTTAAAAATAAACGAGGTCACAAAATCAGACCCATCATCTTCGGGAATCATCTGATTTTTTGACATGATTAAAAAGCGCGTGGTATTATTTCCCATCGTTTCGATATTAGAGGCAATAACATCCAGACCATAGATATCCGCTGCCATTGCCGAAGCGATTGCTGCACGAGATTTGTCACCATATTCAAGCACAAATTCACAAGACTTTGCCGTATCGATTCGTTGCTCGGGATAAATATGGTGCTTTTTCAAAAACTCGGCACTCTGCGCCAAAGCTTGCGGGTGCGACATCGCTATGCGAATATCCTCAAGCTTTGCTCCTTTAAGGCCCAAAAGCTGATGATGGATTGGCAGCTTATATTCGCCCACAATAAACAAATTTGTTTTCGGCAGAAGAAAATGCACATCAGAAACACGTCCCGCTGTCGAATTTTCAACCGGAATCATGGCAAAATCAACCTCGCCGCGCTGCACCATATCCATTGCATCTTCAAACGTATTGCAAGGAATATAATCGCTGTCTGGATAAACATTTTTGGCGGCAATATTCGAATAAGCGCCGGCCACGCCTTGATAAGCAATTTTAAGCTTCATAATCTTTTACCTAATAAAAAACTCTTGCGTCTAAAGAGTGTATATACTATAACGACTAAAAAAAACAAGGACAAAAAACAATGCAGGTAGATATTTTTGATTTTGATTTTGACCGCAGTCTGATTGCCGACAAACCGGCCTCACCGCGCGACAGCTCACGCTTACTGGATTTATCGGAAGAAGGCGAGATTCACGACCGCCATTTTTATGACTTGCCGAATTTATTAAAAAAAGGCGATGTTTTGGTGTTTAACGACACCAAAGTCATACCGGCCAGACTTTACGGACAGCGCGGAGAAGCACTGGTAGAAGTCACCTTATACCACCCGATAGACGGATTGAGCTGGATGTCTTTTGTAAAAAATGCAAAGCGCCTGCACGTCGGAGATGAAATCAGCTTTTACACCGATGAAATCACGGCAGAAAACTCTGACTTCAAAGCCAAAGTCATAAACAAACAAGGCGAAGAAGGCGTCGAGCTTCGCTTTGAATGTGACGCCAAAGACTTGGGCCACCTGCTTGAAAAATACGGCTCTATGCCCTTGCCGCCTTATATTAAAAGAGAAAAACCGGGGAATGGCCTCTGGAACAAATATAATGACAAAGAAGACTACCAAACCGTTTATGCCAAGCATGAAGGCGCGGTTGCCGCTCCGACTGCCGGGCTGCATTTTACCGACCGCGTGTTTAAAGCTCTGGAAGAAAAAGGCGTTGAAAAAGTCTTTTTAACCCTCCATGTTGGTGCCGGAACATTTCTGCCGGTTAAAGTTGCTGATACCAAAGATCATAAAATGCACGCCGAATATGGCATTATCACCGAAGACGCCTGCGAAAAAATTAACAAAGCCAAAAAAGAAGGCCGCCGCATCATCGCTGTTGGCACAACCTCGTTGCGCTTGCTGGAATCTGCAGCTGATGATAAGGGAATACTTCATCCTTTCGTCGGAGAAACAGATATTTTTATCACCCCCGGCTACAAGTTTAAAACCATAGACCTGATGATAACCAACTTCCACTTGCCCAAATCGACATTGTTTATGTTGATTTGCGCCGTCGCCGGAACCGAGAGGATGAAAGCAGCATACAAACACGCTATGGAACAAAGATATCGCTTTTATTCTTACGGAGATAGCTCAATCATAAAATGCGTAAATAAAATTTAAACCATATTGAGCTACAATCGGCGCAAATAAAAGAGCTAGAATAAGGAATCAATTTTGCGCAAGATACTCAAGCAATTGGAAGAATTTTTTCCGCTGTTAAAAAACACGACCTTGCCGGCCATGATATTTGCCTTTGCCGTGCTTTTTTTCTATGCCGGAGAGCCTTTTTCAGCCGAAACCTTATATATGCTGAATACGATTTTTTACCTCACCGGAGGAATAATTTTCATCGCTTTGCTGATATTCAACCGCAGCAAACCGGCCTTTATTCTTTTAATAAGCTTGCTGAGCTACATCATAATCAATATCTTAAAACACCATAACGGTTCTGACTTCATCACCACGGCCGCCTTTCAAAACCTCACCACGCTGGCCATAATAAATTATATAATTTTTTATTTTTTGCCTGAAAAAAAATTTTTCAAAAGTCGCAACATCTACGCGCTGCTTTTTATCTTGCTTGAATTCAGCCTCATCGAACACTTAAGCCGACTGGGCATAAGAATAATTCCTGTTGCGGAAGATATAAGCAACCAAATCAATCTCCTGCTCTGCGGCTGTGCTTTGCTTTGCTTGTTCATCAGTTGTTCATACAGCGGCGGCATTTTAGATACCGGACTGTTTTTTGCCATATTCAACTATTGCCTAGGCTTTGCATACAGCGGCTCAGCCAGCGGACAAATCACGTTTTTCTGCGCCGGAACGCTTACATTAGCCATAACTTTGGGCGAACACATATATTACACCATGTTTCATGACCTTGAAACCGGCTTATCCAGCCGCAAATCTTTCATGCATCATGCAAAATCTTTTCCGCCCAAATACAGCCTTGGCATTATTTTAATTGATGACTACGAGCGGTTGAAAAAAATATTTAAACGGCAAGGCATAAGAAACATTGTAAAAATGCTCAGCCGCAAAATAAACGAGGTTGAAACCGAGGCCCAAATCTATCGCTACGAAGCTGATGAATTTGTCCTTATTTTCCGTGGTGAAACGCAAAAAGAAGCCTTTGAGCGGCTTGAAAAAATACGTCGCGCCATTGCCTCCTCCTCATTTAGCATGAGGAGCTTGACCAAACCCTTAAAGCTAACCGTTTCGGGAGCCGTAACCGAACAAAAAAGAAGCGATGGCTCAGCAATAGAAGTCTTACTCCGCGCCGACAAAGCCCTGCAAAAGAGCTACCGCTTTGCCCAAAACATCACAACCAAAGCCTAAGCAACGCGTGGTCTTCGCCATACAAAAATTAAAACGGCGATTCCGAGCAAAATCAAAGGCACCGAGAGCAACTGCCCCATGGTAAAGCCGCCAAAGAAAAAACCCATATGAGCATCCGGCTCTCTGAATTGCTCCATCAAGATTCGAAACAATCCATAAAGCAACACAAACAAAGCCGAAACCGTTCCGCTATGCTTACGCACACACTCTTTTTTCCAAAGAAGGTTAAGAATAAAAAACAAACATATTCCCTCAAAAAAGGCTTCATAAAGCTGTGAGGGATGGCGCGGCAAAAATCCGCCGGAAGGAAAGCGCACGGCCCAAGGCACATCGGTCACGCGCCCCCACAGTTCATCATTAACAAAATTGGCAATTCGCCCCAAAAAGAGCCCGATAGGCGCCACTAAGACCACCAAATCGGCCAGTTGCAAAAACGAAAAACGATATTTTCTGGCAAACAGAGCCATCGCCAAGATTACGCCGAGAGCCCCACCATGAAACGACATTCCGCCTTTCCAAATAGCAAAGACCTCCAGCCAGTTATCCTGAAAAACTTTTTCCCCATAAAACAAAACATAGCCGACACGCCCGCCCAAAATAATACCGAGCGTCATATAAAACACAAAATCTTCAAGCTGAGCCGAAGAAAGACTCAAACCATATTTTTTAACATAATGGCGAATAAGCAACCAACCAAAAACGATTCCGAAAAGATACGCCATTGAATACCACCGAATAGCCAGCGGCCCGATTTGCAACATAATCGGAGAAATTTCGGGATAAGTCAAACCCATGAAATATAACCCTTATAAAACCAAACCAACAAATTTGTTTAACATTATCTTAATAACAAAAAATAATCCACACCTATTCCCGAGGGCCTCCGAGTCGCTTTTTATAACTTATTGAAATATAAAAACAAAAAAAATAATCCACAACTTTTTGAATCCGCGAGGTGGAAAACTTTGCAAACAATATTGTATTAAACGACTCGCTAAGGCAATCTAGATTCATCGCGTCCGTAGTCACTTTTTTTATCTGGAGAAGAACCGTGAATCTGGCAAAGAATTATGCCTTAAATTACAATCCGATAGACATTATTGAAACCATTTTCAGCGGCAAGAGTTATGAATTTGAACGCCGCTCCGAAAACGAAGTCGTTGTCGAAATCGAAGGCAAATGGAACAACATGCTCTTGTTCTTTAATTGGGAGCAAACCATGCACTGCCTCCACCTCTCTTGCCTGATGAACATCCAAACCCAGATAGAAGATCGCAGCAAAGTTTTTGAACTCATGGCCCTGGCTAATGAAGATTTGTGGCTGGGACATTTTTCTTATTGGGCCGAACAAAATATGCCGGTATTCAAACATTCTCTGATTATTGATGACACCGACGAATTTAGCATTGAAAGCAAAATCGCACAGGTGATTGAGATTGCGGTTAAAGAATGTGAGCGGATGTATCCGGCATTCAACGTGGTTTTAACCAAAGGCTTATCGCCGCAATATGCGCTTAATCCCTTGAGCATGGCCGTTGCCGGACAAGCATAAAAAAAGATGTATCGGCCTTTTAAGCGGATACATCTTAAATTTTTTCTTACTTAGTTCACCGCGGCATAAATCCCGTCAACCAAATTTTGTACCGTCATTTTTTCATAAACATGGTCATCATGGAGCTGAATACCCAGTTCTTTTTCAATCTCCATCACTACCACTACTCTCTCCAAGCTATCAATGCCTAAATCGTCTTGCAAACAAGCTTCAGGCTTAATAGCAGCCACATCATGCAAAGTTGCATGCTCTTCGATAATATTCTTCACCAAAGAGAAAATTTCATTCTGACTCATATGATAATTTATTAATAATTAAACGTTATTCTCAAAATAAACGAGTACAAAATTTTTGTCAAGTAATTTATTTTTTCTTCTTCGGCAAGCTCTTTACCCAGTCTTTTACATTTTTATTATGCTCTTTTAGGTTTGTCGAAAAATTATGCCCGCCTTTTCCGTCCGCTACAAAAAAGAGATAATCACTTTCTTCGGGATGAGCCGCAGCATGAATAGATTCTTTTCCGGGGTTGCAAATCGGTGTTGGCGGCAAACCAAAATATTTATAAGTATTATATGGGCTGTCGATTGACAAGTCCTTGCGGCGCAAAGAACGTCCAAGCTCTTCTTTTCCTTGAGTCAGTGCATAAATCACGGTCGGATCAGTCTGCAGCTTCATCCCTTTGCGCAAACGGTTGACAAACACCGACGCCACCAATCCTCTTTCTTCCGGCACGCCGGTTTCTTTTTCAATAATTGAGGCCAAGATTAAAAGTTCTTCCGGAGATTTCAACGGCACCTCAGGGTTACGATGCTTCCACTCAAAGGCCAAAACTTTATCAAGACTGCTTTGGGCATCCATTAACACATCTTGCTTTGAATCACCAAATTTATAGGTATAAGTTTCAGGCAAAATAGAACCTTCTTCGGGCAGTTCCGCAATCTCACCGGTCAGCATAGGATTCTCATTAAGCAACTCAACGATTTGAGAAGACATCAACCCTTCCGGCAAGGTCAGCTTGCGATAATAAATATCTCCCTCGTTAATTTGATTTAAGACCTGCGCCATCGACACATTAGGCTCGAACTGATATTCACCGGCTTTGAGGCGTTTATCCAGCCCCTTAAAACGTGCCGCAAGACGGAATAAAAACGGGCGCGATATAACCCCAGATTCGAACAATTTTTGCGCCACGATTCGAGAATTTGCCCCTCTCGGAATAACAACAAAAGTCTCTTGCGACAACGGCCCCGCCATTTCATAACAACGCTTAACCGCCACCAAAACAAATAAAAGCGCAACAAATAAAAAGAACAAAATCTTTTTCATCAAAGCCCCTCCTAAAAACCGGATATAAGGCTACCCTTATGACGCCCGAGAGTCAATAACAGAAAAAAATATCCAAAGCACAAAAAAACGGCTCACAGTCTTTCCAACTTTGAGCCGTACTTTTTATTAAAAAAGTCTCAAACTAATCTTCATAAACTTTCATAATCAAAGAAGAGTTTGTACCGCCAAAACCAAAGGAGTTTGACATAGCTGCCTTAATAGCCTTTTTCTTAGCTTTAAGCGGAACCAAATCCATATCTTTAACTTCTTCAGCCGGATTCTCAAGATTGAGCGTCGGCGGGCAAATTTGATCTTCCAAAGCTTTGATTGTGAAAACGGCCTCAACCGCACCTGCCGCACCGAGCAAATGCCCGATAGCAGACTTAGTCGAAGACATAGAAACATATTTCATATCATCGCCAAACAAACGCTTAACGGCCAAAGCCTCTCCGACATCACCGGCAGGAGTCGACGTTCCGTGAGCATTGATATAGTTAATATCTTTAAGCTCAACGCCATGTTCTTTAGCATGATCCGCTGCCATTTTCATTGCACGATAAGCACCGTCACCGGAAGGCGCCGTAATGTGGTAAGCATCACCGCTCATACCATAACCGACAACCTCGGCATAAATCTTAGCACCGCGAGCTTTGGCATGTTCTAACTCTTCCAAAACAACGGCACCGGAACCTTCACCCATAACAAAACCGCTGCGATCCTGATCCCACGGACGAGAAGCCTTTTCCGGAGCATCATTAAAAGCAGAGGTAACTGCTTTCATGCGAGCAAATCCAGACAAGCCCAATACGTTAACAGCCGATTCGGCACCACCGGCCAACATCATATCGGCATCACCGCGTGCAATAATATTTGCGGCGTCACCAATCGCATGCGTACCGGTTGAACAAGCTGTAACACAAGCATGATTCGGACCTTTGAGCTGATATCTGATAGAAAGATTGCCTGATACCAAATTAATCAAACAAGAAGGTATAAAGAACGGAGAAATTCTTTTCATACCATTTTCATGAAAAGAAATCGAGTTTTCATAAATCACATCCAAGCCGCCGATACCGGAGCCCATCATAACGCCAAAGCGATATTTTTCTTCTTCGGAAGCTGTTTCGGGATTCCAACCGGCATCTTCAAGAGCATCACCACCGGCAGCCATTCCATACAGAATAAAGCGGTCATTTTTCTTCTGATCTTTAGGAGCCATAACCGTGTCTGGATCAAACTCGTGCTCGCCTTTTCCGGTAGGAACTTGCCCTGCGATATGAACCGGAATATCTTTCAAATCAATATTTTCGATTTTACGAATACCGGACTTTCCTTCCAGAATAGATTTCCAGTTATAATCAACGCCTCTTCCCAAGGGAGAAACAATACCCAAACCGGTAACAACAACTCTTCTCATACAAAACCCTCAAATTCAAATTAAAGATAAAACTCGCCTAAAGACCTAGAGCGAGTTTTATCAAACCTAAATCCATAACCAAGACTTACGCATTCTTAGAAAGATAATCGATAGCATCTTTAACAGTAAGAATTTTTTCAGCAGCTTCATCAGGAATTTCGCAACCGAATTCTTCTTCAAAAGCCATAACCAATTCTACTGTATCCAAACTGTCAGCGCCCAAATCGTCAATGAAGCTAGCGTTTTCGGTAACTTTAGATTCTTCAACGCCAAGATGTTCAGCAACAATTTTCTTAACGCGATTAGCTATATCAGTCATTATGATTAACCTCAAAAAAATTAAAACAAATCAATCAGACCACAACGGCCTGTGACACCTTGTTAGCACAAAAATATATTATTTGACAAGCATTTTTTTAAAAAAACGCACTTATAAAAAGGTATAAAAACAACAAAATGGATGAATTTCAATATGTTAGCACAAGGCAAAATAAGTGGATAAAACGGCATAAAAAAACATTTTTTTTAATCAAAAGCCTCTGGAAAAGCCGAAATGACAGTTGAAATGCACAAAAAAACAATATAGTTTAATGATTAGAAAAATAAAATATGTCGGAGAAAATAAATGAAAAAATTGTTTTACGTCGTCTTAATTTTGGTCGCTTTGATGGTAGTCGGGCATCTTCTAAACCGCAAACCGGCAGCAACCGAAAACGCCACGGCCGAATATCAGGCCACCATAGAAAAACAACCGGTTGTTAAAGAAGATGCCAATGGCAATATAACGGTTGACGGTGAAGTTGTCGAAGACATTGAAGAAACAGATCCGGCCGAAACCAGTGATGAAGAAGAAACAATCATCAGCAAGTAACAATCCGCAAAATTTTGTTACAAAAAATGGCTGGGAGAACCGGCCTTTTTTATTGCCAATAAAAAAATAAACACTATATATAAAGCAGAACAATATTTTTGAAGGAGATAAAATAATGAAAGTAGGAATAATCGGAGCAGGTTCGGTCGGCGCCGCCACCGCCTTTGCTTTAATCATGAAAGGCGTTGCCAGAAAAGTTGTTTTGATAGATTCGAACCAAAAAAAGGCTGAGGCCGAAGCCGCCGATATTGCGCATGCCGCTCCTTTTGCTTATGCCAACAAAATCAAAGCCGGCAGCTATGCTGACCTGGACGGTTGCGAAATTGTGATTGTCACCGCCGGTGCCAACCAAAAACCCGGAGAAACCAGAATAGATTTGCTCGGCCGCAATGTCAAAATTTTTGAAAGCATTATTCCGCAAATTGCCAAAGCCGCACCAAACACAACTTTGATTATCACGGCCAATCCGGCAGATATCATGACCGAAGTTGCAATTAAGCTTTCCGGCTTTCCAAAAGAAAGAGTCATCGGCTCCGGCACGGTTTTGGACACCTCTCGTTTCAGAACCTTGTTGGGTTATCACCTCGGCGTTTCACCACAATCTATTCATGCGAATGTCATTGGCGAACACGGCGACAGCGAAGTTTTGGTTTGGTCTGCAGGTGATGCCGGTACCGTTTCTCTTGACAAACTGGCTGAAGAAATCGGCAAACCCTTTAATGCCGAGACCAAAGCCAAGATTGACGACGGCGTCCGCAATGCCGCTTATAAAATCATTGACGGCAAAGGCGCCACCTTCTACGGCATTGCCGGTGCTTTGACCCGCATTTGCGCTGCCATTACCAATAATGAATACGCCATTTTGACCGTTTCTTCTCATCAAGAAGATGTTGAAGGCGTTAAAGGCGTATGCGTCTCGCTGCCGACTGTTTTGGGCAAGCGCGGTGTTCATAAGGTAATTTATCCGGTATTAAATGCCGAAGAAAAAGCCGCTTTGAAAAAGAGCGCCGAAGCCATGAAAGAATATTCTGATAAAGCTTTGGCCATGGTTGCCGCCCAATAAATAAACGGCCCATTCATCGCAGGCTCTGCCATAAAAGACAGAGCCTGTTTTTTTTATCTTAAAAACACCATCAAAAAAAAGACCTTCCCGCAGGAAGGCCTTTTTCAATACTTTTGTTCAAATTAGAACAAAACTTTTGCTCTGAGACCAACGGTGTAGTCATCGGTACCTTCACCACCGATACCATAATCACCATAAGCACCAACAGCGAGCTTATCCATCGGATAGTAATCAGCACCGGCTTGTGCATATACACCGTTTTCATTTCTACCATCTGTTTCGAAGTCATAACGGATACCACCATCAGCAGCCCATTTTCCGGCATATTTATGAACACCGAGGAAAGCACTCTGATAGAATTCACGATCAGCACTGTCGATCTGACCAGAGAATTTATAAGTAGCATAAGGCATTAAACCATCGCACATATCAGCACCGAGTTTGATTTCGCCGTTGATATATTTCTGCCAACGATCATTAATGCCCTCTTCCGGATAACCGGCATAGCTTTGACCAAACCAAGATTGAGGATCATAAGTATAATAAGAAGCTGCAACCTGAGCTTTAATACGGCCATGTTCTATATTGTATTTAGCACCGATTTCATAATCAAAGTTATGACTGTTGTTGAAACCTTCATCACCGGTATCATGATCAAAATAGTTACCAAGGGTACCAACGATTGCCAAGTTATCGGTCAAACCATAAGCTAATTCTTCAGAAGCAAAATAGTTATCCCAAGTATTTTCACCATCTTGAGAACGGCTATACTGAATCTTAGTATCAGATGTCATCTGACCTTTTCCCGGCAAATAGAACGGGTTGGTTAAGTCCGCAGCAACAGCAGAACCGGCAAACAAAACGGCAGCTGAGGCCAATAAAACAGATTTTAACTTCATTTAGAGATCTCCCTATATGTTTATCTAATAAATTCGCCATAACCGCAAGTATAGGTATCGCGAATACGGATATCATATACACAAAAAGTTAATAAATCAATAAATTAAATTAATCACCCACAATCACAAAATAAAACAAAATATGACACTTGCGAAAATTATAAATATTTTATAGAATAAACAAGATATAAGCAAAAGGAGAAACATGGTTCAAGTCATAACTTTCGGCTGTCGATTAAATGCCTATGAGGCAGAAATTTTCAAAGAAAAATTAAAAAACACCGACAATATTATCATCATAAACAGCTGCGCCGTCACCAAAGAAGCAGAACGCCAGTGCCGCCAAACGATTCGCAAATTGCGCAAAGAAAACCCCGACGCCAAAATTATCGTCACCGGTTGCGCCGCCCAAATTGCCGCCGCCAAATTTGCTGCCATGAAAGAAGTCGATTTAGTACTGGGAAATAAGGAAAAAACCGAGATAGAAAAATACATAACCCCACCTTATCCGGCTGATAAAATTATCGTCGGTGATATTTTTGAATACGAAAATTATGATCGCTATTTAATCACCGGTTTTGAAGGCCGCCAAAGAGCTTTTGTGCAAATCCAACAAGGCTGCGACCACCGCTGCACTTATTGTATCATTCCTTATGCTCGCGGCGCCAACCGCTCGGTAAACGCCGAGGTAATAAAAACACAAATCAAAACGCTGCTTGACGAAGGCTTTGAAGAAATCTGTTTAACCGGCGTTGATGCTTGCTCCTACAAACCTTCATTCAGCGGCTTGGTTGAAGACATTTTGCAAAGTTTTCCCAACCTGCCGTCTCTCCAGTTTGGTTCACTCGACCCCGCTGCCGTTGATGAAAAATTTATTGAATTGATTGGCAAATACAAAAATATTTATCCCTATTTTCACTTATCGATTCAATCAGGGGATAATTTGGTATTAAAACGCATGGGCCGACGCCACCGCCGCGAAGATGTCATCAATCTTTGCAAAAAAATCAGGACAGTCCGCCCTGATGCTCGATTCGGTGCTGATTTCATCTGTGGCTTTCCGACCGAAACGGATGAGGCTTTTCAAAACACCGTTAAATTAGTATCCGAAGCCAAACTTGACAAGCTCCATGTTTTTCCCTATTCGGAGCGCCCCGGAACACCGGCCGCCAAAATGCCGCAGGTACCGATGGCAATTCGTAGAGAACGCGCAAAGATTTTAAGAGAAGCAGGAGAAGCAAAAGATGACTAACTTTTTTCAAAAACTCGGATTCGGCTTAAAGAAAAGCTCCAACAAATTAACCGAGGGCATCAGCGGCATTTTCACCAAGAAAAAAGTAGATTCTCAAACCTTAGAAGACTTGAGTGATGTGTTAATCAGCAGCGACATGGGTATCAAAGCCACCACAAAGATTATTGATTCTTTTTCCAAACGCCGCTTAGATAAAGAACTCTCAACGGAAGACATCAAAAAAGAACTCGCCGCAGAAATCGAAAAAATCATCGCTCCTTGCGAAAAAAAGTTTGAACTAAAAACGAATTCAAAACCGCAAATTATTTTAATGGTTGGCGTCAACGGCGCCGGAAAAACCACCACAATCGGCAAGCTTGCGGCTAAACTAAAGCAACAAGGCAAACAGGTTTCCTTCATTGCCGGAGACACCTTCCGCGCCGCCGCTGTCGAACAATTAAACGTCTGGGGCGAACGAAACAAGATTCGCGTCTTCAAAGGCGCCAATGGTTGCGATTCGGCAGGCTTATGCTATGACGGCATTTCCGAAGCGATTCGCCAAAAAGATGACGTGGTATTTATAGACACCGCCGGCCGCCTGCAAAACAAAACCGGCTTGATGGACGAACTAAAAAAGATTATCCGCGTTATTCAAAAAATCATCCCCGAAGCACCGCACCAAACCCTTTTGACCATAGATGCCACCACCGGTCAAAACGCTTTGGAACAAGTCAAAACCTTCAAGCAAATATGCAATATCGACGGCCTTGTCATAACCAAGCTTGACGGCTCGGCCAAAGGCGGCATTTTGGTCGCCATTGCCGAAGAAGCACCGCTTCCGGTTTATTTCATCGGCGTTGGTGAAAGTATTGATGATTTAGATGAGTTCAAAGCCTCTGACTATGCCTTAAACCTTCTCGGATTAGAAAACTAACAAAAAAAGGAGCGCCGAAGCGCTCCTAAATTTTTAATCAAAGGGATTAGAGTTTTGCCAAAATCTCCTCTTCCGAATAAGGATTCTCCGCCGCAACAACGATGGTTGGCTTTGTTCTGAAGATATCTATGGCGATATCCTTGACATCACGAGCCGACACCAAGAATGTTGCATTGATTCTTTCATCAATATCATACATTCCCTTGCGTCCAAGCTCTTGCCAAGAAGCCTCAACGGCAGCGTCCTGAGGTTGAGAAAACTTTGCCAGCTTCTCTGTTGCTGCCCGCTGACGAGATGTCTCAATGCGACGTTCCGATGCCAAAGTGGTACGTAGTCTCTTGATATTGGCGCAAAGGATATCAATATAAGGATTAATATCTTCATCAGCACCAACAACAATCGACACACGCAAAGTCCGCATACCATAATAGCCGGCAATTTTCACTTCACGCACGGCTTTTGTTCCTGCTAGGCTGCGCTCCAAACGACCGGAAAGCATTGACATCAAAACATTAGCCTCTGCCACATTGGAAAGATCAGAAACATCCCAGCCGATAGCGATAGTCTTGTATCCACCGATAACCGGAAGAGCCGCATAACCACCGGTATATTCAATTTTTTCAAACTGCTGTTTTTTACCGGCCGGCAAGTTGCCAAAATATTTTTCCATCAGCTCACGCAGCTCTTTGATAGGCAAATTACATGCCACTCCGATAACCATGTTAGCCGCTGTATAATAGGTATCAACAACAGCCTCCAAATCCTCGGTTTTCAGAGATTTAACCGAAGCAATATAGGCATCTGAATCCCACACCAAATTACTGGACCCAAACGCCGTGTGTTTGTAACGAAGTTTCCACTGGCGTTCAGGCAACGGAGCCAAATCGCGAGTATGTTGAGCCACATCTTCAGCCGCAGCATCAACCAGCTTCTGAGACAAATCAGGATTTTTCAAAACATCGGACACTTTCTTCAACAGGCCTTCAAACGCTTGAGGCGAAGATCCTGTCACAAACGATGTAATCGTCCCACCTTGAATAGCCACAGCATCATTAAGCTGCTTTGCCAGCACCTTCTCACAAACCGCCGCCAAACCAAGCTTAGGCTCATTCAGATGACCGATACCGACTGTTACTGACAAAGAATAAACAGATGTGTTACTGGTTTTAACAACTCTTAATCCGTTTGATAAAACTATTTTTTTCATAATTATAAAAATTATTAATTAAACAATAAGAATAATAAATCACGTAGCACGACATATACTACCATCCGAAAATTTTGTCAACAACTTTTACTGAAAAAAATCTAAAAAACAAAAAAAAGCGGAATTATCATTCCGCTTTTTTTACTCAAAACACTCAAGATGTGTCCGATAAATTTGAGACCACTTCATACAATAAGCCTCTTCCGTAGCGCAGCTTGGTCCTTCTGGTCCATAGAACTCAAAAATATACAACTGCCGCTCGAGCCATTTTTTCAAACATAATTGTTTAAAAAATGAAAGATGAGTAACATAATCCCGAAAAAGAGCCAGCCGATTTTGGTCATCTTCCAACACACCAACCGCCTGCGGAGCAACCAAATCAAATTTCAACCACAAACGGCACCCTTTTTGAAGAAGAAAATCTTCATAACCTTTTTTTATCTTTTTCTTAAGTGACATAATTATATAAAATTAAAAATTAATTATTGAGCAAAAGATATCTCAAACACCGACATAAATCAAGCTATTTTTTCGCTGACTGCCGCGTCTTGGCTATATCCGCAACTTTTGCCCTCAACCAAGAAACCGCCTCATCCGGATTTTCTGCTTTTAATACAGTTTGCTCCATAGGACACAATCCGTCTTTTGCCCGATTAAGGATTTGCGGCACTAATTGGTCATAAGCAACATGAACATGATATGTTTGCAAAAGTTTTAAGGCTTCTTCGCTCATAAGCTCACCATAAACTGCCCGCACCTGCCCTTTTATGGCAATAAACGCGGCCGCACGTCCAATCACTTTATCCACCAAAGAGGCACCACTCAAAACTAATGGTTGTTCATCGAGCAAAGTCAGCAAAGGCTTAATCCCCTTACCGCTTTCTTGCGCCGCGATTTTATCATCTTTAACCACCACTGCAGAAGCTTGACCATTTTTTATCATAGCCACAGCTTGCGCATAAGCTCTTGACTGTTTCTCAACAAAAGCATGAGCTGTTTTCTCCGATGACAAATCCTCGCCTTTTGCACCGGTTACCTTATCTAATTCAGGAGATTTTCTTTCATACAATCCGGTAATGGTCGCCTGCGCCAAAGCATGTTGTTTAATTTTTTGTTCAACCTCAAACGGAGGCGTGTCGGCTAAAACATCTAACTTTTCAACATCTAAAGCATAAATAGTAAAATGATAATGATGCACACCATGACCGACAGGTGGACAAGCCCCGCCATAAGCTTTTTCATTAAAACTGGTCACGGTTTCAAGAGCGCCGGCGATTTTTCCGCCGCCATTAACTGCGGTCACAATTGGCGGAATATTAACCACCAACCAATGATACCATCCATTAGGATGCGGCGCATCGGGATCATGACACACAATCGCAAAACTCTTGGTCTGTTTTGGAGCATTAGCCCAGCTCAACTGCGGAGACATATTTTTTCCGTTACACCCATGAGCATTATACACCTGAGCCGCCGCAAGCATTTGATTTTGCTTAACATCCATACTGCTAAGCTCAAACTGATTTTTTTGTTTCCAGACAAACGCACCGGCAATCACCGCCGCCAAACAGCATATAACAACTAAAATCTTAGGCATGTTACTCTCTCCTGTTGCAATAACCACAATAGATAATATAATCCATTTAATTTTAATTTTGCATTAAAAAAACGCACTCACCTAATTTAGGATAATGTTAAGAATATTGCGATAACACAAATATAAAACAACAAGACACAAAAGAGGCCGCCATGAAATTTACATCATCAAAACTTTTTTGGATCAGAGAGCCAAAAGACTATACCATTACGGATGAAAAAATTGAAATTATCACCACCCCGCATACAGACTTATGGCAAAGAACTTATTATAATTTTCAAAATGATAACGCACCGGTTTTGCAAACAGAAACAGAAGAAAAATTTTTTTCATTTATCGTAAAAACCGAATTTAACAGCAAGCATCGTTTTGACCAATGCGGCATAGTCGTTTATCTAAACAGCGAAAATTGGCTTAAAGCCTCCATAGAATATGAAAACGAACAAATGCAACATTTGGGCAGCGTCGTCACAAATAACGGTTATTCGGATTGGGCCACGACCGAAATTGATACAAACATAAAATCAATGTGGTATCGCTTAAGCCGCCGCAATAATGATTTTTGCATTGAAAACGCAACCGACGGACAGAATTTCAAACAAATGAGAATCTGCCACCTAAATAAAGCCAATGATAAAATAAGCTTTGGCATATATGCTTGCAGTCCGGAAGATTCATCCTTTTGCGCAAAATTTTCTCACATGAAAATCGTAGAATGCCAATGGCCAGCCCACAATGGCCAACAACCGGATTAAATAAAAACATATTTTTTCTTAGCATCAAATCCTGCTATCTACGGGTTGTTTATGGAGATATAAGATAGGCTTTAACCTTATTTTCAACTTTTGAGGTTATGATTATTATAATTTAATCTGGAGAGGTTGAATATGAGAAAAGTTGGAATACTGGGACTTGTAATTGCTTTAACAATGGCTGTGGCTTGCCAATCGTTTAATCAAAACAAAGAAGAAAAGTTTGTGAATCCGGTCTTTTATGAAAAAATGATTTCGGCTTCACATGAAAATTTTGAAGTGCAATTAACGCCAACCAGCATTTATATGTTTTCAAGTGAAAGTTTTAAATATAATTACACCTGCAAACTGATTAATAACCAAATGGATACGGTTAGTTTAGAATGTTTTAAATACAACTACAAAAATGAAAAAGAAGAAACGCAAGTTTTCACCTATACGCTCAAACCTTGCACCGAAGAAAATCTTTGCTTAGATGAAGGTGGATGGCTGGTTTATGAAAAAGTTAAACCTTATAAATATTTTGATAAAACGATTACTTATATCATCCCTTCAAAATCTGAAAATTTTCCAAAAGAAAAATTTGTAAATCCGTTGTTTTATAAAAAATTATCTCCGATATCAAAAAATGCAAGGACAACATTTTTAACCCCAACATCTCTTACTTATCTTGATTTATATAATAAAGAAGTTGTGGAAAAATGTAAAATGCTTGAAAACACCCCTATGTTTGTAACACTTGAATGTTCTTATTATAGTGATTTTTTAAAAAGAATGAAAAATTATGTTGTTCGCTATGTATTAAAAGGATGTGATGAGAAAAAAGAATTTTGTTTTGATAGTAAATGGTTCGTATTGGAAAATGAAGCCGGTAGTAGAATAGGAACATTTGTTATTAAAGAAAAAGATATGGGGCAGTAAAAACTACCCCTTTATAGCTACCATGATTTGATGTTTCGGATTTGTTGTTCTGTCCAATAATTTCGGTCTTCTCCGACATCTTTACGATGCACATTATAGATAATACCGTCTTTACCAAACAAGTTTTTCTCCGCAATAGCTTTTCTGAGCTTAGGCCAATTTTCTTGAGAAACATTGCCGGTATTAAATTTTATATCCAAGAGAACATTTTGTAACTCTGGTGGATAAGATGCAAAACCAGGAAACTCCTTTTGAAGATATTTTATATCTTCTGTTATGTGGTTACGGAGCAATCTATCTACTTCACCTTTAGCTAATCTAAATTGACTATAGTCAATATATGAACTTGCTTTTTTATTGTTCTTTATAATATTACCGTCAGAATCTCTGTTTTGGCGAGCTTGATTAATTTCATTTTGAAATATATTAAACACAGCTCGTTTTTCAGCTTCCGTTGCTGGACGTCCATTTACCATCCAGTTTATCTGATTAAAGGTATCCCAATCATCAACATTTGCACCGGCTCCGGTTGTTTTATTCCATGTCGTATCAATATAGATATAATCAAGAGGTTCTTCCATATTTCTTATTACCGGAAGCATCCTTTCTTTTAATACCTCAGGGGAAAAATTACCCGTTGACATATTACCTACATCACTCCCCGAATTCGGTAAAGAATTTTGAGCCAATTGATATGGTTGAGAATAAGTGCTGAACGAATTTTGTTGAGGATAGAGAGCCGAACTTGCATTCAAATTCAAACTTTGCATATTGTTCGGACTAAAAATCGAACTGTTGTTTAAGCCTAAATTTAAACTGCTGTTACTATTCTCCAAAGCATTATTCTGATATTGTTGCAACCTATCTATTAAATCCTTCAAATTATATCTTGAAGATGCTGGCGTTTGATATTGGTTTTTATTCCAAACACTTTGATTTTGGTTAAACAAATTGTTGTTTCCGAACAAATTCCCCGAAAGCGTATAATTATTGTTGTTTTGCGCTAAAGGAGTGTTGTTCCGCCACAAGCTTCAGCTAAAAGACACGATAAAACAAATGGAAAAAGCCTATAAAATATAAAACAATCCAAAACCCAAAATAATATAAAGGATATCTAAGCAACGGGCTGATTAATGCCAAATTTTTGTCTTTCTTTCCTGGAGCTAAAAGCAAATAAAAATGCATAAACAAAAATGCTGCGGCAACTGGACCTACAAAAAAATTTTCATGTAAGGCAATTCGAGATAAGCCATGAAGTTTCATATAATTAAAATATTGAAGCAAAGGATAGGCCATTGAAAATACAAAAATAAAAAAAGTTCCTTTCAAATTTAAATCACGACATCTTTTCTGAACGGCACTTATAACAGAGCAAAAAGCAATCATATAGACAATTTGTAAAATTATTAAATTATCCAATTTGGCAATATAAGTTAATATCATATACCAAAACGTAAAAATAGCCAAATAACTAACTCGACCAAAGGTCCCTTGAAGAGAAAAAAAGGTTAATTCCTTTGCAACAACATCATCAATATTTTCATCTTTTTTCTTTTCTGTCTCGCTCATGATATATCCTTTAGCTAAACAAAGATAGGTGCCTAGTATATTAAGCACCTATCTTAAAGTCAAGTTATATTAGCTTTTTAACGGTATTATAACCTTGTTTTGCTTTTTTAACAAACGGAACAATCGGTATATTTCCAGCTGTGTTGTCGATAAAATATTTTGCATATTTATAAGCCTTGTTTACAGCAGGAATATTTTCTCGATTAAGCCTATCTTCAAAAGCATTTAATTTTTTCTCGTATGCATTATTAAAATAGACATCATTAAGCAAATCAAAGCCTCCGTGAGTTATGGCATTTGTGGCATAAAGAAGTCCATTTTCAATCCCTTCACCAAATCCCTCTAAAGCTGATAATGCAATATTTCCTGCCGAATACCCTTGAGGATTAGGATTTTCATAAACGGGTTTGTTGGGCACTGGTTGGTTACGCCCCAAACTGGTACTTTGCTTTGCCCAAGGCGTCGGCGTTTGGTATTGGTTTTTATTCCAAACACTTTGATTTTGGTTAAACAGATTGTTGTTTCCGAACGAATTGCCCAAAAGCGTATTATTATTGTTTTGCGCTAAAGGAGTGTTGTTCAGTCCCCATTGGGTTGAGTTATTGTTTTCTTGCCCAAAGGTTTGATTTTCACTTCCTAATCCATAACTTTGTTCGGTTTGGCTCTGTCCAAAGGTATTTACCGTATTTTCAAACGGATTATTATTCCTGTTCTCAATATTGTCGTGAATATTTGAAGAGCCAAAGCCGTAGTTATTCTCTGGTGATGAGCCCCAAAAGTTTGTCCCTGGTTGCGGATAATTTTTTGTTATCCCTTGATTGTTGTAGTTCTGGATGAGTTGATTTTCCTTATTTTGTCTTGCAAATTGGTATTCCAATTCATCTCGTGTAGAAAAGCCGCTGTGGTCAACACCGTATGTATCAACCTGATTTTCACCGGTCTGATAGCCAAGCGGCGATTTATATTTTGCGTAAAAGTCCATAAAAAACCTCCAAATAAAAAAGTTAAATTTACGTAATATTTAATTACAAAAATAAGATATCATAATTTATTACGTAGAATCAATCAGCTATAGACCACAACGAATCAACTTTATCATTCAAAAGCTTTTTTAAACTCCCGATTATTGGCCTGAGCGAGTTGATTTAACTTGCTTTCCCAGTTGCTTTGACGATACGGAATTGAAATTTTCGCCGCTTT
>CALXTE010000017.1 GCA_944391345.1 uncultured Alphaproteobacteria bacterium
AATTGGTAGACGCGCATGCTTCAGGTGCATGTTGGCTCAGCCAGTGGAAGTTCGAGTCTTCTTCAGGGCACCATAAAAAAATCCTCCCTAGTGGAGGTTTTTTTTATGGTGATTTTAAATAAGATTCTCGAACTTCCAGAAGGAAGTTTGACTAGGAGGAGAGGCAGACGGGAGTATGCCGGTGAGGGCATAGCCCGAGCGACGACGAAGCGGCCGAGGATTTGCTTGCAAACCGCAGGTCAGTCTTCTTCAGGGCACCATAAAAAATCCTCCCTAGTGGAGGTTTTTTTTATGGTGGAATGTTTTGTTCCTTAGCGAGGACGGCGATAGCGGCCGTAGCTAAGGTTATAAAAAAATCCCCTTTGAAAAAAAACTTCAAAGGGGAGATTTTTTATTTTTTAAGTTTTAATCTTTCGGCCAATATCATTCTTATGGTTTGGGCGCGGTGCATTTTATGATAAGTCTCATAGCAAATCAACACAATGCCGGAGATTAACAGCGGTAAGAGGTAATAGATAATGCGGTAAGCAATTAAGGCGCCGAAAAGCATGGCGGTATTGTGGTCTCCGGGGATAATCAACAGAAACAGTCCTTCAAAAACTCCCAAACCACCGGGGACTTGAGAAAAAGTGCCTAAAACTTGAGCAATAATGAACACCCCGATGAAGACGTCAAAGGGAATTGGAACAAAAGTCGTTAACGTGAAATACAAAACCAGCGAAGCCATTAAAATGTCTGCGCCGCCGATGATGACTTGTTCTAAAGCAAGGCGAATGCTCGGGATTTCAAATTTTATGCCTTTTATGACTATCGGGTCTTTGTAAAACAAGCTGATGCCAAAGTAAATGGCTAAGCCAACGGCTGATAATATCGTGACGATTAGAGTTGTCATTTTAGAAACGCTGCCTTCGCCAAAAGCATGATCAGGCGTTAAAAAATAACCGACGATAATCAGGAAAAAGCAGGCAACCAGATAAGTGAAGCCGGAAAAGGTGACCATCTTGACAATCTCGTATCCGTGGAAACGCCAACGCGTGTAGAGGCGGTATCTGATGGCGCCTCCGGAAACAATTGCGTGACCGGCGTTGTTGCTGACGGAAAAGCCGATGAAACCGGCAAAAATCCATTTCCATGGGGCGAGCTTTCTTTTGATGTATCTTAGGGCCAGCCAGTCATAAGATGACAAGGCAACATAGCCGCAGAATGAGGCCAGACAAGCCATTAATAAATTATGCTGCGGAATGCTGAACAGAGCGTCTTTGATGTCTGATAACGGGTATTTTGACAGCTGGTGGTATATCATGTAAGCTGCCAGTCCGAAAAAAAACAGTCCGGACCAGGAGAGGATTTTTTTTAATATTCTTTTGGCTTGAAATGACATTCTTTCTTTTTTCCTTTTTGATTTTATTTGCTTTCTAATATATAGGCTTAATCTTAATTAGCAACCACAACCGTGTGTTTTTATTCAGAATTTTATAGTTTCCCACAGGCTTTTTTGAGCCAGTTCTTTGCGGTGCCAAAAACATAAGGCGATAAAGCGGCAAAAACACGCGCGTGATAATCATTTATCCAGTTTATTTCATCCGGAGTGAGCCGGTCTTTGGTGATTAAGTTTTTGTCATAAGGAACAAGTGTCAGCGGTGAAAAACACAACATGCCGTTTTGCTTGTCCGGCAAAATTTCAACGAGGTTTTCAATCCTGATGCCATAGCAATTTTCTTTATAATATCCGGGTTCGATAGAGGTTATCATGCCGGCTTGCAGCGGATAGGCGGAGTAGCCGGTGGAAATGCCGTGAGGGCCTTCGTGAACATTTAGAAAACAGCCGACGCCGTGGCCGGTGCCATGAGCATAATTCAGGCCCTGTTTCCATAAAGGTGCACGAGCCAGTGCGTCAAGAGATTGACCGCTGCTTCCTTGCGGAAAAACTGCGCGGCTTAAATTAATGTGGCCTTTGAGGACGGTGGTGTAGTTGGCTTTCATCTCTTCGGTGGGTTTGCCGATGGCAAGGGTTCTGGTGATGTCGGTTGTGCCGTCATAATACTGAGCGCCGCTGTCTAATAAGAGCAAAGAGCCGTTTTGTAGGGCTTTGTTGCTCTTGGCGGAAGGTTGATAGTGAACGATTGCGCCATTAGAGCCAAAAGCGGCGATGGTTTCAAAGCTCTCAGAGAAATAATGTTCTTGCTTTTGGCGAAAGCCATGAAGCTCGGCCACGATTTCAAGTTCGGTTTTTCCGGCGGCGTTTTCTTCCAGCCAACTTAAAAAATTAACCATGGCGATGCCGTCGCGAATGTGGGCGCGGCGTATTCCTTCCAATTCAACAGAATTTTTTATGGCTTTGGCGGTTTCGCAGATGTCTTGGTGGGGCAGAGCCGTTATTTTATATTTTTCAAATAAGTTTTTTATGGCTTGCGGGGTTTTGTTTTCATCAATATAAAGGCTTTGTTTTTTGAAAGATTTTAGGGTTTCATCCAAAGCTTCAAGCGGATAGGTCGCGAATGGATATTGTCTTTCGCCATAATCTAAATTGCCGCCGAAAACGGTTGTGTTTCCGTTTCTTTCTACGAGAACATAAGCTCGGATTATCGGCGTGTCTGGCAAGCATTTGGCTCGCAGGTTTAGTAGCCATGAGGCCGAATCGGCGGCGCAAAACAGCCAGCCGGCCGCATCGGTCGGATTTAAAAAGTCCAGAACTTCTCCGATTTTTTCTTCTCGGCTGAGGCCGGAAAATTCAATTTCGTGCTCAAAAACGCGGCCTTTGACCAAAGGCATGGAGGGGTCGACTTTTTCGGATGAGGGGATCCAGCGGAGGTCGGTAAGCACTTTTTGAAAATGGTTAAAGTCTTTTATTGACAGGCAGTTAGGGTTGAAGCCTAAGCGAAATTTTGGCGGCAGATTTTGTTGCATCCATTTGGTCATGGAAATTTCTGCGGTGCAGACGACTTCTATTATTTGCGAATCGGTTTCTAACGGAGCTTGCAGGGCGTAGCGGCCGTCGACAAACAAAACAGAGCGGCCTTGGGGCTTTATCAGCAATGTTCCGGCTGAGCCCGAAAATCCGGTTAATTTTAGGATTTTGTTTTCGGCAGGGTGAATGTCTTCGCCCAGAAACATGTTGTTGCGCGGCAGAAAATAGCCGTCCAATTTTTCGGTTTTTAATTGCTCGATTATATTTTCAAGGGCGGTCATTTTATTTCTCCATTACTGCGGCGCACCAATCGTCAATTTGATAAAGTTTTATGAGTTTTAGCCCTTGTTGTTCATGAGCGGAAATTACCCAGTTTTTTTGGTCAGAAACAAAGCCGGATAAAATTGCATAACCGCCTTGATTTAAGGCTTTATATAAGTCAGGGGCCATTTCAATCAAGGGGCGGGCCAAAATGTTTGATAAAATGATGTCATAAGGGGCATTGTTTTGCACAAAGTCTGATTTATAGCCATCGCTGACGGCGGCATGGATATTTTCTTCTTCATGGTTGGTGGCGGCATTTTGCAAAGTGACGATAACGGCTTCTTCGTCGATGTCAACGGCGGTTATTTTTGCAGAGGCGCCAAAGAGTTTGGCAGCACCGAGTGACAAAATGCCGGAGCCGGTTCCCATATCCAGAATTTTTTGGTGTTTTATGTTTTGGTTATTTAGCCAGCACAAAGCCTCCAAGCAGCCGCGAGTGGTCGGATGTTCGGAGCCAAAAGCCGTGGCGGCATAAATTTGCAGCGGGATTTTATCGGTTTTGGGAGTTTGTTTTTCGTGGATGCCGTAAATTAAAAAATCAGCAACTTCAACCGGTGGAAATTTTATGACATAGTCTTTGAGCCAGTTTTGGCTTTCAAGCAAAGTTTTTTCGTATTTGGGAAGGGTAACTCCTTGATTTTGTGCGGCGGTTATAAAGTCTTGTTCGTTAAAGTTTATATCAGCATAAGCCGTAAGTTCTTCTTTGCCGTCATCGTGATAATCTAAACTTGAGGTTGTGAAGTAGTCGTCAATGAAGTTGGTTAGATTTTCATCATATTCTTCTTGGGGCGCAAATTTGATTTGCCAGCAGCTGCCGCCTTTGTTTTCCGTCATTTTGTTTTTTTCCTAATTCTCTTTAATTTTGCTAAAGATTTGTTTACTTTATTGTGATAATAGTTCTTATCATATAAATATTAAAGATTTTTTTAAGAGTTTGGATATGAAAAAAACGGTTGTTCTTTTTAGTGCTTTATTGCTAGCTTCTTGCGCAATTCATGCCGGAGATCATTCTTTTTGGAATGAGCGTAATGAGTGGATAGAATCGCACAATACTTATCCGGTTGAGTTCTTTTCTCAGGAGCCGATGTTGTTGAAAACAGACTATGTTTATGAAAACAGCCGTAAGTCAAAAGAGGTTTTGACAACTTATACCGGTTATTCAATGATTTCGAGCAAGACGTATCAGAAAAACTATTATATTGCCGATAAGGTAAAGGCGGTTATGGAAGGTGGTTTGGTCGGAATTGGGTCTCCGATTTTGTTTGCAAAAGGCGAATCCGTGCCTTTGCTCGGGCAGGTCGTGGTTGATAATGTGGACTATGTTTTGGCGCCGGATAAAAGCGGGGAATATGTTGTGTTAGTTCGTCGAGACGGCTCGATTTATCCTAAAGTCGGTGAAATAAGAAATAATCGTTTGTTGTTGTTAGATGAAAATTTTATGCCAAAACCCGATGATTTTCATTTTTCTCCGGTGGTTGAAGGCAAAACACAGCAGACAAAGCCGGTTAATGGTTATGATTTGCGCTATGAAGGCATTAAAAACGGAAAAATTACCATGACTTATATGGTTTATAATCCGGTTAATAATTCCAGCGGGCAATTTGAGACTTTTGCTTTTCCTCAGAAGGCCGGTTTGTATCGCATCAATAATCTTGAAATAAAGATTATGAGTGCCGATAATGATAAAATCGACTTTATGGTTGTGAAAGATTAAATTAATCCTCATTGCAAAAAAAATAGTGCGGGGGCTTGATTTTAATAAAATTTTAGAGTAAAAAAGCTCTGAATTAGAGTTTTTTTATATCGGAGATTAATTAATGTCAGGTCATTCCCAGTTTAAAAATATTATGTATCGTAAAGGGGCGCAAGACGCAAAAAAAGCAAAGGTTTTTGCTAAGCTTGCCCGTGATATTACCATTGCTGCCAAAAGCGGTTTGCCCGAGCCGGATAAAAATCCGCGCTTGCGTTTGGCTATTCAAGCGGCTCGTGCCGAAAGTATGCCGAAAGACAATATTGAACGCGCTATTGCCAAGGCTACTCAAACAGCCGGCGGCGCTGATTATGTTTCTGCTCGTTATGAAGGATTTGGTCCGGGGAAAGTTGCTATTATCGTTGAGGCACTGACTGATAACAAGAATCGTACGGCTGGTAATGTTCGTACAATTTTTGGTAAACGCGGTGGTGTTATGGGTGAGAGCGGATCTGTTGCCTTTAACTTTGAACGTATCGGTTATATTAAATATCCGCTTTCTGTTGCAGAGCCCGATAAGATGTTTGAAACCGCTTTGGAAGCCGGTGCTAATGATGTTGCTTCTGATGATGAGGCTCATGAGATTGAGACTTTGCCCGATGATTTGAACATGGTTACCGAAACTTTGGAAAAGGCTTTCGGCACACCTTCTGCTTCTCGATTGGATTGGAAACCGACCGTTAAAACAGATATTACAGATTTGGAAACTGCTCAAAAGTTTTTGGAATTTGTTGATGCTTTGGAAGATGATGACGATGTGCAAAAAGTTTATCACAATGCCGAGTTTTCGGAAGATGTGTTAAAAGCTTTGGAAAGCAGCGACGATTAATTATCAAGGCAGGTTTTAGAGCCTGCCTTTTTTTGTTTTTAGGGGAGCAAAATGCGAATCTTGGGGCTTGATCCCAGTTTGTCATCAACCGGCTGGGGCGTTATTGAGGTTGAAAATAATCATATGAAATATGTGGCGGATGGTTTTATCAAAACTGATCCAAAACAGCCTTTGCCCGAGCGCTTGGCGCAGATTCATAAAACGCTTAATGAGGTGATTGAACTCTATAAACCTCAAGAAGCCGCAATAGAACAGGTTTTTTTGAACGATAACCCTAAATCAACCATAAAACTTGGGATGGCGCGCGGCGTGGTGATTTTGGCGCCGTCGCTTTTTAATATTCCGGTTACCGAATATGAGCCGACCTTGGTTAAAAAAGCCGTCGTTGGAGTGGGGCGTGCTGAAAAGTCTCAGGTGGAGGCGATGATAAAGGTTTTGCTTCCGGGGTGTAAGCCCAAAAATAATGACTCTTCCGATGCCTTGGCGATGGCGATTACGCATAATGCTTTTCGGAAGTCTGTTGCCATCAAACAAGTTTATTAAATTTTTTTGTTGATTTTTGTACACAAGGTGATAATCTGTTTAAGATTTAATCTTATTGTGTCACAAAAAAATATATATTATGAAAGCAATTACTATAGACAAAGCGGTTGAACGGTTGAAAGCTATTGACCGTAATTCTTATATCCAAAAAAACAAGTTGATGCGACATTTTGATGAGAAGTTTCATACTTCTTTATCTAAAAAAGATGCTGATGATTTGTCTTTTGTTGATATTTTGAAAGCACCGTGTGATGCCGATAAGGATATGGTGTATTCTGAACTGAAGAAAATCGTAAATCATGGGCTTTCATTTGAAAACAAACAGTTTCTTTATCAGGTAACGGGCACAATCTTGCGGGATATAGCAACAGCTGACTTTGATGTTTTAATCGAAGATATTTATATTCCTTTAGTTGGGTCTGATTTTTGGCAGAAGGCTTGGGGAATTCCGGCGTTGTTTGAAGATGTGTACAAAACAAGAGCTTTTTATTTTTATAAAGAGCCGTTTTGGATGGCCGAATATTTTGTGGCTTTGACTTATGCTCCGGTTTGTGAGGCGATTTTGGTTCAGAACGGATATGTCCTTTCAGTAAAAATCGTGCATTCGTTACAAGATGTTCCGCAGCTTAAAACTTTGTTGGAAATGTCCGGAACCTGCTTTTTAAGAAGCTTTTGGTCCAGTGAATAAAAACGGAATTCTTTTGAATTCCGTTTTTATTTTGTTCTTGATTTTTGCTAAAAAGTTCTTGCGTCTTATGGGGAAGTTTTATATCTTGTAGGTAGGTTGTAAAATGAGTTTAAGACAGGTGAATTTTAATGATTGCAAAATTGCGCGGGGTTGTTGATACGCTCGGGAGTGATTATTGTATTATTGACGTGAACGGTGTGGGCTATTTGGTTTTTGCTTCGGCAAAAACATTATCTAAGCTTGTTCGCGGGGCGCAGGCGGCTTTATTGGTTGAAACAATTGTGCGGGAAGACAGTATCTCTTTGTTTGGCTTTGCCGATGCTTGGGAAAAAGAGTGGTTTTTGACTCTGACCAAAGTGCAAGGTGTGGGGGCCAAAGTTTGTTTGGCAATCTTATCGGTTTTATCCCCTATGCAGTTGGCACAAGCTGTTTCGGCTCAGGATAAAGCCTCATTTACACGCGCGGCCGGTGTGGGGCCAAAGTTGGCGGCGCGAATCGTTACCGAACTTAAAGATAAAATTGTGACCATTCCTATGGAGGCAAGTATGAAGTCTGATCTTTCTTCAACCGTGGACGGAACAGCAAATACCGAGACCGAAGGCTATGAGGATGCGTTGGTTGAGATGCAATCTGAAGACAACTCAATGAATATTGATGATGCCGTGTCGGCGCTGGTTAATCTCGGATATCAGCGAATTGAGGCTTATCGCGCGGTTAATCTGGCCGCAAAAAATAATCCTGAGGCCGATGTGCCGAATTTGATTAAACTTGCTCTTAAAGAATTTGCTACGAAAGAAGTCTAGTCCATGTCTGAAAATAACCGAATCGTTAGTCCCGAAAAAATTAATGAAGATGACAATGAAAGTGCGAATCCGGTCAGCTTGCGTCCGAGTTCTTTGGCCGAATTTGTCGGGCAGCGTGCCGTTTGTGATAATTTGAAAGTGTTTATTGAAGCGGCAAAAGTTCGCGGTGATGCTTTGGATCACGTCTTGTTGTTTGGGCCTCCGGGGCTTGGTAAAACAACTTTGGCCTCTATTATTGCTAAAGAATTGGGGGTTGGTTTTAGGGCAACCTCAGCACCGATGATCAGCAAGTCCGGTGATTTGGCCGCAATCTTAACCAATTTGGAACGCAACGATGTGTTGTTTATTGATGAAATTCACCGCCTGAATCCGGCGATTGAAGAGGTTCTGTATTCCGCAATGGAAGATTTTCAGCTTGATTTGATTATCGGGGAAGGGCCGTCAGCACGATCGGTGCGAATCGACTTACAGCCGTTTACGCTGGTTGGAGCAACGACACGTTCGGGTTTGTTGTCTACCCCATTGCGTGAGCGTTTTGGTATTCCTCTGCGCTTAGATTTTTATTCTCCGGAAGATTTGGAAAAAATTGTTATTCGCGGCGCAAATCTTTTGGGAATGCCGATTTCGGAAAACGGGGCAAGGGAAATTGCCAAGCGTTCGCGCGGAACGCCGCGTGTGGCCGGGCGGCTTTTGCGGCGGGTGCGTGATTTTGGAATTGTTTCAAAAGCGGCGGAAGTTGATAATAAAATTGCCGATACGGCGCTCAGACGGCTTGATGTGGATGATTTTGGGCTTGATGCTTTTGACCGTCGGTATCTGAATTGTATTTTACATAATTACGGTGGCGGGCCGGTTGGTGCAGACACTTTGGCGGCAGCTTTGTCCGAAGAGCGGGATACGATTGAAGAAGTGATTGAACCATTTTTGCTCAAGCTTGGTTTTTTGCAGCGGACACCGCGCGGGCGTGTTATATCTGATGCCGGCTGTGATTATTTGGGGGCGCCACGCTTAAGAAAAGGTGTTAAACCGGCGTCAGAACAATTTGATTTGCTTAAAATTATTGAAGAAGAGGAAGTTTGATATGGTTGATGTAAAAGCGCCGGAAGGTGTTTTTGAAGGCAAAGTTTTTAAGTTTCCGGCACGGGTGTATTATGAAGATACGGATGCCGGCGGGGTGGTTTATTATGCCAATTATCTGAAATTTGCCGAGCGGGCACGCACCGAATATATTCGTGCGCTCGGAATGTGTCAGCAACAGGCCTTGGAAGCAGAAGATAAATGCGGTTTTATGGTTCGTTCTTTAACTGTGGACTATAAAGCGCCGGCGGTGCTTGATGATTTGTTGACCGTGACTTGTGAAATGGTTGAAGTGAGTGGCGCAAGAGCAGAAATGAAGCAAGAAATTTTTTGTGGTGAAAAACTGCTTGCACAGATTGCGGTTAAGTTGGCTTATGTGTCTTTAATCAGAAAGCGTCCGGTTCGTATTCCGGAAGATTTGGTGCAAAAAATTGAGGCCTTGTGAAAAATGTTTTCGGTGATTTTATTAAATATCTCGTCTTAGGGCGGGATATTTTTTTGTGTTTATCAAATATGTATTTGACAAAAATATGTAACGGCTCTATGCTGTCCGAACATTTTTATTTTTATTCATTTATAATTTTTTATATATTATGGTTAAGTATAGATCTATTCTTTCAGGTTTATGTACGGCAAGCACTGAGTTGTTTTCTTTACACAAGCATTTGCGTCCAGAAGGCAAAGTATCAATGCTTTCGGCAGCCGACAAGGTTCAGCTTTTTGTTGATCGCTATTTGAGTGATTATTGCGCTTTTCATGATGTTGAACAAGGTGAGGTCCTTCAAATCGTGGTTCCGGCCAAAAGTTTGCAGAGTTTTGTGATGGTCAATGGGGCACGCGGCTTTCAAGGCATTGACGTGTTGCGTTGTTGTCAAAAATCAAAGCAAACAAATTTTGTGGGTGAGAGTTCGAATCGCGTTTTGCAGCGTGGAAAATTTGTGCGTTGGAAATATGCCGAAGTTTATTTGACGCATAAGGCTTCTGACGGAACTTATGCTTTTGAAAAGCTGTTTGCCAAAGATGATTGGCTTGACGGGGGAAAAGTGGCTGATGCTTTTAAGCGTGTGGCAGTGTCTTCCAACCTTAATCTGACGGGAAATGTGTTTCGTAGTGCGGTTAATCTTTTGGCCTTGGATGCGCCGATGAAAATTTCGGCTTGGTGTCAGGCTTTGGACAATGATTGTTTTTTGCTCTGCGATTTGAATAATGGGGCGATTCGTTGTTTGCCTTATGCAAAAGCGACGTTTTCAGAATTTTCTGATTTGCGCCATATCCGCACCGGTGCCTTGTTTTTACGCTTGGCATCTTTGGTTCCGGGAGAATACCGTTATGAAAGAATTTGACTGATTGAGCCGGCTTTGTGCCGGCTTTTTTGTGCTTGAAAAATCAATATTTTCGAAAATTTTGGAAAATTTTTCATTTTAGGGCTTGATGTGTTTTTCATTTTATGATATAGTCTTTGACGAAAACTTATTAATTTATATTTATTATGAAAACTTTCGATATTATCTATGGTCAAGAGTTGACCATTGATTACGGCACAAAAAGAGGTCGCGGCCCACAACCTGAATTCAGAAATTTTACGGATAAAATCCGTAAGATGCTTAAGACAATGGCTTTTCAAAACTTCTGCAATTCGCAGGGGGTTAAGAATGGCAGTCTGCTTCAAATCACCGTGGGAAAAAACAATATTCCTTACAAACTGAACGAGTTTGGTGACTATTTAGAGGGTTACCGAATCGTGAAAGAGGGTGAGGACAAAGACTTTTTGGTAAAAACCGGAAAGTGTATTGCTCGCCCAGGTATCCGTGAAGAAATTATTTATCATTCCGAAATGTTTTATGTGTTCTATGCCAATAAGGTATGGCATGCGGAAAAATTTCTTGGAAATGATGAATGGCTTGAAAAGACTAAGGTAACCGCTGCGTTTTTGAGACTGGCCGAGGCACGAAATTATGCCGTTGGCGCGGTGGAGCTTTTTTATGATGAAGCTAAAAAACGCGCTTGCTGGAAGGCCAATGCGGTTGGCATAGAAAGCAAGGAACAACGCGAATTGATTTGCTGCTTTGACGGAGGAACGTTGAAAGACCTTCCTGCCGGAACGCTCAAAGCTAAACCGAAGGATATCGGTTTGGGACGGTATTTGAAGACAAAGTTTAATCATTTCCGCTATGACGGTGATGGTATCTTTGTTCGCCTCAAATAAGTTCTAAAAAATTTTATGAAAGTGTCGCAACAACAGTTGCGACACTTTTTTTGTTTTAAATAAACTTTTTCGTTTGACAAAATTTCGTCAATATGGTATGTTTCTGTTCGAAATAAATTTATTATTAATTAAAAAAAATATTATCATGGGAACAATTATTAAAGCAAACGGCGTGACGCGAGTTATTGAAACTGGTAAAATTGGTTATGGAATCGGTTCATCTGTGCGTTCTTCGGGCGAGAGCTATGATCAAAAAATCAAGCGCTTTTTCAAGCATCCTGAATATGTCAATTTTGTTATGAAGGATATGGGGCTGTCGGACGGAGAAACCGTACAGATACAGAATCCAGCAAAGCGTGGAGAAGCTATTGTGGACTGTGGTCCTTTTGGTAAAAGAGCCAATGAGAACATTTATCTGGAAAATGTGCTGATTGTCTCGGGTGATGCCAATGGTTGCTATAATTATGTAGCGACTTTGAATCAGTCCAAAAACAGCGGACAGTATCAGAAAAAAGCTCGGCGCGTGCGCGAATCGGCAACTTATTTAATTAAGAAAAAGCTGCTTGGTTACAGCTGTGAGCTTTTGCTTGATAACTTGGAATGGCTTGACGCGGAGCTATCCGAAAAGGCTTTTGAAAAACTGGCTAAAGCAAAGTTATGCAAACCAATTTCTTCCACGGAAATCAGAAGCTGTAGAATCAAAACCGATAAATTTTCGCTCGATTTGAAAATTGCTCGGGTGAAGAAGGTTAAGTCCTTTACCTGTAAAGAGAAGGTGTTTATTTTATCTCTGAATTCGGGTAAAATTTGGTATCTGCCGGCCGAACAAGTCGAACTCGGTGAAGATGTTTCTCAAAAGAGATGCATCATGACCCAGTTTGTATGGCTCAAACAGGTCGGAACCAGCGGAAATTTCTATATCTCCGAGTAAAAATTCGGCTGCCTTCGGGCGGCCTTTTTTTGTTTCTTGTTAAAAAAATTTTTCTTAGATTGCTTTTTATGGTTGAAAAAATTTTTTTTATTGTTAAGTTATCTCTTGTATTAGTTGTTTAACAATTAAGATTTACAAAAAACCATATGGAGTAATTAATATGAAAAAACTTTTGAGTTTGTTCTGCGCTTTCGCTTTCTTAACAGGTTGTTCCGCTTTTGATTCTAATGGCGGTCTGTTCGGCGGTGCTGAGTGCGAATCTAGAGAAGCTCGCGACTTCATGGCTCATGCTGAAGATAGAGTTTTCTTTGCTTTCGATAGCTCTGCTTTGTCTGACAATGCTGTTGAGATTTTGCAAACACAGGTTGATTGGTTGAAAGCTAACGAAAATGTTGACGTTATCGTTCAAGGCTACTGCGATGAAAGAGGTACCAGAGAGTACAACTTGGCCTTGGGTGAACGTCGTGCAAATGCCGTTAAACAATACCTGATTTCTCAAGGTGTTGCTGCTGACAGAATTTCTACAATCTCTTACGGTAAAGAAAGACCGGCTGTTCTCGGTAACAACGAAACCGCTTGGGCTCAGAACCGTCGCGCTGTAACTGTTGTTAAGGCTTCTGCCGAATAATTACAGTCAGATTGTATTCTGGTTTGAAAAAAGTGTTCGCTTATCGGGCGAGCACTTTTTTTCTGTTCAGAGGCTGAAAAATAAGGCTTGAGATTGAAGGAAAATTGCTTTACTCTAGGCGGTGAATTTGAAATTTTTTTCGTATTGGGAGCTTTGTGATGAAAAATTGGAAACTGTCGTTGGTTGTTTTGTCTTGTGCGGTTATGCCACTGGCTGCTTTGGCTCAGACAGGGCTTGAGGCTGATGTGCGGCAGTTGCGCGATGATTTGCGTGTGTTGCAAAATCAAATTTATCGTGGGCAGATAGATGGCGATCCGACAGCAAATTCCGGTACTGTACAACAGCGCCTTAGCCAGATGGAAGAGACCGTGCGCCAAATTTCAGGACGTATGGATGAGTTAGAGCATCAGTTTAAGCAGGTTGATGAGCGCTTTAAGGTGCTTAATCAGGATATTGATGTGCGTTTTAAGCTTCTGGAAGGAAAAAAGATTGATGCTAAGGGCTTAGGGACTGAAGCTAAGGGAAAAAAATTTGACGCGCCAGTTGCTGCGAATCCGGCAAAGTCTTTGTCCGGTGATTCTGTCAGCGGTGAAGAGCTTGCGCCTTTAGAATTGCCTAAGAAAGAGGCTCCAAAACCAGCAGCCAAGCTCTCGGTTGATGAGTTGTATAAAAAAGCGATGGATGCTTATAATGCCTCTGATTATGCCGCCGCCGAAACCTCTTTTAATCTTATCTTAAAAGATTATCCGAAAGAAAAATTGGCCGGTAATGCTCAATATTGGCTCGGTGAAGTGTCTTATAACCGCAAAGATTATGCCAAGGCTGCCGTTGCTTTCGGAAAAGCCTATAAAGATTATAAGGACGGAAACAAAGGTGCTGACAGCCTTTATAAGCTCGGAATGTCGATGCAACAGCTTGATAAAAAAGCTGAGGCTTGCGCGGCTTATCAGTCTTTGCCAAGTGAGTTTCCGAAAGCTGAAAAAGCTTTGCTCGAAAAAGCAGCGGCTGCGGCGAAAAAACTTTGCAAGTAATTGCGCAGTTGTTTGAGGCCGTTAATGGAAAAATTTTTTGCTACGAATCCGATAGATGATGAGGTTATTGCCGCCGGTGTTTCCGGCGGTGCCGATTCATTGGCGCTGGTGTTGCGGCTTAATGACTGGGCAAAGAAAAACGGCAAAAAAGTTGTGGCGTTGACGGTTGATCATAAGCTCCGTTCCGAATCGGGGGATGAAGCGGCTTATGTGGCGCAACTGATGAAGCAATTTGGAATCGAGCATCATATTCTAACTTGGGAAGGCGAAAAGCCGACCTCGGGAATCGAAGAAGCGGCGCGTTCGGCGCGATATCGGTTGATTGCTGATTGGTGCTTGGCGCATGATATTAAGGTTTATGCAACCGGACATCATATGCGCGATCAGGCGGAGACCTTTTTGCTGCGGTTGGCACGTGGAAGCGGGGTTTCAGGTTTGAGCGGTATTTTGCCTTGCAGCGAGATGTCGGGTTTGAAAATTATTCGGCCGCAACTTGGTGATGCTCCCGAAGAACTTAAAGCTTATTTGAAGAATAAAAATGTGCAATGGGTGGAAGACCCTTCTAATCAAAATGATGATTTTTTGCGGGTGAAAATTCGTAAGTTTTTGCCCCTTCTGGAAACAGAGGTCGGAATTTCGGTTCGGCGCTTGGCTGATACCTGTGGTGTTTTGGCGCGGACCAGAAGTTTTGTTGATGGCGAAGTTTCAAAGCTGTTTTCAAATAATGTTAAAAAATGGGCCAAAGTTGGGGCTTCTTTGCCGTTGTCCTTTTTTGCTTCGCTTCATGAAGAAATGCAGTATCATTTGTTGGCTTTGATGATTAAAACCGTCGGGCAAAATGTTTATACCCCCGAAGCCAAAGAAGTGTTGAACATTGTTGCGGTTTTGCTCTCTCTGAATCCCAAAGGGCGGACGCTCGGCGGATGCGAAATTTTTGTGTTTCAAAAATGCTTGTGGGTGGTGGCCGAACGCGCCTCTGCTCAAGTGCTCTCAAAAAAAGTTTGGGAGGATTTTGTTAAAGATAATCCTCGTTTTGAAAAAGTGTCGTTGCCCTATAAACTGCGGGCGGCGCTTGTCTTTGGCGGAAAAGGGGAAAATGCCTCTTGAGTTTTTGACTCTTTCTCCCTATATTTAATAGTTGCTTGATTATTTTGATAAGGAAACTCAATGAAACAGTTTAAGTCTATGGCGGTGTGGCTTGCCGCGTTGGTTATCTTGTCCGTGCTGATGAACGGCGCAGGTCCTTCTTATCAGGGAAAAGGGCAGTCGCTCGCTTTTTCTGATTTTATGAATATGGCTGAAAATAAAAAAGTCAGCAGCGTGGTGATTGAAGGACCGCAAATTACCGGCGTTTTGAGTGATGGCAGTGCGTTTAATTCTTATTCTCCCTATGATCCGAGCATGGTTGAAACCTTGCGCAAAAATGGGGTGAAGGTTGAGGCTCGGCCGCTGGATACGTCTTCTTCAACTTTTTGGAATGTGTTTATTTCTTGGTTTCCGATGATTTTGTTGGTCGGCGTGTGGATTTATTTCATGCGACAGGCAAACTCCGGCAATAATAAGGCCATGAGTTTTGGAAAGTCGCGCGCTCGTCTGATTGAAAATAACAAAAAAGTGACTTTTGCCGATGTGGCCGGTTGTGACGAATCGAAGCAAGAGCTCGAAGAGATTATCGACTTTTTGAAAGATCCGGCCAAATTTCAACGCTTGGGCGGAAAAATTCCGAAGGGCGTTTTGCTTGTAGGCCCTCCGGGAACCGGTAAAACCTTGTTGGCCAAAGCTGTGGCTGGTGAGGCTAATGTGCCGTTCTTCTCAATTTCAGGGTCAGACTTTGTGGAGATGTTTGTCGGTGTCGGTGCGTCACGCGTGCGTGATATGTTTGCTCAGGCGAAGAAAAATGCACCTTGCTTGTTGTTCATTGATGAAATCGATGCGGTTGGACGTCATCGCGGTGCCGGTCTTGGCGGCGGTAATGATGAGCGCGAGCAGACCTTGAACCAGCTCCTTGTCGAAATGGATGGTTTTGATGCCAATGAAAATGTGATTTTAATCGCGGCGACCAACCGTCCCGATGTTTTGGATCCGGCTTTGCTGCGTCCGGGGCGTTTTGACCGTCAAGTTACGGTAGCGAACCCTGATGTTAAAGGTCGTGAGGAGATTTTGAAAGTTCATGTGCGCAAAGTTCCTTTGGCAAAAGATGTGAATTTGTCGGTTATTGCTCGCGGAACGCCGGGGTTCTCCGGTGCCGATTTGGCAAACCTTGTCAATGAAGCAGCCTTGCTGGCGGCGCGCAAAAATAAGCGCAAAGTTACCTCGAAAGATTTTGATGACGCCAAAGATAAAGTCCTTATGGGAAATGAGCGCAAGTCGATGGCAATGGATGAAAAAGAGAAAAAACTCACCGCTTATCATGAGGCCGGACACGCGATTTGCGGTCTGTTTACCGAAGGGGCTGACCCTATTCACAAAGCGACGATTATTCCGCGCGGACGGGCGCTGGGTATGGTGCAATATCTGCCGGAAAAAGATCGTTATTCCTTCTCTCGGCAACAGATGTTGGCACGCCTTGTTTCGGTTATGGGCGGACGTGCAGCCGAAGAGCTTAAATTCGGTCATTCGGAGGTGACATCCGGTGCGTCTTCCGATATTGCGGCGGCGACAAATCTTGCACGTTCCATGGTGACCGAATGGGGAATGAGCGACAAGCTCGGGCCGGTTCTTTATGCCGAAAATTCCGGTGAAGTCTTTTTAGGCAAGTCGGTTACGCAGAACAAAAATATGAGTGAAGACACCGCGCGTCTTGTTGATGCTGAAATCAAGTCCTTAGTGCTTGATGCGCATGATAAAGCCCTTGCTCTTCTTAAGGAAAAGAACACCGAGTGGGAGCGTTTGGCGCAAGCCCTCATTGAGTATGAAACCCTAACCGGAGAAGACATTGACAAGGTCATCAAAGGTGAGCCGATTGACATCACTCATGATGCGCCGGTGGCGGAGGAGAAGAGGACGCAGGCGTCTGTCCCCGAGCTATAAAAAAGCTCGCTCTGAGGTCGACTAATACAGATTTTGCGGATAGGAAAAATGCTCATGTACTACTGTGTACACTGCGCTTTTTCCTTCCTTAAATCTTATTATTCGACTCACATATCAAGCTTTTTGAAAAACTCGTGTAATGGTCGATTAGTGCGTTGTCTTCGGGTCAAAAGTTTCCTCACGTACTACTCTGTACGCTGCGGTACTTTTGCCCTTGACGCCTACTACTCGACTCATTCTCCAAACTTTTTGAAAAAAACTGTGTATAACAGCACATCTAGAGGCATTTTACTAAAAGCTCGTATAACGGGCAACTAATACAGATTTCGCAGGTCTCCGACATCCTCACGTACTGCTCTGTACGCTGTGGTGTCGTCGCCCTTAAATCTTATTATTTGCCTCGTTCTCCGAGCTTTTACAAAGCGCGTGCAATGGCTAACTTATAGAAAATTTATTTTGTCTAAATTTGGGTTGACATTTGGTGCCGGATTTGTTACTTCTTGTTTGTTCATTTTATTATTAATTTAAACATTATAAATTTATGGAAAAAAATTATTATTTTATTATCGGTCAAAAGAATCTTGATGTGGTGGAAGCCATTAAGCTTTTAGAGGCTTATCATTTGCCGTATCGGTGTTTGGAATCGCCTTATATCTTTACAAAAGCCGAAGAGGACGCGCTTAAGCAACAAGGCCATGAGCCTTATTATGTTCATGTGGCATATCGTTCTTTTCCGGATGAAGAGGAAAAATTTGACAGTTCCTTCCTTTATCGGTTAGTCGGTTTGTTGAATAAACCCGTTTGGGATTGGCAGCATGATGTGATGATTTATTGCGAAAAGCCTTTTGCAAAAGAGTGGTCAAATCGACTTCGTGGTTTTGTGATACGTGGCTGTTCGCGCTCGTATATTGAAAAATTGCAAGCTGAAAATCGGAAAGCTTTGGGTTTTGATGACAGGGCGGAAGAAACGGCTATTCAGGCCGTGGACGAGGCAATGAAGCGTTTTTCATCAAATCGGGACTATTTGATTGTTCACTGGGATTATAAGCCAAAACATTCGGAATTTGAAAGCTTTTTGCCGGTGTTAGACCGAGTTTTCTGGTTGCAGAATTTTGTAAACGTTCTGATTGTAACGTCGGAATGTGCTTTGTATTACGGCTATCGGAATATTGCTTGTGAAATGGTTACTTTTGGCACGGCGACGGCCTGCGTTACGGATAATATGACGGATTTTCTTTATTCGATTGCTCATCATCGAATGGAAGATGCCGAGAAGTTCTTACAAACCAAAACAGCCGAACTCCGCAAGCTTGGTCTTTTGTGGTAAAACCTTAGGAGAAAGGAAAATTCCTTTCTCCTTTTTTTTGTTACAATCTTTAATATCTTGTTATCGGTATAACCGCAGGAAGGGCTTGTCGATCGGGTTTTTTGTGTTTATGATGTTGCTATATTTTTTATTAAAGAGAGAGGGATTTTTTTATGAGTGATAAATTATTTGGAACAGACGGTGTGCGCGGGGTGGCCAATCAATTTCCGATGACGGCAGATTTTGCGCTTAAACTGGCGATGGCGGCCGGAAATTTGGTTTGCACGTCAAAGAAAAAAGTTGCGATTGCCCGTGATACCCGAATTTCGGGAAAAATGCTCGAATCGGCTTTGGCTTCCGGTTTTATGGCGGCCGGTGTTGATGTGTTGCTGCTCGGGGTTTTGCCAACGCCGGCTTTGACCACGGTCACGCCGACGCTTGATGTTGATATGGCGGTGATGATTACCGCGTCACACAACCCGTATCATGACAATGGCATTAAACTAATCAATGCTCAAGGCGATAAGTTTTCTGATGAAGATACCGCCAAAATTGAAGCGGTGCTGAAAGCCGAAGATTTTTCTCTTTCTCCTGATAATATCGGGCAAGTGACGGAAGTTCCCGACGCGGTTGTCGCTTATTTGGACAAGGTTTTGCCAATAGTCGGCTCAGAAGAACAGCCGCTTAAAGGCTTGCGCATTGTGCTTGATTGTGCTAATGGGGCTTTTTATAAAATTATGCCCGAGATTTTTATGAATCTTGGGGCCGGTGTGATTGCTTTGGCGCATGAACCTGATGGTTGTAACATCAACAAAGACTGCGGCTCTCAGCATATTGATAATATGCTCAAAGTCGTTAAAGAAGCTCATGCTCATCTCGGTATTGCTTGCGACGGAGACGGAGACCGAATCATTGTTTGCAACGAAAAAGGGGAAAAAGTTGCGAGCGAACAGTTGATTGCCTTTATTGCTCAAAGCATGAAAGATCAGGGGGTGCTTAACAATCGTCCGGTGGTTTCGACAATCGTTTCTAATACCGGATTAGACAGTTTTATCCGTTCTTTGGGGGTTGAATATTATGCGACCAAAGTCGGCGAACGCTATGTGATTGAAAAGATGAAAGAAGTCAAAGCTGCTGTCGGCGGTGAAGAATCGGGACATGTGGTTTTGGGAGATTATTCAAAAACCGGTGATGCTTTGGTTGTCGGCTTGTTCTTGAGTTTGGCTCTGGTCAACAGCAAAAAGAAAATGAGCGAGTTGTTTCCGGTCTTTTCTTTGGAGCCGGTGGCGGCGTTTAATCTGCGTTTTGCTGATAATGCCGTGGTTAAAAAAATTATGGCCGATGAACAGGTTTTGAAAGCAGCCGATGAGGCTTCGCAAAAAGTTGCGGCCTGTGGTCGCGTGGTTTTCCGTGCCTCTGGGACGGAGCCGGTGGTTCGTATTTGGGTTGGCGGCAAAGATGAAACTTTGGTTAATGAGGCGGCTGCCGATATTAAAAAAGCCGTTGAACAAGCCGCCTAAATTTTGAGTTTTAGTTGCATGAAAAAAACGCGGGGATTTTCTCCTCGCGTTTTTTGCTGAAGATAAAAACCTAAAAAGCGAGGACGGGGCGGACCACGTAGCTGCCACTCTTACCGCCGTAGCTGTTCAAACCGTAGCTACTGCTAAAGTTTGAGGTCCACGCGTTGCGACTATTGAGCTCGGACGACGACCAAGCGTAGGTGCTGGTTGTGAATTTTGTCCCACCGGCTTTGGTAAAACCTGAATTAATTGCATCTTGGTTATTATAATATGAGGTAAATATTCCTGCTGCCGGTAGGCACCAATCGCCCGCACTCGTTCCTTCTGTTTTATACTCATTTGCCGCCCACACAGCTGGATATTTACTCTTATTCCCCGCTGCCATTATCTTTGCACTATTAGCGCAACTTCCTATATCATTTTGTGCTACTTCAGCTGAATTATAGTTTGACAGTGTCGGAATATCCGTGGCATATCCTCCCCATTCATAGTTTCCTATCGATTTTAGAGCCATTACCTGCCCATGCCCTAAACCATCATCGTAGACAACAACGCCTATCGGCGTTTTACTACTATCCAATTCTATGGAACAGGTCCAATCTGAATAGAATATGTTTCCTACTCCACAGAATTTTAATGCACTATTCGGTCTTGTTACTATTACCTCTACTTCTTCGACTTTTTTCTCTATCTCCGTTATTTTATTTGTTTGTTCTGTTATCTTATTCGTTAATTCTGTGATTTTATTTGCCAAATCACAATTCCAATAATTGCCAAACGGACATTTAATTCCGTTGGTGCAGCTTGATGTGCTGGTATAACCAAGGGAGGAACAAGTCGGGGTTGGAACGCAGGTTTGGGCTTGAGTTATGCCGCAACTTAAGACAAGGGCTGTCGTGGTGTAGTAGAATATTCTTTTCATTTTTGTTCTCCTCATTTTAATAAGCTGGGCAAAAGCCGCAATAATAAGTATAATTGTTTTGGCAGGTGGTCATATACCACAAACCCGAACATTCCTCATATTCGCAATTCATGCCTTGTGGGCAAGTCGTGTATTTTCCCAAGTTCGGGCAAGGTTTGCAGTTGTCATATTTGATTGTATTACCGGACTGACAGGTTTCTGCGTCTGCTTCTCCGCCCATTGAGCCGCAATCTTGAAAGCCGTCGCAAGGATTGGGTTTGACTTTGTATTTCTTGATGCCATCACAGTCGAGGCAGACTTCGCCGTCTTGGACATAACCTTCGGGGATTGTGGTATAATCATATCCGGCGCCGCAAGGGGTGCAATCACAAGAGGCATATTTGCCGCCGCAAGCTTCGCCAACACCATAATAAGGCGCTTCGCAAGTGATATAACCCGACGGACAAGCTTTAACGCAATCAGAATAATAAGCGCCATAGGGACATTTTTTGCCACCGGGTTTATAGCCGTCGGGGCAATTGGTTACTGTATATCCTTCATTATGACAGCGATTAAGCGGGTTTAAATCATAGTCCGGCGGATTGTTTGAATTATTACCAAAGATATTGTCTTCGCATTCGGACATATCGGTTACAAAGCAGACGGCAGCTAATTGAATTTCAGAAAGTGAAGGCAAACGCGGAGAAGAATAAAGGTGGGTGTGAAGCGTGTCGGCAAGGTGTGTTTCATCTATGATAAAAGAAATATCAGCTTTGGCGTTGCTTGGCAAAAGTCCTGTCACCAAACATAACGCCGCGGTCAGAACCGCCTTTTGTCGTGAGATAAACATAATACTTCTCCTCATAGTTTGCCTTCACGACTCGATTATATCATAAAATTGCTAAGCGTGCAAGATGATTTTTATTTTGAGATGGGAGAGTGGCGAAAAAAATTTCTTGATTTTTTTTAAGTCTTTATTTACTTTACAGGGCGTAAACTGCAAGCAGTTGGAGTTTGTTTTTCAGGAGGCTCTATGAATAGTCGTATTGTTGAAAATTTTGATTGGTCTAAATATAGCTCTAAGCCTCAAGTTCGCCGCGGTAATATGGAACTGATTGCCGCTACCGTTATTAAAGGCGGCGAAATTGTTTCTACGCCTTCTCGTCAGCGCTTTGTTTGGCCGCGCAGCTTTGAAGAAAGTAATAGTCGTATTCTTTCTCGGCGCGTGTGGGGGCAGGCTAAATAAATGTTTCGCGGATTGGCGGCTTTGTTTTCTTCCGGAATTTTGCTTAATCCCGTGGCTTTGCTGGCGCTTGTTCTCGGGTTGATTGAAGGGGGAAAGTTTGATTCAGAGCAGTTGGTTGAATTTTTTACCAGTTGGCCGATTTATGCTTTGGCTGTTTTTGCCGCGGTTCTGTATAATTTTACTTTAGCACGCCGCTATCGTGATGAAAGCGAAACGACTCTCGATTATGCAAAAATGATTGTTAATTCGCTCGGAACGGCAGTTTCTTTTATGGTCATTAATACCTTAGCCGTTTTGTTTATTAACTTTATTGTTTGGTAAATTAAAAAACCTCTTTGAGATGATTCAAAGAGGTTTTTATAGGATATATCTCTATAACGATATGTCAACATTCGTGCCGACAGTCGATGAGCTTGGTACTGAGCGGTCAGGGTCTAATAAGGTCTCTATTACCTGCTGCTGTGCATCAATCTGTTGTTTTACCAGTGACATCTGCATCTCTTGTACGGCAAGGGCATATGAACTTATTGCACCTAATTCAGCCATGTTGTTTCTCCATTTATGTTTGCTTCTTGCATTTATCCTTACTATCAAGATTAATTATACCATAAAAATCTTAAACTTTCACTAAAAAAATGGTGGACAAAATTTCGGAAACATTGTATCATGCGGCAGATTTAGGGAGTTTTGCATGCAAAATAAGATTAACATTTCAGCACTGAATGCAAAGATTGCGCAAGAAATTGTGCAGTTTAAGCGCTTTGATTTGCTTGCAAAACATTTTCCGATTGCCAAGCAGATGGTGGCGTATTCAAATTTTGTTCCGCCATATCCTCAGCGAAAAAATTCGGTTTTGGCCTTGTTGGTGCAGAGCGGCGATGCTTCTTTGGTGCGTCGTTTTTGGGATTTTTATTTTATTAAACAATCGGCTCCGGCTGAATGTGAGGCAAAATTTCTTGAGGGGACAGATGCTGCCGGTCAAATGATGAATTATCATTATTTTCGCGAAGATGCGCCGTTTGAGGTTTTGCGCGAAGAGGCGGCTTTTCGGAATGTGGATTGTCCGGACGTTAATTATTCGCTTACGCCAAAGCAGGCAGCCCGTTGGAAAATTTATAGCTTTTTGAAACAAAAGCGCAAGACTTTGGAGAAAAAGAAGCCGTTGTCGGTAAACATTTCTTTCTTTGAAAGAAAATATGATGCTCAAACAAAGACAATTCATGAGGCTGTAACATTGCCTCATAACGGTGTTTGGCAAAAAGGGGTTAAGCCCTTTGATAAGGTTGTTTTTGTGCGTGATAGAGAAAATTTTTCGGAGCAGGTGGGGTTAGATATTTCTTCTGATATTCCCTTTACCGAGCAGGTTTTTAGAAATGCTGATTTTCCTGATGAATTTTTTTGGGCCGGAGATATGTTGCGCTTGTGGAACAAAACTTTTTCAAAGTTTGAAAAAAACGAGGCGGCGCTTTTCTTTGCTAAAAATAACGGAGTTTTGATGCTTCATCAGGATCGGCCTGCGAAAAAGTTGAACTTGAAGTCAGGTAAAGATGCGTCTGCATATTTGCAGTATAATAATGATGATTTTTTGGTGCTTGGAATTAATTATAAAAAGTGTTCTTTGGAAGAAAATCATTTGCAAAAAATTATTCGGCATGAGTTAGCTCATGGTGTTGATTTGTTTGATGATAAAGCTTGTTCTCAAGAGTTTTCCGAATCTGATTTTATGAAGTTTTGCGATGTGTTGCTCTATCAAGAGCGACATAACTTTGTGCGAAATGTCGTTAATTCTTATGTTTCCTTTGAACGACGGACAGAGTTGTTGGCAAAAATTATAGAATGTCAATCCGATGAGGCTAAAAATCATCCTCTTTTTCCGACAATTCAAAAGATGTTTGCGGCTTTTACCAAATGGCGGCTTGAAAATAATCTGCAAAAAATTGAGCAATTTAACGGGCTGGTTCGCGAAAATCTGGGCGAACACCGCTATGATAAGTGGTGTGATATGATTAATGCTTTTGAAGATTATGCCGTCTCAGATACGTCTTTTGACTGGAGAAAGGCTTGGGATAAGCCTGATGCAAAAAATGAGAAAAAACTGCGCGCCTTTTTAAGTCGATTTTATCAGACATTGGGGACGGGGGAGCATGTTGATGAAATTTGGAAACATAAAATTGCGCATATGACGGATAAATTTCTTGATAAAAATTCTTCTCAAAAAATTTTTTCTGCGCTTGATTTGTTTGGTAAAAATATTAAAAATAAAGAGATCTAGTTTATTTTTTTCTTTGAAAAGGTTTGATTGTGGCGGATATTGCTTGCGGGCTTGAAGTGTTGAAAAAACATATTGCCATCGCACCGGAAAAACCCGGGGTTTATCGGATGATCGGTGAGGGCGATAAGGTTCTTTATGTCGGTAAGGCAAAAAATATTAAAAAACGAATCGTCGCTTATTCTCATTTTAATCGATTGCCGGCGCGCTTGCAGCGGATGGTGTCCGAAATTAAGCGCATGGAGTTTATTATTGTGGAAAGTGAGGCAAAGGCCTTGCTGGTTGAAAATGAGCTGATTAAAAACCTTGAGCCGAAATATAATATTCTGCTTAAAGATGACAAAACTTTTCCGCATTTGATGATAGATGTGCAATCCGAATTTCCGGCGCTGCGCAAGTATCGCGGCGCGCGTAATGATAAGTGCAAATATTTCGGTCCTTTTGCCAGTATCGGTGCGGTGAATTCGGTGTTGGACACGGTACAGAAAGCGTTTTTGCTGCGGTCTTGTCGCGACAATGTGTTTCATAATCGTCAACGTCCTTGTCTGCTTTATCAGATTAAGCGTTGTTCGGCGCCTTGTGTGGGCAAAATCTCTCAGGAAGATTATCGGAAGCTGGTTAATGAAGCGCTTGATTTTTTGGAAGGAAAGAACACCAAAATCCAAGACGAGTTTTCAAAACTGATGCAACAGGCCAGTGATAATCTCGATTTTGAACTGGCGATGTCTTATCGCGACAGGATCCGCGCGCTTACAAATGTGCAGAGCGGCAATATGGTGGAATATGCCGATATTAAGTCTTGCGATGTGGTGGCTTTGGCTCGGAAAAGCGATATGGTTTGCATTCAGGTGTTTTTTATTCGTTCCGGTCAAAACTGTGGTAATGTGCCTTATTTTCCAAAGCAAGCGGAAGGCGCTGAAGATGCGGAAATTTTAGAGGCCTTTTTAAGCTCTTTTTATAATAATCATTTTCCGCCAAAAGAGATTATTGTTTCTGAAACTTTGCCGGGGAAGGATTTTTTGCAGGAGGCCCTCGGGGTTAAAATAAACACTTATCAAAAAGGTAACAAATTTAAATTGCAGGAACGTGCACGTGAAAATGCTTTGGCTTCCATTGAGCGGAAAATAGCGCTTGAGGCCTCGGTGCTTTCTAATCTGACGGAAATGCAACAGATATTTTCTTTGCCACGTATCCCTCAACGAATCGAAGTTTATGATAACTCGCATATTCAAGGGGCTTATGCCATCGGGGCGATGATTGTGGCAACGCCGGAGGGTTTTGATAAAAAACAATATCGCACGTTTAACATCAAAAATCCGGACATTACCAATGATGATTTTGCGATGATGAAGGAGGTTTTAACGCGGCGTTTTGAGCGTATGACACCGGAGAATCGTCCTGACGTGATTTTGTTGGATGGTGGGCTCGGACAGCTCCATGCCGTGCATGAGGCGCTTAAAAATTATGATCTTTCCGGAATTGCCATCATCGCAATTTCCAAAGGGCCGGAGCGTAATGCCGGTAAGGAATTTTATCATCAAATGGGAAAAGACAGTTTTTCTTTGCCGTTCCAATCTCCGATTGCTTTTTATATGCAAAATATTCGTGATGAGGCGCATCGTTTTGCTATCGGAACGCATCGCAAACGCCGCGAAAAATCAATTTATAAATCGCGTCTTGACGAGATTGAGGGAATCGGAGCCTCTCGTAAGCGCGATTTGCTTAACCATTTTGGTTCGGTTGAGGAAATTTCTCAGGCTTCGCTCAAAGATATTGAAAAAGTCAGCGGTATAAGCAAAAAAACAGCGGAAAAAATTTATAACTACTTCCATAGTTGAAAAAACTGAAATATGATATCTCTAACTTCTTATTTTGTTAACTTAATTAAGGGTGAGTATCGTGTATAATTTACCAAATCTTTTAACAATCTCTCGTATTGTTGTTATTCCCGTTATTTTTCTTTCAATTTACATTCATTCTTTGATGTGGTCGGTGTTGGCGGCGGTATTGTTTATTATTGCCTCAATTACCGATTATTTTGACGGATATTTGGCGCGCAGCCGCAATGAGACTTCTGCTTTTGGGCGGTTGTTTGACCCGATTGCCGATAAGCTGTTGGTGGTTTCTGCCCTGCTAATTATTGTGGCGAATCGTATGGTTAATGAAATCAGCTATATTCCGGTGGTTATCATTATGTGCCGTGAGGTTTTGGTTTCTGGTTTGCGCGAATTTTTAGCCGAAGTTAAAATCGGTATGCCGGTTACGCGTTTGGCTAAGTGGAAAACCGGTTTCCAGATGACCGCTCTGTCTTTGATTTTGCTCGGCGGCGTTAGCTCTTTCTTTGCCGTTACCGGTGAAATCTTGCTTTGGATTGCCGGCGCATTGACCTTTATTACCGGATATCAATATTTTGAAAAAGGGATGGAATATGTGCGCGGTGAGGCTGCTTCTCAGACAATTAAAAAGGAAGTAAAAGCCGCTACGCAGAAAGTTATTCAAGCTGCAGAAAAGGTTAAAAAAGCCGTTAAAAACAAAGCCAAGAAATCTTCTGTGGCTAAGGCTAAAAAGGCTAAGGCGGCTTCTGCGCCCAAGGCAAAATAAATGAAGGAATGCGCCCTTGCCCGATATGCAAAAAAAACATATTTTGGTGGTCGATGATGATACAAGGCTTCGCTCTTTGTTGCAAAGGTTTTTGCTTAAGAGCGATTTCCTTGTGTCGGCTGCCAAAAATGCCAATGAGGCCAGAGCGCGGCTTGCTCAGTATGAGTTTGATTTGATTATCCTTGATATCATGATGCCTGAAGAATCGGGGCTTGTGTTTTTGCACAAACTGCGTCAGGAAAGTGATGTGCCGGTTATTTTGCTGACAGCGATGGGAGAAACGGCGGATCGAATTATCGGGCTTGAAACCGGTGCTGATGATTATTTGCCCAAGCCCTTTGAGCCGCAAGAACTTATCTTGCGGATTAAAAATATTTTGCGTCGGTCGCCGGCTCAAAAACTTGCGGCACCGGAAACGCTTTCTCTGGGCTTGTGTGTTTATAATCTGACGACCAAGGAGCTTTTAACCAAGCAAGGGCAGGTGGTGCATATTACGCCGGTCGAACAGGCCTTGCTTTCGGTTTTGGCTCAGAAATTCGGACAGGTTTTTTCTCGCGAAAAACTTGCCGAACTCTTAGGGGCAGGGCAGAGCCCTCGTTCGATTGATGTGCAGATTACGCGTTTGCGCAAAAAAATAGAAAAAGATTCTAAAAATCCGCGCTTTTTGCAGACAGTGCGCGGTAAAGGCTATATGCTCCTTCCTGAGTAAAGTTTTTTTCATTTTGAAATGTTTTGTTAGTTTATTTTACTGGAATTTATTTTCTTTTCATTCTACTATCTAAGCAGTTAAAATTTTGGAGTGTTTTATTATGCATGTTAAATTTCCTAAAGCCGTCGATAGCTCGTTGCGCTATTTGAAGCTTAAGTTTTTGCCGAAGACATTGTTCTTTCGCACTATGTTATTAATCTTTATTCCGCTGATTGTGGTTCAGGTTGTTTCGATTGTGGCATTTTTTAACGGCAACTGGTCGCGTATGGGGCGGAAGTTGTCTGAAAATTTGACCTCAGACATTGCTACGGTTATTGATTATAGCCAAGGCGATGCTGAAAAATTGGCACAGATTTCGTCTTTGACGGAAAAAAACATGAACTTGAATGCAACTTTCTATAATAATGATGAAAAGCATCAGTTTATGCACAAGGCGACGAAAAATAACAAGTTGATAACCGGATTTTTGGAGGAATCTCTAAAAGAAAAATTTCCGGATTATGACACGGTTGTTTATATGACCGATAAGCGCGAAGTTTTGTGGATTTTGGTTGATACGCCTCAAGGGCTTTATCGCTTTGACACTTCTTCTAAAAATATTTTTACCAGTGCGGTATTCGGATTTGTGGCCTGGATGGTCGGAACATCGTTACTGCTGTTTTTGGTCGCGGTTTTGTTCTTGAGAATACAGGTTCGTTCTATTGCTGATTTGGCCCATTTTTCCGAAGACTTTGGTAAAGGGATCGATAATAAAGACTTTAAGCCTTATGGGTCTTCCGAAGTGCGCAAAGCCGGTCTGGCTTTTATTAAAATGAAAGAGCGTATTCAGCGCCAGATTAGTGAACGTACACAAATGTTGGCCGGTGTTTCTCATGATTTGCGCACGCCGTTGACTCGTATGCGCTTGCAGGCTGAGATGATGCCTAAAGGCCAAGACAGAGATGACCTGATGCAAGATATTTCTGAAATGGAAAAAATGCTTGATGGCTATTTGGATTTTGTCAGCGGTGAAGCCGGTGAGAAGTCAACCTTTGTGGATATGAATGAGTTGATTTTGAGCATTCTTAATAAATTCCGTAACAAAAACGCTCTTATCCGCTATGCAACCAATGATCAGGTTAGTGCTATTCAGGGGCGTGAGCAAGGCTTAAAACGCGCTTTGACTAATATTATTTCTAATGCATTTAATTATGGTAAGACGGTTGCCGTTAAGCTTGAAAGCAATAATCACCGAATGGAGATTACGGTTGATGATGATGGACCGGGGATTCCGAAAGATAAGCGCGAAGATGTCTTCAAGGCTTTTTACAGAGTTGAAGGGTCTCGCAATAAAGAAACCGGAGGTGTCGGTTTGGGCTTGTCCATTGCCAAAGATGTTATCAGCTCTCATGGTGGTACAATTACTTTGGGTGATAGTGATATGGGAGGCTTGAGGGTACTCATTAGTATTCCCTTATAGCAAACCGTTCCGCTATTTCTTTAGCTGAAAAAACTCCCCGTCAATTATTTTTTTGACGGGGTTTCTTTTGTTAAAGGCATATTAATATTATGCTGTTATATTATGCAAAAAGTTTTGTTGAGAGTGTTTATGGCTGATACTGAAATAAATGATTCTGCTGAGCTGTCTGTGGCTGATATGATGGGGCAAGTTGAGCCGGCAGCCGTGAGTGATTTTGAGGCGGGGAAAGTTGAGCTTTCCGTTCCGCGCAAATATGTTCCGGTGAAAAAAAAGCCAAAGAAACAACCGGTGGCTAAGCCAAAGCCACCGCTGGGAAAAGCCGTTCCGGTGTTTCGGACAGAAACTTATGTCGATGATGACGGAATCGAACATATGATGCCGCCGAGCTATGATAAATCTAACATGAACCTGCCTCAGGCAAAGTTTAAACGTCCGGAGAATATGTCTATGATTAGAGATGATGAGGTGGTGGCCGAACAAATTCGACAAGAAGAAGCGCAAAAAACAGCTCAAGAAGAAACACCTGATTTTATTCGAGAGTGGCAAAAATCTTCTTCTGATGTCGACAATGAGGTTAATGATATTTTAGATGATGACGGTGCGGTTGATTTGGCGGTTGAAGGTGAAGAGGACGAGCCCTTGGCCCCTGCCGTTTCTGCCGAAGCAGAGAATAGTCCGGTTATGTCAGAAAATGATATTCACATTAGTGCTCAGGAAGCGCATGATAATCCATCTGAGCTTTTAGGTGCAGAAGAAGATGCTGACCTTGATATGGAGCAGATTGATAAGTTATTGGCAGAACAGTCGGCAGCTGAACCTAAGGAAGAAGTCTTGGGATTAAATATTGATGATTTGCTGAGTGAGGGTGAGCAAAGAGACGCGGCTGAAGAGCAACATGTTATTCCGAAATTTGAAGTAGAGGAAGAAGAAGCGACGGCGTTGCCCATGCTTGAAGCAGAGCCGCTTAAAGAAATTACGGAAGAAAAAATACCGGAGATAGAGGCAGAGCCGATTGTTGAGCCAGAATCGGAAGAGCTGCCTATTGCAAAAGCTGAACCGATTGTTGAGCCTGAAGCGGTTGTTGCGGAAGAAACTGTAATTGATGAGGCTGAACCTGAGAAAATGCCATCGGTTGAAGCTCAAAATGAAGAGCCAAGAGCTATTGAGCTCGAGCCGTCAGCTTTTTCTGCTTTGGCGGAAAAAATTGATGATGTTTTACCGGTTGACAATATGCCTTCCTCCCAGCAGCAAGTGGACGAGGCATCTCTTTTTGTGCGGCAATACAGTGGTCATCTGGATGATTCTTACTTTGTGGTTTCTGCTAAAAATCTTCCGGAGGAATTTATTGGCACTGTTTCGCAAAACAGCATACAAATTAATGTCGGAACATCAGATTATGGCTGGAGTGTTTTGTTTGCCAACGGAATATTGATGGGGATTGCGGATGTTAGAATGTTTCAACTGAAGCATGGTAAACTTCCGGAAACGGGAGGTATGCTGATGTATGGCACTAAAAAAATGAAGTTTTCCGAAGTGGAGAGAATCGTCCTTTATCAAAGCCCACAATATTTTTCTTATGTGTAAAAATAAAAGCTCTGTTTTTTTCTAACAGAGCTTTTTGATTGTTATTTATTTATCGGGAAAATCTGAACATTGGAATTTACCAGACTATTGTCTACCGGAACTTCTTGGTCAAGAAGCTCTTCGGCTTTGGTCTTCATATGCGCCGTTTTGGCGTTTGTTCTTAAGCTTGGCGCCAAAGGATAAGCATCTTTGGGCAGGCGCAAAAGCATGTAGCCGGTGCCGCCGCCATAAGTCGGGCCAGACAAGCCGATTGAGTAATAGCCGCCGATATAGCCATAGTCTAAGTCAATGTAATCAATTGAGAAAACAGTTTTGATTGAAGTTTGGCCAATGGCATTCATTTGGCACATATAGCCCGAATCTTCCATGATGATGTTAGAAACGCTTTTGGCAAACAAAATCGTTTTGGCGGCTAAGCAATCCGGTGTTTGGCCGTTGAAGCTGACATCATAGTTTAACACCAAATTGATTTGTTGGTTGCCGCGGGCAACGGTTACGTCGGTCAGTTTTACCGAATCTACATAGAAATAAGCCTGAGTTACGCCGCTTGTTATCGGAAGTTGAATGTAGTTTTCAAGGCAGACATGACTGCTCGGATCAGCCTCGCAAATCAGTGCGGTTTTGCGGCTGTTGTTTTGCAGCAGATGAAGCAGGCTGTTGTGAATATATTCACGGCTCATGGATAGTTCGGCCGGTGCACATTGTTTGCTGCGGCATACAACAACAGAGCTTGGTTGGCGCAATCTTGAATTTTCTACTACGGTTTGCTCGTTTAGCGGATTGGAGACGAATTCTTTGAAATTCATTGTCCGCAAATAGCAACCGCTTAGCATTATGCATAATGCAGATAAAATTATCTTCTGACGAATCTGTCCGGACACGATTGTATATTCCTTATAATATCAGCTTGAAAAAGTTTATAAACTGTTGTTATCATAGGACATAGTTTTTCAAACAACAAAGTTTTTTTTGCGGTTATTAAACGGATTTTTATTTTTGGGTCTGAGAAGTGAGGTTTATTTTTTATTTTATGTTGGCGTTTTTGGGGGTAGGTTTAGCTTCTTTGGCGGCAAAGAATGTTGGTTCTGTAAAAGTTATTGACGGTGACAGTTTGATGGTCGGCTCAACAGAAGTTCGTCTTGAAGGAATCGATGCCCCCGAATATAAACAAAAGTGTTTTGATGCTAAGGGAAAAGAATATGCCTGCGGGTTAAAGGCTCTTGATTATATGAAAAAGCTGGTCGCGCAAGGAAATATTGACTGCAAAAAAATTACGATTGATCGCTATCATCGACAAGTTTCTGTTTGCTATGTTAATGGAAAAGATATTAACCGCGCGATGGTGGCAGCCGGCTGGGCCGTGGCTTATGATCGTTATGATGATTCTTATGTAAATGATGAAAAATCCGCAAAAAAGGCAGAGCGCGGCATTTGGCAGGGCAAGTTTATGAAGCCGGAAATTTGGCGCGCCTTGCACCGCCGGCGGAAATGATTAGACATAAGCCTAGAGGCTTGAATCTGCAAAAATAGCTTAAACTAGAATCGTAAAATATCACTCTATCTTATTGTATTTGTTGAATTTTTTGCCAAAAATTCAAATATCTGTTGCATGTAAATCGAATCTATGTTACAGTAGAATCGTGAAGACATGTGTAAGTTGCGATAAGCAAGAGGTGGTATTATGGTGAAGAATATGATTATAGGGACAACTGTGTTCGGATTAGGCCTTATGACGAACACGGCATTAGGTGCAACTTTAAGTACCAAGACCTTACTTTACCATAGCACGCCAATCGGCTCTAGCCTGTTTACAAATCTACATTCTACACACACACAACTTGTAAAACAGCACGTGTCTTCACTTTCTGCGAACAAAGATATTTCAAAAAATAAAGAATACAAAACCGCAGCGGTATGTTTTATCTCGGACACATCGGCGTGCAGTGACGAGATGTTTGGCGGCAAAGGTAACGGCAACGGAAATGGCTGGGGTGTTCCGGATTATGGACTGAGCAACAAAGAAAGATGCGCAAAGGAAGGTTA
>CALXTE010000018.1 GCA_944391345.1 uncultured Alphaproteobacteria bacterium
AAATATGCGTCATCGGCGCCGGAATGTTCAGCGCCGTTTAAGTGCACGCTGGAAGATTGCTCCGGAAAATTTTATCAGAGCGGCTGTATTGAAGGTTATGTTTGGGACGAAACGGCAAAAACCTGCACTTGTGAGGGCGTGGATTGGTGCGCGATAACGCCGAGCTGCACGGATTTGGGCTATAAGCAACAGACTTGTAACGGGCCGGCGCTTAAATGTCCGTTTAATGTCGACTATTCATTCTGCACCGGCGAATGTGCTTCAGTCTTTAAGTATACCTGCACAGGCGCAAACGAGATCGGTGGTGTAGGTTCTGTCTGCGGCGGCAAATATGCCTCTTGTGGATGTGCTGAGGGGTATGTTTGGGATGATGGTGTTTGTAAATTACCTTGGGGACAGTGCAGTGGTTATGCGGCACAGTGTTCACTTGGTGATATCTTATTCAGCGACGGAACTTGCAGCGCGAATACAGTATCAGGCAAAACGCCGATAGCGGTTGTGGTTTATAAGTCGGGCAACTGTGGACAGGCGCTGGCATTAAAGTCGATAGGAAGTTATCATTGGGGAGGATATGGCACGGATATCTCAGGCTTGACAAACTATAGTTCAAACTCAGCAGCATCTAAGGATTATGATAGCTGTGGGAATACGGCAAAAATAATCGCGGCAGGAGATAAGAGCAAGTATCCGGCAGCATGGGCGGCACATGAGTATAAAACAGCGGGAACGGAGGCCGGAGATTGGTGCTTGCCGGCAGCAGGAATATTTACCTCAATATATAATAATCAAAGCACCATAAACACAGGATACAGCCGAGCCGGTGGGACAAAATTCACAACCAGCACTAAAGCTTGGTCGTCGTCCGAGTACAATATCAGCCTCGCGTGGTACTCCTACTTTAGCTACAGTTACGGTTTGTACAACCTCCATAAGGACGATAACCACGAGGTCCGCCCCGTCCTTGAGTTTTAGGGCAGAGATAAGATAAGGAGAAAGATGATGATGAACAGAAGAAGTTTGATGATTTCGACGATGCTTATGTCTGCTATGGGTGTCGGTGGTGTTGTCGGGAATGTGTGGGCGGCGGATGTGCAATGCCTGAAAACGCCGAGTTGTGAAGAGCTGGGTTATACTGAAGTTGCATGTTTTCAGAATAACGGCGTGAAATGTCCGTATGGTGACAAATATTTTTGCGTCTGCCCGATGAATTATAAATTTACCTGTACCGGAGAGAATCAAACCGGTGGTGTTGGTGAAGATTGTAACGGGAAATATGCGTCTTGTAATTGTTCCGGTGGCTTGATGTGGGGCGACGGCGCTTGTGTGGAAAACTGCCCGCTCGGCTCGATATTGTTTGATGACTTTACCTGCAGCGATGATGTCGTCTCCGGCAAAACGCCAATCGGCGTGGTGGTCTATAAAGACGGCAAAGGCGCCGGACAAGCACTGGCATTAAAGTCAATAGGAAATTATCAGTGGGGTGGATATGGAACGGATATCTCTGACTTGCCGAACTATACATCAAAATCATCAGCTTCAACAGACTTTGCAAGTTGTCAGAATAGTGTAATCATCAGAGCGCAAGGAGATAGCAGTGTCTATCCGGCAGTATGGGCGGCACATGAATATAAAACCGCGGGAACGGAGGCCGGAGATTGGTGTCTACCGGCGGCAGGAATATTTACCTCATATTATAATAACCAAGAAGCGATAAACACAGGGTTTAGCCGCGCAAATGGGACACAATTCAAAACCAGTACCTTCGCTTGGTCGTCGTCCGAGAGCGACACTACGTGGGCGTGGGACTCCTACTTTACCAACAGTGACGGCTTGTACCGCAACAATAAGAGTGACAGCCGCGAGGTCCGCCCAGTGGTGGGGTTCTGTGATGATGCGGAGAATTATGTTTATGATCAAGCGATGGATAGATGTGTGAAAGATGATGTTTGTCGCTTGGGAAGTATCTTTTATTCAGACAAGACTTGTTCGATGAGTTTACAGACAGGTAAAACACCGATAGCGGTTGTTGTATACATGAATGGAAGCAGTGGACAAGCGATGGCATTAAATCCGGTCAATGACGGCACGTTGTATCAGTGGGATACGAGATTATCATCGGATGATATCTCGGGCTTGACTAACTATAGTTCAGCATCAGCAGCGTCACGAGATTATGCAAGTTGTGAGAATAGTGAGAAGATAAGAGCGCAAGGGACTAGAAGTACCTATCCGGCGGTATGGCAAGCCTATTATTATACAACAACAGGAACAAAGGCAGGAGATTGGTGCTTACCGGCAGCAGGAATATTTAATTCATATTATAACAATCAAAGCATTATCAACACGGGATTCAGCCGAGCGGGGGGGACACAATTCACATCAAGCACCATCGCTTGGTCGTCGTCCGAGTCAATCAGCGATACCACCGCGTGGCGCTCTACCTTTAACTACAGTTACGGTTTGGAAGTCACCAGTAAGACCGTTTACAGCGAGGTTCGCCCGGTGATTGAGTTTTAAGGCAGAGATGAGATAAGGAGAAAGGTGATGATGGACAGCAGAAGAGGTTTGATGATTTCGACGATGCTTATGTCTGCTATGGAGGTCGGGAATGTTTGGGCGGCGTCATGTGCGGTAACTGACTGTGCAGCGCTTGGTTATACCGAAAGTTATAATTCCAGCGGAAACTGCCTGAAATGTCCGTTTGGAGAGGCGTATAATTGCGAAAGTGGCTACATCTGCCCCGATAATTATACTCAAGAATGCACCGGAACAGGAGAGATTGGCGTCGGTGAAGCCTGCAACGGGAAATATATGGAATGTGCCTGCAAAGAAGGGTATAATCTGGTGGACGGAGAATGTTCTCTACCTTGGGGGCAATGTTCCGGACTGGCTGCAAGCTGTGCGCTTGGGGATATCTTGTTCAGTGACGGTACTTGCAGCGCTGATGTTGTGGATGGCAAGACGCCGATAGCGGTTGTGGTTTATAAATCCGGTAACTGTGGACAGGCGCTGGCATTAAAGTCGATAGGAAGTTATCAGTGGGGAGGCTATGGCACGGATATATCGACATTGCCGAATAAAACATCAGCAGAAGCGGTATCAAAAGATTATGATAGTTGTGGGAATAGTAAAAAGATAATGGCGGCAGGGAATAAGAGCAAGTATCCGGCAGCATGGGCGGCACATGAGTATAAAACCGCGGGAACGGAGGCCGGAGATTGGTGCTTGCCGGCAGCAGGAATAATTACCTCAGTATATAATAACCGAGAAGCTATAAACACAGGGTTTAGCCGCGCAAATGGGACACAATTCTCATCAGGCGCTTGGTCGTCGTCCGAGTACGGTGACACCTACGCGTGGAGCTCGAGATTTGGCGGCAGTTACAGTTTGGACTACGACAATAAGAACTACAGCTACGAGGTCCGCCCCGTCATTGAGTTTTAGTTTTTCTAATAAAATCTCAAAAAGCGGCGCTCAAAACGCCGCTTTCTAAGTTTCTGTCTCAACGCAGTCAACCTATTTCGCCCTCAGACAAGAAAGGAAAAGCCAATCGTAAAGGAAGATGACTGCCATCTTAATGATAAGAGCGCATGAGGCCTGCCAAAATTCCCTGAACTTTAACGCGTTCGGCCGGAAGGCGGCGCGTTTCATAATCTTTGTTCATCGGGATGAGCAAAACATCATTGCCGTCACGCTTAAAAATTTTGAGCGTTGCCTCAGCATCATCAACCAGAGCTACCACGATATCGCCGTTATTGGCTGTTTCCGCCCGCTTGATAATAACCGTGTCGCCGTCCATAATCCCGCCTTCAATCATTGATTCGCCTTCAATGGTCAAGGCATAAAACTGCCCATGGCTAACCATATCAAACGGAACGGGAATAACCTCGTTTTCATCAGCAATCGCCTCAATCGGCGTTCCGGCCGCAATTTTTCCATACAGCGGAATTTGCGCCGCCGAGTTTTGCAAGGCGATTTCACGCTTTTTTTCTTCTTCAATAATAGCTTTGGGCTTAAACTTCGGCATCCGCACGACCTCAAGCGCGCGGGCCTTATGCGGCAGCTTGCGGATAAAATCACGCTCAATCAAAGCCTCAATCAAAGCATGAATACCGGACTTTGATTTCAGCCCGACGGCATTTTTCATCTCTTCAAAAGAAGGGGCGCAGCCGGTTTCTTTCAAAACCTTATTAATATACATCAACAGCTTATACTGCTTAACCGTGAGCATGATTATCTCCATAAAAAATAGAACATTTGTACTAAGAATGTTCTATTATAAAATTTTGCCCCTGTCAAGAAAAAATATAATTTTTACATGCTGCGGATATGAGCATTTTCAAAAATTCTTTTTTGTGCACGGTCAACAGATTTTGCCTTTGCATAAGTATTTTTGGTTTTGTTCTTAAAGCGCAGAAGCTGCAAATAGTTTTTATAAATATTCGGACGTTTGGCAATTTGGGACAATTCTTTAATTGTGGTCAACGAATGCCCTTCACCCAAATGCTCGAGTGCAAACTTGGTTGCATTTTTCCCGCCTTCGTCTTTAAAAACGCTTGGAAATTTGTTGGTCAAACTTTTGATATAATCGGGTGAATTAATATAATCCAAGTCTTTTCCCGCAACGGTCTCGGCAATTCCCTTAAAGTTTCCGGTAGCAATTTCTTTTGCACACCACATACCGACAATCGGCCAAGCCACGTCATCAATCTCAATATTTTTTTTCTGCAACGTAGAAACAATTTTATCAAAGTCAGCCTGCCCGAAAGACACATAGCAATCCGAAGCATATTCGCGTTGCAAATCAAGAAATTGATAAGGATTTTCCTCACCTTCTTTGGCAAAGCGTTTTTTGAAGTCTGAAACCACAAAAGAGGAAAGCTTGCTGCGTTTGACATTGCCGCTATGAAAGGCGAGATTTCCTTTTGCCTTGTACTCTTCCTGAAAGGCAGAAAGCGCATTCTTAAAGCCTTGCGGATTGTCTTTTTTATTAAAAAACTTGTCGGCAATATTTTGGTAATCTTTACTGATTAAGGCATAAATGGCAAGATTACGCGCGTTAAAGTCGTTAAATTGCAGGCTCCCGGCATATTTTCCATAATAGCCGACCGGATTTTGCCATGTTCCGACCTCACGTTTGTAGGAAACATCCCAGATAGAATATTTTGTAGCATTGTCAAAGTCTTTTATCTCTTTTCCGCTTTTATCAACGGCTTTATTCTGAAATTCATAAATTTTTTTTGCGTTTTCAGAGATATTAACCATGGTTCTGCGGGTAAAAACATTTTCCGGTAGCAAAGTTGAAGCCGATGAGGTTAAGGTCATGGTAATGGCATTTTTATCGGCAGAAGTGTCTTCAGCGGAAGGTTGCGCTGCTCTGGTGGCCGGAGCAACGGAAGTTGCCGCACCGACAGAAGCGATAATCGCGCCGGCTTTGAGCTTTCTCTGTATCTGTTGAGAAGCCCTCTGCATACGTTCTTTAATATGTTCAAGTTTTTTAATCAACCGAGAATTATCCATTGCCGAATACCTCCTTCCATTTAGCGGCACAGAACCTAAAAAATCATTATATCTGAAACTATTATAGATTAAAATAAATCACAAATAAAGAACATTTTACATAAAAAAGTGAATAATTTAGTTGAAAAATTAGATAAGAGGGGTATAGTTTTGCAAAAGAATGTGTAAAATAAGAAAAAAGAGAGAAAAATTATGACTGTTGAAAGCACGCTTCATCGCGATTCACGCCTTGCCAAATTACATACTTTGGAAGAAAAGGGATATAACCCATACCCATATCGTTTTAAGCCGGATTCGTTTGCGGCAGATTTACAAGAAAAATATAAAGACCTTGAAGCCGGAACGGATACCGAAGACCGCGTAACGGTTGCTGGCCGTGCGATGGCTGTCCGCAATAGCGGAATGTTTATTGATATCAAAGACATAAGCGGCAAAATTCAAGCTTTTTGTCATAAAAATCACTTAAGCGAAGAAGATCTGGCGCTGTTAAAAAGCCTTGATGTCGGTGATATCGTCGGCGTAACCGGCTACATTCGCCGCACCCCGAGAGGAGAACTGTCTATCGCTGCCGAAAAATTTGATATTATCGGCAAGTCTTTGCAGCCGCTGCCGGAAAAATTTCACGGCTTGACCGATATCGATGCGCGCTATCGTCAAAGATATGTTGATTTTATTGTTAATGATGACGCCAAAGAGATTTACAAAAAGCGCTGCCGCATTACGTCGGCCATTCGTCGCTATTTTGAAGAACATGGCTTTCTTGAGGTCGAAACCCCGATGCTTCACCCGATAATGGGCGGCGCCAATGCCAAGCCGTTTATTACCCACCATAATACGTTGGATATGGACTTGTATTTAAGAATTGCGCCGGAGCTTTATTTGAAAAGATTGGTTGTCGGAGGTTTTGACCGCGTGTTTGAGATTGGCCGCAACTTCCGCAACGAAGGTATTGATAAAAGCCACAATCCGGAATTCACGGCTTTGGAGGCTTATCAGGCTTATGCGGATTATAATGATATGGCCGAGTTAATCCCTGACTTGATTCGCTATGTGGCCAAAAGCGTTTTAGGAACAACCCTGATAAAGGTTGGCGAGCATGAAATTGATTTGGCGCAGCCTTTTGTCAGAAAGTCAATGCTTGATTTGGTTAAGGAATACACCGGCGCTGACTTTATGACCGTTGAAAAACTGGAAGATGCTAAAGAATTGGCAAAATCTGTTGGTGTCAACGCTGATGCCGCCATTTCTTGGGGTAAGGTTGTGTCCGAAGTCTTTGATGAAAAAGTTGAAGCAAACTTAATCCAGCCGACTTTGGTTATGGACATGCCGCGAGATATCTCACCTTTGGCTAAAACCCACCGCAATAATCCGCGCTTGGTTGAGCATTTTGATGCTTATATCGCCGGCATGGAAATGGGCTGTGCTTATTCCGAGCTGTCAAACCCGCTGGAGCAGAGAGAGCGCTTTGAAGCTCAGTGTGCCGACCGCGAAGCCGGTGATGACGAGGCACAAATGCTTGATGAAGACTTTATTAACGCGCTGGAAATCGGCTTTCCGCCGACCGGAGGCATGGGCATGGGAATTGACCGCTTGGCCATTATTCTGACCGGTGCTGAAACCGTTCGTGATGTGATTGCTTTTCCGACCTTGCGCAAAAAGGACTAGCTCGTGTCCCCAAAAAAGCGGAAAAAAGCAAAAATAGCTTATGAAGAAGCTCGTTCGGCTGACAGAAAAGGTCAAAATAAAGGCCTTTTCTCCGGCTGGAGGTTTTGGGTTTCGGCCTTGCTTTGCCTGTTTGCTTTTTATGCTTTGCACCCATTTATTTTTTCGCAAGACAAAGAAGAAAGCTTTTCTTATGAAAGCGATGAACCGGTTATGATAGAAATCAAGCCGGAAAGGGATATGGAAACACCGCAACCGGAACCAAAGGAAGACGCAAAGCCGGTTGTTGAAGAAAAACAGCCGGAAGAAAGCGAGCAAATAACAGAAGAAAAAACACCGAATTCATCGGATGATATTGCATATTTGATTGAGGCCTTGAGCAACAGCGAGGAGCTTGAATATGTCATGGTCGAACAGTCTGAAGAAGCGCAGGAGGCTCATGATGAAAAGAGCTACCAGCTCTATGAGGAGGAACTTCCTGATAATATTATTGACGAGCATCAGGAGCAAGATGTTCCCTCAACCGTTCATTATCAGCAAAAGAATATCAAAGAGATAGACGTAAAAGTTTTGCCGCGTCCGCACCATGAAACGGAAAAATTGATTGCGATTGTGATTGATGATATGGGAGTAAATGTCCGCCGCACAAGAGATATTATCAGCTTGGAGGCACCTTTGACCTCATCTTTTTTGACTTATGGTCCACATTTGGAACAGCAGATAGAGGCGGCGAGGGCGGCCGGTCACGAGATAATGGCGCATGTCCCGATGCAGCCGCATAAGGATTTGTATACCGCGCCGGACGGCTTGACCGTTAATATGACAGACGAGGAGCTAACCAAAAATTTTGAAATTATGCTGACAAAGTTTGAAGGGGTGAAAGGCGTCAATAACCACATGGGAAGCAAGTTCACCGAGGATAGACGCGCCATGAGCGATATTATGAAAGTTTTGGCAGAGCATGATTTGTTCTTTTTAGATTCTAAAACAACGGCCAAGTCGGTCGGACAGGAAGTTGCTAAGGCTTACGACGTTGACTATGCAACACGCCACGTCTTTTTGGATAATAACAATGATAAAGCCTATATCTTGGGACAGCTTCGCGCTACCGAAAAAATTGCTAAGAAAAACGGCTATGCAGTTGCTATTGGTCACCCAAAAAGCCAAACCTACGCAGCCTTAAAAGAATGGCTGCCGACATTAGAAGAAAAGGGCATAAAACTCGTCCCGATGAGCGAAATCGTCGAACTCAGAAATTAATATATTAAATTCCTAAAAAAGCGAGGTGATTTCACCCCGCTTTTTTATATATGAAAAAATAGTTGCTTTTGTCTAAAATGTGTAGTATAAGACATAAGAAACTAAAATTATTGTGAAACTAAAAAAATAAAAATTATGGAAAAGTATGAATTCACCGTAAGCAAAGTAACCAAAAAAGACAATGGTTATAACGTAGAAGGACCGAACGGCTATGGCTGTACACTGGGAGATGAACATCTCAAAGGAAAAAAAGTTAAAGTCGGAGACAACCTCACGGCCTATTGCTCAAATTACGGTACGATTCTCGGACTGGAATTAAACGGAGAAAAAATTTTTTAGAAACCGAAATCTAAAAATTTCAAAAAAAGCGAGGTGATTTCACCCCGCTTTTTTTCTTGCAAATTTCATTTTCTTGTGATATTGACAAAATAACGATTTATTATTGTCTAACTTAAATTATTAATATATGCAGTATGTGGTTAAAACAGAAATCGTAAAAAATGTCACTAATTTAGGCCCGTACTATAAAATAGGAACGCTTAATGGGATGACATTGTGCGTTTTTAAAACTTATCTTAAAGGAAAACGCATCAAAAAGGAAGATAAATTAATTCTGGAGATTGCCTATGATTCCATAATTATCGGAATAATTCTAAATGGGGTTAGAACCTTCAGAGAAAAGGACATTGAGCAAGGTCTGGTTAAAAAGGTTATTAAAGGTGATTTGGGCTATGAGATAACGACAGATAAGGGCTTGAGCTTTATCGTGCCATATACTTGCCTTAATAACCAAAAAATCTGCGAAGGGGACAAGATTACGATATATACATTTTACAAAGCCATTATTGTCGGAATTGATTTAAATGGCAGTATCTTGTTCAGAGAAAAATAATCAAAAAAAGCGAGGTGATTTCACCCCGCTTTTTTTTCTTGCAAATGCCATTTTTTTATGATATAGACAAAACAATAATTTATTATTGTCTAACTTAAATTATTGTATTATGAATATAGAAACGAAAAAATTAACCATCAAAACGTTCAAAAAATGTGACTGTGGCTATCGTATCAGAACGGAAGATAGGAAAACACTGGTTGTTCCTCGTATTTGTTTGAAAAGAAGAAAAATAAAAAAAGGAGACGAACTGGTTGTCGATATAGCCAACAAGGCACTGATTGTTAAGATGGAGCTTAATGGTTATCCTCTTTACACCGAGGCTCAAGTAAAAAAGCTCTAGTAAATAAGTGATAAAGAGTTATTGCCGTTTATAAATTACAAAAAAAGCGAGGTGATTTCACCCCGCTTTTTTTGTTAGAAATGAGCTTATTTCTTAAGAATGCTCTTTCCGGCATAAGCAGCCATATCGCCCAATTCTTCTTCAATACGAATGAGTTGGTTGTATTTAGCCATACGATCTGTACGAGACATAGAACCGGTTTTGATTTGACCGCAGTTTGTCGCAACGGCAATATCGGCAATGGTTGTGTCTTCGGTTTCGCCGGAACGGTGAGACAATACGGCGGTATAACCATGACGGTGAGCCAAGTCAACAGCGCGCATTGTTTCAGTCAAAGTACCGATTTGGTTAACCTTAACCAAAATAGAGTTCGCAACGCCTTTTTCGATACCCATAGCCAAGCGCTTCGGATTCGTAACAAAGAGGTCATCACCGACGAGCTGAATCTTTTTGCCCAAAGCTTCAGTCAACATAGACCAGCCTTCCCAGTCATCTTCGGCCATACCGTCTTCGATAGAAAAGATTGGGAACTTAGCGCACAAACCTTCATAGAATTTAACCATTTCTTTGTTGGTATAAGACTTGCCTTCGCCCTTCATCTCATATTTTCCGTTTTCATAAAATTCGGAAGAAGCAGCATCAATAGCGAGAACAACATCTTCACCCGGCTTATATCCGGCAGCCTTAATAGCGTCAACAATGAAAGTCAAAGCTTCTTCGGCAGATTTCAGATTCGGAGCAAAACCACCTTCATCACCAACGTTAGTGTTGTGACCGGCAGCTTTAAGATTCTTTTGCAAGGTGTGGAAAATTTCAGAACCCATACGAATAGCTTCACGGATAGAAGAAGCGCCAACCGGCATAATCATGAATTCTTGAATGTCGATTGGGTTGTCAGCATGCTTACCGCCGTTCAAAATATTCATCATCGGAACCGGCAAAACATGAGCCATGGTACCGCCGAGGTAACGATAAAGCGGAAGCTCGCATTCTTCAGCCTGAGCTTTTGCAACAGCCATAGAAACGGCGAGAATAGCATTAGCACCGAGCTTTCCTTTGTTTTCAGTACCATCGAGTTCAATCATAGCTTCATCAATGTCGATTTGGTCATCGGCATCAAGACCGGCCAAAGCGTCATAAATAGCGTCATTAACATTTTCAACGGCTTTCAAAACACCTTTTCCGCCGAAACGGGCTTTGTCACCATCACGAAGTTCAACAGCTTCGTGAACACCGGTAGAAGCACCTGACGGAACGGCAGCGCGACCAAAAGCACCGCTTTGAAGAACAACATCGGCCTCAACGGTCGGATTACCGCGAGAGTCAATAATTTCACGAGCATGAATATCTACAATAGCACTCATTTTTTTCTCCTAGTTAATTTATAAAACAAAACTGTCAATAAGGTTGAATATTTTTTCTTGAATGTCAAGTAAAATTAATATAAAGTATAAACGTAAATGATATTTTTGGGTAATAAAGAAAGAAATCAAATGTTTTCGGAAAAGTGGCATCGTCGCTTTATGGAGCTGGCTTTTATGATTGCCGGCTGGAGCAAAGACACAAGTACCAAGACGGGGGCGATAGTTGTCGGTCCGGATAGGGAGATTCGCGCCACCGGATATAATGGCTTGGTTCGCGGTGTTGATGACGACAAACCGGAGCGGATGGAGCGTCCGACCAAATATGACTTTTTTGAACATGCGGAAAGAAACGCGATATATAATGCCTGCTTGACGGGAACGTCTTTGAAGGGCTGTGTGTTATATGCAACACACCCGCCTTGCACGGATTGCGCCCGCGCCATCATTCAATCGGGGATAAAAACGGTTGTAACCAATGAGCTTGAGGTCAGAAATGACATTAGCGGCCAAACCTGGCGAGACAAGCTTGACTATTCGCGACAAATGTTTGAAGAAGCCGGTGTTGAATACATCGTTTTACCAAAACAATAAATTTTATAATTCAATACTCTTTAAATCTTTCTTATTAAATATATATTAGAAAAAAATAGGACGGATTTCCGATAAGTAGTATTCGAACAGGACTACCGTAAAAGCATGGAAACAGAGTGGAGAATTACATGAAAATCCTGATAGCTGAAGACCATTCCTTATTTCGCGAAGCCTTAATGGGGTTGCTACAAACCTTAGAACCCGAAGCTAAGATTTTGGAAAGTGAACGCTATGGCCGAACGTTTGAACTAGTAGAACAAAATCCTGATTTAGATTACATTGTCCTGGACTTAGACTTGCCGGACAGCAACTGGGAACGGGGGCTAAAAACGCTAACCGAAAAAATCAACGGCACAAAGATTATTGTCGTATCGGCCAGTGATGACAGCATTACGATGAGACGCGCGGGAGAATATGGAATTGTCGGCTATATCCCCAAAACCTTGGATTCAAAAATTTTAGCAGGTGCTTTAAAAATAATCTTGGCCGGCGGAACCTATATGCCGATAAAAGCCATCGGCTCGCTGGGCGAAGGCGGCAAGGCAGAGGGCGGCATCCCCGAAGGTTTAACCAAAAGGCAGAATGAGGTTTTGCTCTTATTGGCACAAGGCAAATCAAATAAACAAATTGCCTATGAGATTGGTGTTTCGGAGGCCACGGTCAAATTGCACATAAATGCGCTGTTAAGAGTTTTGGGTGCCACCAACCGCACCCAAGCGGTCATCACCGCCCAAAAAATAGGCTTTTTAAAATAATAGAAAAGAAACCAATAAAAAAAACGAGGGAAACCTCGTTTTTTTTATTGGTAATATTTTTTTTGGCACGCTGTTTGCATAAGAAAAGGCATCGAAAATGAATCATCCTTTTTTGAATGGGGAATAAATAATGGATAATACAAATTACATTGCCTTGTCTCGCCAAATGGCTCTTTGGAAGCAAATGGATTTGGTTTCAAACAATATGGCAAATATGAACACAGCCGGATATAAAGGGGATGAGGCTTTGTTCACAACCTATTTGGCCGAGACACAAAACGGTGCCAAAGATATTGTCGGCAATCCGCTTTATTTCACACAAGATTACGCCAGTTATAAAAATTTTGCCGAAGGCATGATTGCCCATACCGGCAATCGCTTAGATGCTGCCATTCAGGGAGACGCCTTTTTTACGGTAGAAACCCCAAATGGTGAAATGTACACCAAAAAAGGCCAATTTTCTTTGGATGCGGACGGAGCGATTGTAACCTCTGAGGGATATTATTTGATGTCGGAAGGCAACACCCCGTTTTTCATCGCCCCCGGAGAAACCGAAATCACGATTACCGAAAGCGGAGAAATTTTTACCGAAAACGGCAGTATCGGCCGCATGAAATTAGCCAGCTTTGACGCACCGCAAGAATTACAAAAAGTCGGCAATAGCTTGTTTAGCAATGACGGCACGGCCGGAGCAATCTTTAATGCTGATAATTCAGTCGTAAAACAATATTCGATAGAAAAATCAAATGTTAATTCGATTAACGAAATGACCAAGTTGATAAATTTGCAGCGTTCTTATGATTATGTTCAACAGATGATTGATGAAGAACATCAGCGCTTGTCAAATACCATAGATACATTTTCACAGTTAGCATAAAGAATAGGGGAATAAACAGATGAGATCATTAAATATCGGCGCCACCGGAATGTTAGCCCAGCAGACCAATGTTGATGTGATATCAAACAACATTGCCAATATGAACACCACGGCTTATACCAAGAGAAGAGCAGAATTCAATGATTTGCTTTATCAAAATATTATCCGCCCCGGTTCAACCTCATCAGCCGACGGCAACATTGTTCCGGCCGGATTACAGCTTGGTACCGGTGTTAAGACCGCGGCAATTTATCGTATTACCGACGGCGGAACTTTGACCAATACGAATAACCCGCTGGATTTGGCAATTAAAGGCCGCGGCTATTTTCAAATTGAATTGCCGGAAGGAAAAGGCACGGCTTATACCCGTGACGGTGCTTTTCAGCGCAACGGTGACGGCGTGATTGTGACTCATGACGGCTATGTCGTCCAACCTGAAATCACGATTCCCGAAGATGCCGTTGAAGTTTATGTAAATGCTTCGGGAGAAGTTTGGGTCAAACAAGACGGCCAGACCGAGGAGGTTAACGTCGGACAACTAGAAATCGCCACTTTTGTGAATGAGGCCGGTTTGGAAGCCATGGGACAAAACCTGTTTTTGGAAACACAGGCCTCAGGGGCACCGGTTGTGGACAATCCGGACACCGAAGGCTTTGGCTCAATCCAGTCAGGATATCTGGAAACTTCAAATGTTAATGCTGTTACCGAAATCACGGAGTTGGTTTCAGCCCAACGAGCTTATGAAATGAACTCTAAGATTATTACAACCGCAGATCAAATGCTTTCAACCATTAACCAAATGAAATAATTAAGAGGAAAAAATTAACCATGCGCCACACCATAAAATTTCTGATAGCTGTATGGAGCTTCGCCTTTATCACCGTTCAGGCTAAAGCCGCTGAATGGGTAAAGGAGAGTGACTTCATATCAGCCGTAAGGGAAGAATTTTCCAATCAGGGACAAGATGGCGCGATGGATATCGAATTTTTTGGCGGACAAACGACTTACGAGCTTAAAGACGGTGATAACTTTAAGATAATGATATCAAATTTTGACTATGATTCAGAGCAAAACAAGTTCAGCGGTCAGGCCGAAATTTTTGTAAACGGGCAAAAATTTGCTGAGACGGATTTGATAGGCAAATATTTCCTCCTAACGGAAGTTTATGTTCCGGCCAGAACCATAAACAAAGGCGAGATAATAAAAGCATCTGATTTAAAAGCAGAACAGATTCGCGAAGCCAGATTAAAAGAAACACAAGTCTATGAAAAAGACAAACTCCTTGGCAAAGAGGCTAAAAGAATTCTGAAAGAAGGAAAATTAATCACCGCAAGCGATGTCGGAAATAAGCTTCTGGTTCATAAGGGAGACGTGATTACCGCCGTTTATAAAAATACCAAAATGCAGATAACGGCAAAAGTTGAGGCCATGGAAGACGGCGCTCAAGGGGATAAAATAGAAGTTAAAAACACCAAAAGCGGCAAAACCTTTCATGCTGAAGTCTTAAATGCCGCCATGGTCGAAGTGGATGTTCAATAGAGAAGGGGAACTCTAAAGATGAAACAAATATACAAAACAATAGCCATCGGAATGATTGCCAGCACGATGTTAAGCGGCTGCAACACCTGGTCAAGATTAAGAAATATCGGCAAAGAGCCGGATTTAACACCGATAGAAAATCCGGTAACCCAGCCAAATTATCAACCGGTCAGCTTGCCAATGCCGGAATCAATACAAACCAGCCAAAAAAGCGGTGCCAATTCTTTATGGAAAAAAGGTTCGTCAGGATTCTTCAAAGACCAAAGAGCCTCCAAAGTCGGTGACATTTTGACCGTAAATATTTCAGCCAAAGATGCCGCAACACTGGAAAACAAAACCGAACAGACTCGTGATTCCAACTCAGATACGGTAAACGTGGCCAATTTCTTTGGATACGAGAGTTATGCTAAAGACTATTTTCCGGATGCGATTGATGCCGGCAATCTGGTGAATGTCGATTCTGATCATGATATTACCGGTGAAGGAAAAATTGACCGCTCCGAAAACATTAACATGACCATGGCTGCGATTGTCACTCAGATTCTTCCGAACGGAAATATGGTTATCGAAGGCTCGCAAGAGATTCGCGTTAACTATGAACTTCGTCAATTAACGGTACGCGGCGTCATCAGAAGAGCCGATATTACCTCAGACAATACCATAGATTCGGCCAAAATTGCCGAGCTGAGAGTTTCATACGGTGGCCAAGGCGTTATTTCGGATGTTCAAGAGCCAAGATACGGCCGCCAGTTGATAGATATAATTTCGCCGTTCTAATCAGAAAGGCAAAAAGTTCCCCTTATTATTATGTGTCTGAAAAAAGAAAAAATCTCCCCATTTTTTCTTAAAGCAGAGAGCCTGTCCGCATTCCCCAAATAAAAAGGACAGGCTTTTTTTTGTTGATACAATTAAAACAAGACTTTAATTAAAAATTTAGAAGTTTATGTTAATACTGTATTCGGGTAAAACCGAAGTATGAATATTATGAAAACAAAAGGAAGCTAAATATGAAAAAAGATACGGACCAAGTTAGAAATGCAGAACGTGAGGCCTCGATTATGCTCAATCACGCTGTAGCCTTGTCACAGGCAGCTACCAGCGGAACGGATGCAGACAAAATTCAGGCACTGGACAGCAATTTAAAACTTTGGGTAGAAGTAGAAACAACATTAAAAGACGCAAAGAATTTGCTTCCCACAGACATAAAAGATAACTTACTCAAATTGTCAAAATATGTAGAACGCTTAACCTTGTCCAAAGGTGTGCGCATGAGCAAAAGCGACTTTGACACTTTGGTAAACATAAATATGCAAATATCAGAAGGTTTGGTTGAAGCCGTAAAACATTCTTTGGCAAGAGAAGAAGCCTTTTCATTATTGAAATGTGCAATTGATTTATCTTCAGCCAAAGAAAACAAAAATACGACAGAATTGGTAAATGCTTTGGATAATAATATGAAGCTCTGGGTTTATATCAAAACTTTGGCTTCATCAGAAAAAAACAAATTGCCCAAAGAAACCAAAACCAATTTGATTAAACTGGCAGATTATGTATCCAACAAAACGCTTGAAGTCGGCAAAAATGTCAACGAAATTAATGACAAAGCCCTCGATTCGATGATTATGACCAATCTTCAAATATCAGAAGGATTGATGAGCAGCCGCAAATAAGCAAAATAAAAAAATTAAATAAAAAAACTCCTGCTCGCAGGAGTTTTTTTTACCCAATGTTAAGAATAAAAAGAGATAATAAAAAAATAAAAATAATAGGACTGTAAGGAAAAAAATGGGGATAATTTCGGATCTACAAAATCTCATCAAAAATTCGGGGATATTGATGTTTTTTGTAGGATTATTTTTATATTTTTCATTTTATACCATAAACGGGGAAAGAGGGCTTCGCCGCTATCTGCATCTGCGTCAGGAAATCGAATATGCCGAGCAGGTTGCAACAAAATATAATCACGAAAAAACACAGTTGGAAGAAAAAATCAGGCTGATGTCATCATCGAGTCTGGATTTGGATATGCTGGATGAAAGAGCTCGTAAGGTATTGAATTTAGTGAAAAAAGATGAGTTTGTAATTCTTGATGAAGAATAAACTAACCAAGCTATCCACTAAAAAAATCTTTTTATCAAAAAAAAGCTGTTAATTTTCAAACATATCTGTTATAAAAGCAACGGATATGTTTAAATTTTTGCAAAAAAGCTGATGAAAATACAAAAGAAAATGGAGGCTTTACCGGCCAAACCGCATTATAGCGACAGCAAACCGCTGTTCTCAACCAAGGAGATAATCATCCGCGGAGAACGGCGTGCAATGGTATTTAAAATATCATCAAAACTTCAGGTTCTGTTTTTGTTGATATTGGCCGGAATCTGTATTTGGGGCGGATATTCGTCACACATGTACCGCCGTTCGGGGAGTATTATCAGCAAAAAAGAACAACAGCTCGATCAAACCAGAGTCGCTTATGAAAACCTCATTACCGAGTTCGCCGCCTTAAACAAAAGCATGGAAAGTTTAATGAAAGGGCTTGAAAAAGCTGATGGCAAAACACAAGATGCATATAAAAAACAGGCGGAAATGATAGAAGAAAGAATTGCCAAAATCACAGAGGAACATGAGTGGCTAACCGCAGATGCCGTTGCCGAAAGAGCCAGCTTGTATGAAGCACAGCTTCAAAGAGATATTGTGGCCTCAGAACGAGACGAGTTAAAGCAACAATTGAGTGAAATGGAAGACCGTGTTAATGAGATGAGAAATATTCATCTTGATGTGTTCAATAAAGTAAAGACTGTTTCCTCAAAAGAAGTTGAAAAAATGAAAAAGGCCTTAAATGAGGTTAATAAGGCCTTAAAAGAAAAAGGGCTTTATTTTAACAGCCTTTCCAATAAAAGAAGAGATGCCGGTGGCCCCTATATTCCGGATAATCAAACCCTAAAAAATGATAAGGAGATGAACCAAGAGGTCATGGCCATCTTCGAAAATTTGGAAGATATTGATTATTACGCGCAGGTTATAAACGCCACCCCGATTGGCAAGCCGGTTTGGAGTTATTGGGTAACCTCAAAATTTGGCAGCAGATTAGATCCGTTTAAGAAAACCAAAGCGGTGCATAAAGGGGTTGACTTAGCCAGCATGAGCGGCAACAAGATTCGCTCTCAGGCAGCAGGAAGAGTTACGCGAGCAGAGTTTACAAGCGGCTATGGTAATATGGTTGAGATTGACCATGAAAATGGTTTCAAAACCAAATATGCTCACATGAAGTCTATAAATGTCAAAAAAGGAGATTCTGTTGAGAAAGGAGATGTTGTCGGCGAGGTCGGCTCAACCGGCAGATCAACCGGCCCGCATCTGCACTACGAAATTTTATATCGAGGCGTTCCTGTAGATCCGATGCCTTTTATGCAGGCAAAGTTGTAAAAAGGAGAAAAATATGAAAAATTTGAAAAGATTGGTCGTATTAAAATTTGCCAGAACAATGGGAAGCGGAAAAACAGTTTCTGTTCCGAGTATAATTAGTGACAATGCTAAATTAAAAGGAAATATTGTGAGCGACGGCATCGTTCACATAGATGGCCATTTGACCGGCGATGTTGAATGTGAAGAATTAGTCATCGGCATAAAGGGACAAGTCAAAGGCAAGATAAGCGCCAAAAAACTTTATGTTTACGGAATATTTGACGGCGTTGCAGATGTTGACAGCTTATTTATTGCCAAGACCGCAAAATTAAAAGGCGACGTCAGCCACAACAGCATCGCGATAGAACCGGGAGCTTATATCGACGGCCGTTGCTTAAGAAAAGACGGCGGAGCATCAAATATAAGCACGCCGGAAAAGAAAGCGAAAAAAGAATAATGACCGATAAAAAGAAAAAGTCTGATTTTATTGCCCACGGCGTTGTTGCACAAAACCGCCGTGCAAATTTTGACTATCTGATAGAACAAACTTATACCGCCGGTCTTGAACTCACCGGAACAGAGGTAAAGTCTTTAAGGCAAGGCCACGCCAATATTAATGAAGCTTATGGCATAGAAAAAAACGGAGAGCTCTATATCAGCAATATGTTTATTGCCGAATACGCCTATAAGGGCTATGAAAGCCATGCAGAAAGAAGAGATCGCAAATTATTGCTGCGTCGCAAAGAAATAAACGAGATTTTAGGAGCGCTGGCCAAGAAAGGGGCAACTTTGGTTGCCATGAAGGTTTTTTTTAATGATAAAGGCTTGGCTAAAATGGTTGTCGGACTTGGCCGAGGCAAAAAACTCTATGATAAAAGAGAGACAATAAAAGAAAGAGATTGGTCCAGAGACAAAAGACGCATTATGATAAATGCCAATCATTAGAAAAAAGCCCGCTGTTAAAAGCGGGCTTTTGATTAAAGATAGTTAAGTAGTGAGACGCTCATCACTTCTTGCAAACAAGCATAAGAAGCATTTAAGTTATTAACCGCCATAAGCGCCATAATAGCTGCTTCTTCCTGATTAACATTTTTAAGCGTATAAATACTGTTCTGCAAATTTGTCTGCAACTGAGTCTGCGATTCCGAAACATTATTTAAAACAACGGCATTTGAGTCAGTTTTAGCCATGATAGTGTACAAATCAGGATTGAGAACTCCATTAGCGGCAGAGCCTTTACTATATTGAGCGCTATCAACCAAATCAAGAGCATCAGTAATGCGGTTCAGAGTCGTGTTAATATCAAGATCTTCACCTTCAAGAGGATTGCTCGTATCAATGAGGTTTCCCTGAGCAATTTTTCCGAGTGCTTCGAACATTTTTTGAAAAACAGGATCACCACCGGTAATATCAAAAGTGATGGATTGATTGTCAGAAATAACCTTTTCGCTGGCCAAGCTTCCGCCTTGATAATAAGAGCTTGAGGTCAATGACCAGTCCTTAGACACCGCCACGGTCGTATTAGGGATACGCCCCGGATCAGCGGTAAACATAAGCGTTGTGCCGTCTTCACTAACGCCGGTGATTTGAATGTGGTCAGGTAAGTTGATATCTGAAAATCCTTCAAGATTCAAGACCGTATCAAACGGCAAAGAGGTACTGAAGTTTACGGTTGCATCAGGATTGGTATTATCGGGGTTAACCGTCATATCTTCTTCAATCGGCGTAGAGTCTTCAACAGTGATTGTCTTACCGTCAGCCGAAACGGACTTCACAACATAAACCTTAGCATTTGCACCGGCGCCGTCACCGTTCAAAACCAGAGTATCTCCGGCAGAAATTGTGTTAAATGCACCATATTGAGTAGCATTAATCGTGTTTTTAGTCGCATCAAAAGTAAGCGTTCCGGTATTTTGGGCATTTGCACTAACCGCCGGAGACAGAAACGCACCGGCATTAGCGGCGGTAATGGTACCTGTATTTCCGCCGGTTGAGGCAAAGGTCAAAGCACCGGTATCATCGGCATCAAATTCGCGGTTAGACATCAGCGCCGCCGGATTATCCGGAAACAGAATATTTTCGCCGTCATAATAGGCCTGAAATTCCTCAAGGCTAGAGAACGGAAAGTTCACCGGAGAGTTTGATGAAGACCCGCCGCCAAACAAATACTTACCGTTCACATTAAGGTTAAGCGCATCCGCCAACATCTTCATTGAGGTAAAAGCATTTGTCTGCAGGGTCTGCAAAGTGTTATATTGATCAGCACTGATGGAATAAATATCGCCGGTTGTAACCCCATCAACATCTAAAACAGAGGAGACGCCATCAATTGTATACAGAGGATAAGTAAAAGTATTATCTTCAAATGTAAACTCGGAATTGGCCGGAAGTTTATTCTCAAGAGCTTGAAGAACATCGCTGGCGTTTGCAGCACCGGAAATGTCAATATTATTTCCGGTATTATTATTAGAAAATGTATATTGAACACCGTTAACGGTAATAGTTTGGTTCAGATAAGCGGTTGGGTCATCATTCCCGAACACGATTTGACCACCGGTAACATCGGTTGAAGTTTTATCAAGATCCATACCGCTGGCCGAAACGAGCAAAGACTTAAAATCCGTAAGCGTATCTTGGATTGAGGTTAAGGCTGTTGAAATAGAACTATTTTCAATCGAAACAATTTTGTTGTTTTCCATATAATTTGAGGTCACACCCAGCATAGACTCAAGGTTAACAATAGAATTGGCTTGCATGCCATAACCAGAGTACTGTTGATAGCGAATGCCTGTTGTCATTTGATAGCTATACAAATCGAGTTGCGATTTAAGAGCTGTCGTTTGTGAAACCATATTCATATAAGAATTATAAGTAGGAACTCTTGTCATAATACACCTCCTTAAGCCATCATACCAAGCAAGATGTCAAGCATTTCTTTAGCTGCCGTAAAAGTCTGAGCGCTGGCAGCATAACTTTTTTGATAAATAATGAGCTGAGCAAGCTCTTCGTCGATATCAACACCACTGATTGTCGCTTCTTTGGTAGAAATTGAGGTATTGAGCTCGGTCTGATACTCAAGAGCGGATTGAGCATTGCTGACCTGAGAAGCAACCGTTCCGACAAAGGACGAAGCATAGGTTGCGAGTGTTGACTCTGTTGATGTAATATTTCCGGCTTGAGCAAAGCTAAGCGTTGCGGAAAAAACATTTCCCATTTCATTGGCAATATTATTGGCCGACGGGTTAAGAGAATATTTTCCCGAAGAAGTATTAAATACCGGCGAACCACCGGCAATAAGGGCAGGCGTAACGGCAATTTCCTCACGCACGGTCATGCTTGAAGACAAGCCGATATTTGACGGCGAAAGTCCGATACGGTCAATAAATCCGGTTGTCGAGCCGTCAGCCTGCGGCACTTCATTAATCTCCATCTGCGTGCCGGTCATATTATTAATACGGAGCATATAGCCGTTTCCGTTCGGCACGAGCGAGGCTCTAAGGTCTTCGTTCAAATCAGGATTATTGTTAATTTTGTTGACAATATCTTGCAAACTATCGGAAGGATAAACGGTAATCTGCCCCATATTCATATTCCCGTCGATAGAAAAGTTGAGCGAGATTTTTTCGGTAACGCCAAGGTTTGACGATTGGCTCAAGACTTTTGAATCATAAATAGCCTCATTGGCATTCGCACTAAAGAAGTTATTAAGCCCAAGAAAGTTAGAAAAACCTTGGAACGTGCGGTCGTAATGTACATTGCCGTTAGCATCTTGTCCGGCCACACTGAACTTTATGACGGCATCTTGCTGAGTACTTCCGGCATTAGAGGTTGCCTCATCCATAATCGAGATAGAATATTGACTGTCGCCGGTATTAATAGAGATATGACCGTCAGCCGTAACCACCGCTTCCGCTTGCGGAAGATCGGCGCCGGTCGGACTGGTAAGCCAAGTATTGATGGCGGCCATCATGTTTTCAACCGTGTCCCCATTGGTATTAAAGCCCATATCGCCGAGCAAAGCCGCTGTGGCAACTTGATTTCCGTCTTCATCAAAGATTGTAAAGCGAACATCACCTTGCTCAATCTTAACATATTGGTTAGCGGCATCAATAAAGTCGCGGCTTCCGGAAAGAGAAGACGGCGTGTTCGGATAAGCCGTACCACGGTTATGCACCTGATTGATTTGTTCCATGAGCACACCGGCCAGCTCATCAAGCTGAGATTGCAAAGAGGGCAGGGAGTCATCACGAACCTCAATAAGTCCCTGAAGCTCACCGCCGGCAATTGTTTCGGTAATATCTGTTCCGTCCACAAAAATGCCGGTAATCGCCCCGTCTGCATAACCGGAAACCGGGCTGGCTTGCGTGATGGCGCTATGAGAAAGATAATGTGGATCTTTGTCCAGCAGCATAACGCCCTTTGTGGTCTGAACCACCATTTCCCCTGATTCGCGTTTGAAATAGGTAATATCGATAAGCCCGCTTAGGTCGCGCAAAGTCTGATCACGCTGGTCTTCCAAATCAGCCACGCCGTCTTGGCCCAAAACCGTTGCTTTCACAATTTGGTCGTTCAGGTCATCAAGCGTGTCCAGATAACCGTTAATAGTATCCACATCGGAAGAAATTTTAAGGTCGGCATCGCCGCGTAGCTTTTGAATACTGGTGGAGAGGGAGTTCAAGCGGCTGGTCAGGGTCTGAGCGGTGGTCAGCAGGCTGTATCTTCCTGAGGCCGAAGTCACATCAAGAGCAAAGTCATTAAAAGCTTCTTGCAGGTCGCTGACATTCATGGCAATAGAGTTTTGGCTCTCCGGCGTACCGAGGTTTGTCTGAATTTGGCTCAGATAATCATTGGTGGCCGAAACCGAACCAAGCGTAGAGTTTGACGTCAAATAGCTTTTGAGCAACCCCTCGTTGACGGTACGCTGGGTTTGACCGATTGTCACACCGGCCATAGAACCGGCAAGAACAACGCTGTTTTGTTGCGCGGTTTTGCGAGTATAACCGACGGTGTCGACATTTGCAATATTATTGCTGACAATACCGAGCTGAGATTGAGCTGTTTTCATTCCCATCAGAGCGGTATTAAATCCCGTGAGCATAGACATGACACAATCTCCTAAAAAGTTTTGTTAAGGGCAATAGCGCTTTGAGCGTTATCAACATTAGAATATTTACCGCCGGCGCCATAAGATGTTGCATTTGAGTTACGCACGGTTTTAGCAATCCCGACAAAGGAGTCCATAACAGATTGGCTGGTCTGCATTTTGGTTTTAAGCAGAAGGTCATTTTCCTTCATCAGCTTGTCGAGTGCGGCGGCAAGGGTCTTCATCTTTTCGCGATAAGAAGGCTCAATGGATGATAACAGCTCCTGATTTTTAATAAAGAACGCAACAATGGAACGATAAGCACCGACGATATGAGCCTTTTGGTCATAAAGCTGAGAGATTTTCTCAATATCATACACGCGCAAAGCTTCGTTCTCGGTTTCAAGCAGCTTTGAAAACTCTGTAACTATATCGCAATAAGTGTTGATTTTCTCGATTAAGTTATCGGTTGAAATTTCTTTTTCCATGATTAAACCTCCTGTTGTTGTTGAGCTTCTTGCATTTGGATAATGGCGTCCATAACATAGTCAGCCACACCGATACCGCCGTTTTGCGCCATAATTTTACCATACTCGTTGAGCAGCAAAGAGCGATAAACTTTTTCGGCCTGTCCGCCGCCGAAGATTCCATCGGTAGACACACCGTCAAACATAGATTCGCACATTCGAGACAGGAAGAAGGCCTCAAAGTCCTGAGCCGCTTCTTTGGCAGAATCTTTGTTTTGCAAGGCAGAAGCCGAAGAGGCCGCCGCATTAGCAAAATAGGTTTGAGATATGTCGAGTGCGTTCATCATCTTAAATCACCTCAATATCGGCTTGCAGAGCACCGCTGGCTTTCACGGCTTGCAAAATGCTGATAAGGTCGCGCGGGCTGACGCCAAGAGCATTTAAGCCGTTGACGAGTTCCTGTAGGTTTACCCCGCCGTCAAGGACGTTAAGCCGGCTTTCGGTATCTTCATCAATACTGATGTCGGTCAGGGTTGAAACGACTGTTTCGCCGTCAGAAAACGGTTCGGGTTGAGAAACCAGCGGCACTTCCGAGATTTTGATTGTCAAGCTGCCTTGAGCAATGGCAAGCTTGCTGATTCTCACATCTTTGCCGATAACCACAATACCGGAGTTTTCGTCGATAACGACACGCGCGGCTTGGTCGGGCTGAACCTGCAATTGTTCAATTTTGGTCATAAGGGCGGCAATATTTTCCCTATATTCGACCGGAACATCGACCGAAACGGTTGCCGGATCAAGCGAGAGGGCAACACTTTGCCCGAGCAGGGCGTTGATAGCGGCGGCCACGCGCTTTGATGTTGTAAAATCGGGGTTACGCAGAGCTAAGCGGATATGCTCAAGATCATTGAGTGAGAAGTCGATTTCGTTTTCAATAATTGCACCATTCGCAATACGACCGGAAGTAGGGACACCTTTGGTGATAGATTGGTTTGCCCCGCTGGCCGAAACACCGCCGACCGCGACTTGACCTTGAGCTACGGCATAAACCTCACCGTCGGCACCGACCAGAGGGGTAGCGATAAGCGTTCCGCCCTGCAGGCTTTTGGCATCACCGAGCGCGCTTATGGTCACATCAATGCGGCTTCCCTGACGGCCGAAAGCGGGCAGGCTGGCGGTAACCATAACCGCGGCCACGTTTTTAGATTTAAGCTGTCCATCGCGAGAGTTAATCCCCACATGGTCAAGCAGGCTGATAAGGCTTTCTTTGGCAAAGTTGATAGATTTGATATTATCGCCTGTTCCGTTAAGACCGACGACCAGGCCATAACCAACCAGCGGGTTGTCGCGCACGCCTTCAAAATCGGCAATATCTTTAATGCGAGAGGAAGCAAGCGCCTCACCGCAACCAGACAGAGCCATGATTAAAGCCCATCCCCCAAACGCAAAACATTTCAGCTTTTGCAAAAACATCATAAAACCCCAAATAAAAAAGTTTACCTTGAGTGTTTATATGCAATTATCGTGCCAATTTTTCTACTTGTATTTTAAGGCAGAATTTGCCATGATAGGAACGAATAATTTTTCAATCCAACAAAGGAGGAAACCTTGAAAAAAGCAATCATGATAATGGCCGCCGTATCTTTAATGGCCGGCTGTGCCACAGATCCTTATACCGGACAAAGCAAAGTTGCAAACACCGCTTGGGGCACGGGCATTGGCGCCGCGGCAGGCGCGGGCATCGGCGCTTTAATCGGTGGAGAGAAGGGCGCCTTGATAGGGGCAGGCGTCGGCGCGGCAAGTGGCGCGGCTGTCGGCGGCTATATGGACATTCAAGCCAGCAAACTGCGTCAGGAGCTTGTCGGTACCGGCGTACAAGTACAAGAATCAAACGGCCAGATTTATTTGATTATGCCGGGCAATATTACCTTTGATTCAAATGAGTCGATTGTCAAATCGTCATTCAAACCGGTGTTAGATTCGATTGCCAAGGTCTTGGTAGAATATAATCAGACCAAAGTCAATGTCGCCGGTTATACCGACAGCACCGGCTCTGCATCGCTTAACAAAAAGCTCTCGGGTGAGAGAGCCGACGCTGTGGCCAATTACCTGATTATGAAAGGCGTTGCCTCCACACGTATTTATTCGGCAGGCTATGGCTCGGCCAATCCGATAGCCAGCAACAGCACCGCCGCCGGCCGTGAGCAAAACCGCCGTGTTGAAATCACGCTGATTAATATGCAATAATCCGAGCCGCATGGCTTAAAGAGAACTTCCCCGCACGGCAACCCGAACGGGGAAGTTTTTATTATGTAAAGTTGTATAAAATATATTTGCACAACTAATAGTTCAGCTCCGCTGCGCGGAGCTGAATAAAGGGATAAAAACCTAAAAAGCGAGGACGGGGCGGACCTCGTAGCTGTAGTCCTTATTGTAGAGGTTCAAACCGTAACTGCTGCCAAAGCGTGAGTACCACGCGTGGCTGCCATTGTACTCGGACGACGACCAAGCGTAGGTGCTGGTTGTGAATTTTGTCCCACCAGCTCGGCTGAATCCCGTATTGATAACGCTTTGATTGTTATAATATGAGGTAAATATTCCTGCTGCCGGTAAGCACCAATCTCCCGCACTCGTTCCTTCCGTTTTATACTCATTTGCTGCCCATACCGCAGGATACTTGCTCTTATTTCCCGCCGCCATTATCTTTTTACTATTCTCACAACTTGCGACGTCTTGTGATGCTGATGAAGCTGATGTGTAGTTCGTTAAACCCGAGATATCAACATATTCCGTTGACCACTTATAGCTACCTAACGAATTCAGCGCTAGTGCCTGTCCGCCTTTTCCATCATCGGATTTATAGACCACGACGCCGATTGGGGTTTTACCGGAGACAACGTCATCACTACAAGTAAAGTCATTAAACAATATGGAACCAATCGGACAATTTTCACCGCACGCGCCATCATTCCACATCAAGCCGCTAGAACAAGAGCAAGACGCATACTTCCCGTTGCAGGCTTCACCGACGCCGCCGGTCATATTTTCTCCGGTGCATTCTTGAGTATATCCTTCAGGGCAGATGTAACCGGTTTCGCAATTATACGCTTCACCGAACGGACATTTCAGGCAGTTTCCGCTGGAATTATAACTTTCGGTATAACCAAGCGCCGCACAGTCAGTTACCGCACAGGATGCCGCCCAAACATTCCCGACCCCCATAGCAGACATAAGCATCGTCGAAATCATCAAACTTCTTCTGTTTTTCATCATCACACTTCTCCTTATCTCAGGGACTTTTCCTAGTTCCAATCAACACACATATTGCCAATAGAAATACAGCTTCCGTTACTACACATTTGGGCTTCAGCAAATCCATATTCTGATCCTTCATTACAGGCAGAACATTTATATAAAGTTTCACTCCCTGATTGACAGCTATCACTATAATCAATAGCATTATCCAAACAATAAAAGGGACTAGAATAACCACGACATGAATTCTTTTTACAACTTGAATCACTCCAATAATATCCATAATCGCAAGTACAAGACTTATATTTTCCGTTGCAAGAACCATCTGAGCCTATTTCTCCTTCTCCGGTGCAAGTATATTTATAACTACTGTCACAAGTACAAGATTTGTATTTTCCGTTGCAGGAATCTCCTAAACCTATTTCTCCTTCTCCGGTGCAAGTATATTGATAACTACTGTCACAAGAAATGCCACCTTGCGAAAACTCCAACACGGGGCGGACCTCGCCGTGATCGTCCTTATAGTTGGTGGACAAACCGTACTCGAGGCTAAAGTCTGAGTCCCACGCGCCGTAGCTATTGCCCTCGGACGACGACCAAGCGTAAGTGCTATTTGTGAATTGTGTCCCATTTGCACGGCTGAATCCAGTGTTTATGGTGCTTTGGTTATTATAATATGAGGTAAATATTCCTGCTGCCGGTAGGCACCAATCCCCGACCTTCGTTCCCGTTGTCGTATAATTATATGCCCGCCATACCGCCGGATAGGTACTGCTATCTCCTTGTGCTCTTATCTTTGCACTATTCTCACAACTTGCAAAGTCTTGTGAGGCTGCTGATTGTGATGTATAGTTCGTCAAGCCCGAGATATCGACATATTCCGTTGACCACTTATAGCCACCTAACGACTTTAATGCCATCGCCTGTCCGCCGCCTGTTCCATCTACATAAACAACCACGCCTATAGGCGTTTTGCCGTCTTTAAGCCGCATCGAGCAAGTCATATCAGAATAAAAAATACTTCCCAAGCGACAAATATCATCTTTCACACAACTATCCGTCGCTTGGTCATAAACATAATTCTCGGCATCATCACAGAACCCCACTACCGGGCGGACCTCGTAGCTACCGTTCTCAGTGGTGGTGCCCAAACCGTACTCGAAGTAAAAGTAGGAGTACCACGCGTTGCCGCTAGTGTACTCGGACGACGACCAAGCGTTGGTGGTGGTTGTGAATTGTGTCCCATTTGCGCGGCTAAACCCTGTGTTTATAGCTTCTTGGTTGTTATAATATGAGGTAAATATTCCTGCTGCCGGCAAGCACCAATCGCCTGCCTTTGTTCCTGCTGTTGTATAATTATGAGCAGCCCATACTGCCGGATAGGAACTGCTACTCCCTTGGGATTTTATCAGTATACTATTCTGACAACTTGCATAATCCTTAGATGCTGCTTCTGCAGAGGTATAGTTCGGCAAGTTAGAGATATCAGTCCCATATCCTCCCCATGTATAGCTTCCTATCGATTCCAATGCTAGTGCTTGTCCGGCGCCTTTACCGTCTTTATAAACCACGACGCCGATCGGGGTTTTGCCGGAGACAACATCATCGCTGCAAGTGAAGTCATCAAACAAAATCGAGCCAAGCGGGCAGTTTTCCACACAAGCGCCGTCGCCCCACATCAAGCCACCGGAACAATTACAAGCCGTATATTTCCCGTTACAATTCTCTCCGACACCACCGGTTTGATTCTCTCCGGTACAGGTAAATTTATAATTCATCGGGCAGACGCAAAAATATTTGTCGCCGTACGGACACTTCACACCATTGTTCTGAAAACACGAAATCTCGGTATAACCTAATTCTTCACAACTCGGCGTTTTCAGGCATTGCACATCCGCCGCCCACACATTCCCGATTCCACCAACACCGACACCCATAGCAGACATAAGCATCGTCGAAATCATCAAACTTCTTCTGTTCTTCATCTCTTTTCTCCTTATCTTATCTCTACTCTAAAACTCAATGACGGGGCGGACCTCGAAGCTGTAAATCTTATCGAAGTAGTCCAAACCGTAGCTATAGCTAAAGCCTGAGATCCACGCGCCGTAGTTACCGTTATCGGACGACGACCAAGCACCAGTACTGGGTGTGAATTGTGTCCCACCGGCTCGGCTGAATCCCGTGTTTATGGTGCTTTGATTATTGTAGATTGAGGTAAATATTCCTGCTGCCGGTAGGCACCAATCCCCGACCTTCGTTCCTTCCGTACTATAGTTATAGGCCTGCCATACCGCCGGATGGATACTGCTATCTCCATGTGCTCTTATCTTTGCACTATTCTCACAACTTGCAAAATCATTTTTTGCTGTTGAAGATGATGAATAGTTCGTTAAGCCCGAGATATCCTCTGTATATCCTACCGTTCCGCTCACTCCCCACTCATAATTCGTGCCATTATTTACCGACTTTAATGCCATCGCTTGTCCGCAGTTGCCCGATTTATAAACCACGACCGCTATCGGCGTCTTGCCCGATACCGTATTCGCACTGCAAGTCCCGTCGCTGAACAAAATATCTCCAAGCGCGCAGCTTGCAGCCAGTCCGGAACAGGTTCCCCAAGGTAATTTACAAGCACCGTCTTTCCAAACATACCCCTCGGCACATTCACAAGAGGCATATTTGCCGCCGCAGGCTGTACCTACACCACCGGCGTAGCCGGTGCCTTTACAAGTATTTTTAAACAGCGGGCTGCACTCGCCGGTACAGAAGGAATAATCGACATCAAACGGACATTTGAGCGCCGGCCCGTTACAAGTCTGTTGCTTATAGCCCAAATCCGTGCAGCTCGGTGTGATTGCGCACCAATCCACACCCTCACAAGT
>CALXTE010000019.1 GCA_944391345.1 uncultured Alphaproteobacteria bacterium
TTAAGGCGTTCGCTGGCACCGTTAGGGTTACACCCGCTTGTGAAGAACCACCGGCTAAGCCGGTGGGTTACTTTTTTCACTACTCTCCCACCTTAAAACAAAAATCGTCTTGAAAGCAAATCAATTTTATGTTATAATCGAGTCGTGAAGGCAAGCTATGAAAGGTAAATATTATGAAAAACTCACGACAAGAGGCGGTTTTAACCGCAATACTAATGGCGGCAGGACTGCTTCCGTTAAGTGCAAAAGCTAATATTTCTTTTTCTAAGTATGGAGAAGAGCTTATCTACACACTTCACACACACCTTACTTCTCCGACTTGGCGCTTGCCTTCTTCTGATAAGATTAAAACAGCGGCTGTGTGTTTTATTAATGATACGGCAGCGTGTAGTGACGGGATGTTTGGCTATGGCGAAGATGTTTCCGGTGACGGTAGTGGCTCTGGAGGTGCGCCGGATTATGATTTGAATGATCGAGATAGATGTTATAAAGAAGGTTATACAATAAAAGATTGTCCGGAAGGAACAAAACCCGGAGGAAAGAAATGTCCGTATGGTCCGTATTATACTGAATGTATTTCAGTTTGTCCGTCAGGGTATAAGACTTGTGAGCCACCATATTATGGAGTAGGTGAAGTTTGTGATGGCAAATATGCATCTTGTGAAGAAGATACAGAACGTGCTTGTAAAGAACTTGATTCTGAATTTACTGATGCCTGCCAAGATGGTTGGAAAGTTGATCCGAATAATGCTTGTGAATATGACCCAACTTATGGAAAATGTTGTAACCTTTGCGAAGGTTATGATTACACAACTATTCCCGAAGGATATATTGCCGACGGGGCGGCTTGTGTCGATTGTAACGGAACAAGCAAATACAAAATCAAGATTAATCCTTGCGACGGCTTTCAAGACTGCGGGGTTATGGGCGGTGATACCGGTGCTAAAACCTGTATGTCCGGCTCGCAAATAAAATACGATAACTGCAAACCTTGTCCGAACTTGGGAACTTTGAGTTCTTGTCCAAGCCCGTTCACTTGTACTTATGAAGAATGTTCAAACAGTTATTACAAATCCGGTTGTCAGTCCGGTTACGACTGGAACGCTTCTGCCCAAACCTGCACAGCTCAGTGTAGCAGTGATTATAAATATACATGCACTAGTGGTTCATATGTTACTGGTGGTAGTGGTACGGCTTGTGGTGGAAAATATAAGGCCTGTATTTGTTCATATCCTTATTCTTGGAATAATGGTAGTTGCTCTTGTTCAAGTTCTTATAAGTACACTTGCTCAGGAACAAATCAAACAGGAGGTAGTGGTACGGTTTGTGGTGGCAAGTATACTTCGTGTTTATGTCAAAGCCCTTACAACTGGAGTGGTGGCACATGTTCTTGTCCTAGTATTTACAGATATACCTGCACAGGAGTAAATGAAAGCCCTAAAGGAACGGCATGTGGTGAACTGTATCGATATTGTAATTGTTCTAGCGGATATTATTGGGATGGATTAAGTTGTACACAGAATGATTGTATGAAAGGAGATGAAATAGGATATATTCTGCATAGTGATATGACTGTATCTTCAACCGTACAAAGCGGAAAAACACCTATTGGCGTTGTTGTTTGTTCTTATGCCGGTGGCGGTGGTCAAGCCATGTCTTTGTTTAGTATTGCGACTGTCAAATGGGGAACTGGTATGTATGCTTATGACGGAGATCCAAGGACTGCTTCAATGTTAGTTGCTAGTTGTTCTGAAAGTCAAGAGATTCTAAATGGAGGAAGCGAAAGTGATAATCCTGCAGCATGGGCTGCCTATAACTACACAACAGCAGGAACAAATATTGGTGATTGGTGCTTACCAGCTCCAGGTGTATTATCAAGTATTAAAGCTTATCATAGTGATATTAATAATGGATTTAGCAAAGCAAAAGGTGCAACTTTTGAAGGAAACAATTCCATTGTTTGGTCAACAACAGCGAGTAATTCTTTTGACGTTTGGTGTTCTGACGTTGGGTATAATAGTAATACCGGATTGGCTCATTATGATAAAAATTCTCCTTTAGCGGTGCGTCCAGTTATTGAATTTTAGCTTTTTTTTAATACTAAAGCGGAGCGAAAGGCTCCGCTTTTTCTGTTGTTGACTTTATTTTGGGTTTGTAATACCTTGGGGAGCAAGTTGAGTAGAAATTTTTTTCGGTAAAGAATATGATTAAAGAACTGTTAGCTCCTGCCGGTGATATTGAGGCCGGTTATGCCGCTTTGTATTACGGTGCTGATGCTGTTTATCTTGGATTGCAAAAATTTTCGGCACGGGCGACGGCGGTTAATTTTGATGAGCCAAACTTAAACGCTTTTGTTGGCTATGCTCATTCTCTTACGCCAAAGCGAAAAGTTTATGCGGCGATAAATACGCTTGTGCAAGAAGTTGAGCTTGCTGACTTGATGCAATCTTTGGATATTTGCGTGCGTTGTCATGTTGACGGCGTTATTATTCAAGACCTTGGTGTGGCAAAAATCGTGCGTGATTATTATCCCGAGCTAGAGTTGCATGCCAGTACGCAAATGGCCGTTCATAACAAAGAAGGTGCGCTTGCTCTGAAAAAGTTTGGTTTTAAGCGCGTAGTTTTGGCTCGAGAGCTCTCTGCTGCTGAAATTGCCGAGATTGCCGCTATTCCTGATTTGGAAACCGAGGCTTTTATTCACGGTGCACTCTGCTATTCTTACAGCGGATTGTGTCTGTTTTCTTCAATGGAGACGGGGCGCAGTGCTAATCGTGGAAAATGCCTTTATCCTTGTCGGGCTTGCTTCAAAGGAGAAGAGGGCGACAAACACTATTTTTCTATGAAAGACATGGCGCTTGAAAAAGATGTTCTTCATATGCCGGCTTATTCCCTAAAAATCGAGGGGCGTAAAAAATCTGCGCTTTATGTTGCCGCCGTTACCGATTATTATCGTCGAATCCTTGACGGCAAAGGAGCTGATAAAAAGCGTGCCGAGAATATTAAACAGATTTTTTCTCGTCCGTGGTGTAAGTTTCATTTTAATGAACATACCAAAAATGTGGTCGACAGGGATTTTGTCGGACATCGTGGTTTGGCTATCGGCAAAATTGCAAAAGTGCAGAAGAAAAGTTTTATCTTTACCCCGAATCATCTGATTGCGCGTCACGACGGATTGCAAATTGATGTGGCCGGTGAGGAAAAGCCTTTTGGTTTTTCTTTGCTAAAGCTTCGCGTCAACGGGCAAAATGTTTTTGAAGCCAAAGCGGGGCAGGTGGTTGAGGTCGGGTTGCCGCCAAAGTCTCCGGAATTAAAAGTCGGTGATGTGGTTTATTTGGCGTCGGCCAGTTCGGTTAAAGGGGCTTATCCTTATACTAAGCCAAAGTTTGCAGAAGTGTTGCAAAAGCGGGTGGTTAATGTTCAGGTGAGGGTTGAAAATAATCAGCTATCAGCTTGTTGTGACGGAATTTCTGTTGTGGTTGACGGGGCGTTTTCGGTTGCGCAAAATCCGGATAAAGTTTTTGAGGCGGCACGTGCGGCTTTTGATAAAACCGGAGACACGCCTTTTGCGTTGGGTGAATTTGTTCTTGATAATCCTGATAATCTTTTTGTGCCGGTATCTAAGCTTAATGACTTGCGCCGCAAACTTTATGCCGAATTGCCGGAAACAGTTTATGTGGCTCGGAAGCTACCGGTTTTGCAAAGCCGAAGCAAGACCAGTCCGAAATGGCTGATTAAAACGGATAAGCTTGAAACAGTTTCTTTGATTAATCTTGATGAGGTTGAGGAAGTTATTTTTATGATATCTCCGACAGTCAAGTCGGAAATGTTGTTATCTATTCCTCAAGAAAAACTTCGCTTAGCTTTGCCAACGGTTTGTCGTAAAACAAAAATTTATGAACCACTTATTCGAGAACTGTTCGGGTTAGGCTATAAAAAGTGGGAGGTCGGCAATTATTGGCCGTTACCGCTACTGTCTTCTCTTGGGGCCGATATTAGCTTTGATAACAGCCTGTATGCTCTTAATTCTTATGCCGTTGCAACAGCCGCAGAGCTTGGGGCTTCGCGGGTGACGCTTTCTTTTGAAGATACGTTAGATAATCTTTCAACCCTTATCGGTCAGTCGTCATTGCCGGTTGTGTTGCCTTTATATAGCGATGTTCCGCTATTTACCAGTGCGGTTTGCATTCGTGCCGGTGACTGCAAAAATTGTACGCATGGTGAAAAATGGATTTCTTTATCAAAAGACGGCGTGTCCTATCAAGCTCTTTCTCGCGACTGTCAAATTTTTATGTTTGATAAGCGCGCGTTTGCTTTTGTTGCCGATGAGGCAAAAAAGCTTGGGCCCGATTTTTATCGTGTTGATTTTATGTATAAACCTTATTCGGCAGAGCAGGCAGCAGCGCTTTGGCGCAAGATAAAGAATTTTGAGCCGCTGGCTGAGGTGATGTCGGGAAATCTGGTTCGCGGAAAAATATAACGTTTATTCTTCTTTTGAAATAGATTTTACCAGCTCGTCTATTAATTTTTTGTCATAGGACAGCGGTTGCTCTTTTTTCATGCCGTTTTCTATTTTGTTTTCGACTTGTTTCATGTCGACTTCGTGGCTGTCATCTTTCATTTTTAGTGTATGATTCCACTGAAATACGGCTTCGGCTTTGCGGCCATTTTGCCAGTAAGCATTGCCTAAGTGGTCGCTGATGAGCGCATTGGCCGGCTCAAGTTCAGAGGCTTTTTCAAGGTAAAAGACAGCCTCTTCATAATTGCCGATTTTATAAAAAGCCCAGCCCAAGCTGTCGGTGATATGGCCGTCATTGGGGGCTTGGTTGTAGGCGTCTATAATCAAAGACATGGCGTCTTCAATGTTTTGGCCTCTTTTTAACCAGCTGTAGCCAAGGTAGTTTTGAACATAGTAATGATTTTGGCTCAAAATCAGAGCCTGTTTGAGAGAAGATTCTGCTTGATCCCAGTCACCGTTTTGTTCATAAGCAATGCCCAAAGCATAGTGGATGACCCAAGCGTGGGAGCTGTTGGGCGCCATTAGAGACAAAGCTTTGCCGTAATATTCTATGGCATCAGAGTATTTTCCGCGGAGGCGCATGACATCTCCTAAATCAAGATTGGCCTGAAAGCTATTGGGATTTTTCTTGATGATTGTTTTCAGCAGGTTTTCGGCTGCTTGGTAATCTTGCATAAGAACATAATCGGCGGCTTTTTTGATTTGTACGGTATTATAACTTTCGGAATCAGGCGAGATGTCGTCATAAACGTCTATGGCGTCTTGATACATTTCTCGGCTTTCGAGAATGTCGGCTAGCATCAGTTGTGCTAAATCATATTTTGGGTTTGAATAAATGGACAAGCAAATGAAAATATGGGCAATATCTGTTCCCGAAGAAATTTGACGCATGTTGGCAGCGATGCTGAATAATGCTTCTGAAAGGCCGATATCAGAAGAATCAATAATCGCTTGAGTGTTCTCTTGTGTGGCGGCTGCCGTTTTTTGCATTAAATTTTGGAGCATGTCAAGGAACAAGAGCTCATTGTTAAACCGTTCAAGCAAGGCAACTGCTTTTTCTTTTTGTCCGGTGCGGATGTAGAAATTTGATATAATCTGCAAGGTACGGAAAGACATTTCGGTCTTTTCGTCATTAATCAATGCTTCATAGTGCTTTTGTGCCTCTTTATTATTGCCGAAATAATCTGCAATCATACCGGCATGAAAATGATATAAAGATTTGAAGCCTTTGTCTTCGTTTAAGATGGATATGGTCTCAATGGCTTTTTCTTGATTGCCCATGCCGACATAGACCCAAGAGGCAAGCAAGGGGGTGATAAACTTGGTATAGACCGGATTACCGCCGAGTTTTTTTAATGAGCTTAAGGCTTGCGGATAGCGACCGGCTTTGGCGTCATCAACGGCAATTATGATATGTGTAAAGTTATTGGTATCCCCTTTTTGTTGGGATAATTTTGCATATTTAGCCGCTTCGGAAATTCGGCCCTGAGAGGCAAGAATAACATAAATACGCTCAAGCAATTCTGCATTTTCGGGGTCTGTTTGCAGAGAGGCCATGTAATAATTGGCGGCAGAGTTGAAGTCTTGTCTTAAATGGGCAACACGGCCGGCCAAATAGGCGCCATAGTCTTTGGGATGACTGTCGTTTGCGGCTTTTTGAGGTGAATTTTGCTCGGAAACAGCCTGCGAAGGGACTTGTGTTTGCGGATGCGACAAGCCTTTTTCTGCGCAAGAGTTAAATATTATAAGACTGAGTAAGACAACAACTAAGCTGACGTATTTTGCCATATTTATATCATTCCTGAGATGTGTATTGCGGCGTTGATACCGGAATCTTTAATTCTTTTGTATTTTAGCGATTTTTTTTTATCATACAACAGGATTTTGCTTTTTGTGCATTATAATTGAAAATTTTTATGTTTGTGCTTGCAAAAACTTTGGTTTGATTTTATTCTGTCGGTATGATGTCGACAGATAGTATGAGCATAAAAGATATTTTGGAGTGGTATATTTGGGCCGGTGTTGATGAAACAGTCGGCGATGAGCCGTTGTCGGCTAATGCTCCTGTTGCGGCAAAAGTGGCTGAACCAAGGCCTTTGCCGGTTATTAATGCTCCTAAAAAAGTTTCTGACGAATCGGAAGAGAGAAAAGCGACAACGGAGCTGGCTCAGGCAACGATTAATGCTTGCAAAGGGGCTAAGGATATTTGCGCACAGGTAAAAACGATTGATGAACTGCGTTCCATGGTCGAAGCCTTTGATGGCTGCGCGCTTAAGCTGACTGCAAATAAAACCGTGTTTGGCGGCGGAAATCCGCAAGCGGAGATTATGCTTATCGGAGAAGCCCCCGGTGCTGATGAAGATCGGATGGGAATTCCGTTTGTCGGGCGGAGCGGTCATTTGTTGGATAAAATTTTGCAAGCCGTCGGTTTTTCTCGGGAAAATGTTTATATCACCAATGTGTTGCCTTGGAGACCTCCGGGGAATCGCACGCCGACAACCGCGGAAGTGGCCGTTTGTTTGCCTTTTCTCAAACGTCAGATTGAGCTTGTCCATCCGAAAGTTATTGTGCTTTTGGGCGGAAGTGCTGCTAATGCCTTGTTGGATAATGAAGATCCTATATCAAAACTCCGCGGAAAGTGGCTCGATTATTCAACGGAAAATAAGGATGTTATTCCGGTGCTGGCAACGTTTCATCCAGCTTATCTATTGCGTAATGCCGCGCAAAAAGCTAAAATTTGGAGCGACTTTTTGCGCCTTAAAAAGAAAATTTCTTCTTAAAAAACTTATCCACCGTCTTATCATTTTAATAGTATTTTAAGTAATCTTAAAATATTATGTCTTTCAGAGTTATAACTTTGATTGTGGGATTTTATCATGACAGGTAATAAAAAATTTCTTTTCTCGGCTTTGGCTTTTGTTATGGCTGGTTGTGTCAGTGTGCCGTCAGTGCAGGCAGCTGATGATGCCATATTGTATAAGATTCATGATGTGAAGCCAATTAAGAATGATGCCGGTGTTTTGGTCGGTTGTGATTATAATGCAACATTTTTTAACCGCACAAGTTCTAATCTGAAGTCAGCCGATATTAATTTGGTGTGGTTTGATGATACCGTCAATAATATTACCCAGCAAGATCAAAAGAAAAATGAGCAGGCTTCTGCTAATCGTAATACCAGAAACAGAAAAACCACTAATCAAAAGCTTTCGGAAACTTCTTCGGTTGCATCGGTTTCTTCTTCTATTCAGTTGGCTAATCTTGCACCTTCTCAACAGAAGACCGTTCATGCTAAAATTTCTTCCGACAGATGCTTTTTGCTTATCGGAGAAGCCTCTTTAGCCGCTACTAACTGTGATGTGGCTTCTGCTGATAATACTTCCGCTACTTCTTTTAAGGGAAACCAAGGTTGCAACGGATTGTTTAAGTTTGTGCCGGCTTCTGACCCGCAATATTATAGTGAATTTAAGCAAGTTTCTCCTGAGGAAGAAAAAGCTCAACAAGAAAATACACGCATTGAACAGCGTAATAAAATTAATCAGGCTTATGGCGAAACATTGGCTCAGTTCAAAAAAGTTACCGAAGCTTTGAACGGAATTAAAGGTGATGTTAATCCCGATGATGTTGAAGCCGCTCCGGCCGCTAGTATTCAAGCTGCTCCGGTAGCTCAAAGCCAGCCGGAAGAAGTTTCTGCTGCTAATGCTGTAACCGCAGCTTCGGAAACGGAAACTGCTCCGGTGGTAAGTGCTCCGGCTCAGATGAATGAAGCTCAACTTCAAGATAAATTGGATCAACTGTTTCCTGAAACGGCCTCTGAAGGACAACCGGAAAGTTTAATTCCACAGTCAGAAAAGTAAGTCTTTTCTTAATTGTATATTAGTAAAACGAATCGGAGAAGAAAATGCGCGCTCTAAAATTTGTCGCTTATTCAGCACTTATGCTTGGTCTTTTGAATGGTGGCAAAGTTGTGGCGCAGAGCTTTTCTTCTTCTGCTTATTCAGGTAAAACAGCGACTACGGCTGATGATTTTTGGGCAAAAGGCTCTTCTTCCGATAGTGCTACGCAATCTGAAAGTACGGCCTCGTTTTTTGAGAGCGGGACAGGGACGACAAGGGCGACAGGCGTAGGCGGTACAAGCTCTCAAAATAATCGTTCCTTTTCAAACACTCGTTCTACCGCAGTCAGTGCAGATGATTTTTGGAGCAAAAAAACTTCAACTGCTTCTTCGGCAAATGTTTCAGAAAATAATAGTGCCGCAACGAGCAATAGTGCTGATCAGCCGTGGAAGACGAATGCTCAGATGTTTGCTAAACCTCAGTCAACTGATTCAGCTTCTGAAAATGCTGATGTTTCCAGTGAAAATAACACACCTAAAGAGGTTGAAACTAAGCCTAAACAGCCCGATTATGTTAATGCCGGTCTGCCATGGAATGAAACACTTGATGGCTCGAAACGCGGAAAAATCGGTTTGTATCAAAAAGGTGCTAATTTCAGCAAAGATAATTCTTTCATCTTTATTTATTATGATGATTTTTCCGTTAATCGTTCTTTGGGCGGAGAAGTGCGTTGCAATATGCGGTTTGTGGTCACCTCTACATTGGATAGAAAAATCAACAATTTAAGTGTTCAACTCGTTTGGCCAAAGATTGAAACAGCACTGAATTTTTATGATGTTATCCCAAATACTGATACCTATTTTTATTATACCTTAATGGGCGAGGGATGTTATTCTATGGATAAAATTCCGAATATTGTTGTTAATCGCTGTCGTGTTTCTAAAATGTCGGCAAAGGACTGCGCTTCTAAAATTCGTTGGTTGCGCAAAGGTTAATTTTTGTTTTTGTTTCAGTTTCATTAAACTTATTTTTTAGGGTGCGGAAAGTAAGGTGCTTTGCAGTATGAAAAAATTTAGCGTGATTTTCGTTCTTGTTGTTTGTTTTGTGGCACTGATTGCCGAAAATACTCGGGCTGAATATGGGATCGATAATGCCCTTTATAATCAGATTTTAGATGACGAAATTATCTCTGATGATGATATTGATACTTATGAAGAGATTTTTGCGGCTTTAGACGAATCAGACTATGACGAAGTTGATGATTTGCTCGAAGATTTGGACGGGGATTTGCTTAAAGGACATGTGTTAGCTGAGAAATATCTTTCAAAAAACTATATCTCAACCTATGACGAGCTTAATCAGTGGTTGGAAAATTATTATGATTTGCCTCAAGCTGCGCGAATCTATCGTCTGGCAGAAAGAAAGGCTTTGGGTGGAAAAGTTAGTTCTGCCGGTGCCGGCGGGGCCTATGTGCGTCCGCTGCTCAATATGGATAGTCCCGAATATCGCAAGCTTTCAAATGCGCAAAAATCTTATGTGCAAAAGCAAATCAGAAAGTTTTATTCTGCCATTAATAAAGGAAAAACGCGGGTGGCGCGCGGTGTGTTGGAAACCAAAAAATTTCGCATGACCATACCGGACAAATATTGGGATGAGATGGCGATAACTTTGGCTTTGGTTTATCTGTTAGATAATGAAGACAGGCTGGCTTATCAATGGTCGCTAAAACCGGCTCGGCGCAGCCACAAGGTTATGGCTTATTGGATCGCAGGATTGGCTTCATGGAAGATGAAGCGCTATAAAACTGCGGGGGATTATTTTTCACGCTTGGCAAAAGTTGAAAAAAATGATGCTTGGTTGCAATCAGCCGGCGGGTTTTGGGCGTATCGTGCTTATATGCGCCAAAACAAGCCCAAAGAAGCGCAAAAATATTTGAAAATAGCGGCTAAATATAATCGCACTTTTTATGGAATTTTGGCATCTTATATTTTAGGAAATAAGTTTGATTATAAGTGGGAGAAAACAACTTATTGGAATGATTTTTCAACGCCGCTTTATGCCAAAGATATGGTCAGTATTCCGGCAGTGGCGCGGGCAGTGGCTTTGTTTCATGCAAAGCGTCCGGATTTGGCCGAAGATGAGATTAATAAGGTTTATAAAACTTTGACCGAGCCGCAAAAAGAAGCTTTGATGTTTTGGGCAGAAGAAACCGGAAGGCATTCTTTAGCATTGCGGCTTTCTAATAATTTGAGTCACTATGATAAACAAATATATTATGATGCCTGGGCTTATCCTATTCCCGAATGGGAGCCTAAAGACGGCTGGAAAGCTAACAAGGCTTTGTTGCTGGCGGTGACACGACAGGAATCGTCTTTTGATCCTGAAGCGGTCAGTCCGGCAGGAGCACGCGGGTTGATGCAGCTTTTGCCGAGTACGGCGGCTTATGTGACTAAGGATAAAAAGCTTAAAAAAGACAAGTCGGTTTTGTTTGAGGTTGACTATAATCTTTCGGCCGGACAGAAATATGTCAACTATCTGTTGAACAAAGATTATATCAATGGTGATTTGTTCCTGATGCTGACAGCTTATAATGCCGGTCCGGGAAATTTGCTTAAATGGCAGAAAAAGATGAAATATCAAAATGATCCGTTATTGTTCATTGAGCTGATTCCGGCTAAGCAGACGCGTATTTATATTGAACGCGTTATGGCGAATTTTTGGCTGTACAGCTTGCAGCTGGGGCAAAATCCCGAGAGTTTGGAACTTTTGAAAAGCGGACAGTGGCCGGTATTGTCTTCCGGCGTCGATTATCAATAAAATTATTGTTTTGGTAATGATTTTGTGCTATACTAATAATGATTAAATATTAGTATGGAATTATGTGTTGTTGATTATTGTGGGGTTTAGACGTCTTGTTGGACAAAGAACTTAGTGTTAGCGCGCTTTGTGAAGACTGATGAGATCGATTTTTCCATGTGAGATATTTAATTTTAGATAACAGTTTAGCTGTTTAGCGACGGAGAGACTGTTTTTGAAACTGAATGTTAAACTAAAAAAATAAATTAAATATGGAAACAATTTCTATATTGGTAGGATTGCTCATTATTTGGGCAATCTGGAAAAAAGGCTTTCAGCTCTTAGGAGGTCTGTGGGCCATTTTAGAAAAACCGGTGGGCTATCTGCTCTGGGGAGTGATTATTTTTGTAGTCATTTCTTGGTTTTTCTGAGGTCGCGTTTCGGCGCGGCCTTTTTTGTTGCAAAAATTTTGATTTATTTTCTTGAAAAAATGGCGTATACTTGCGACAAGTTGATGATTTTTTTTGAAAGATATTGATGATAAGACTATCAAATGTAAAGCTTGAGCTTAATCAAGAGGTGAACGTTGCTGTGATTGCGGCGGCGTTGAATCTGCCTTGTGATGAGATAAAAAATTTTAAAGTTGCTAAAAAAGCCGTCGATGCGCGCAATAAATCTCATGTGTTTTTTGTTTATGCGTTTGATGTTGAGGTTAAAGATGAAGAAGCGCTTTTGCGACGCGCTTTGCCGAATGTGGAAAAGCTGGCAGAAGAAAAATTGTCTTTGCCGAAAAGTCTTAAACCTTCCGCCTTACGGCCGATTGTGGTTGGCAGCGGGCCTGCCGGACTTTTGGCGGCTTTGGTGTTGACTGAATGTGGTTTGAAGCCGATTGTGTTGGAGCGCGGAAAAGATGTGGCGCGGCGCTTGAAAGATGTTGACCTGTTTTGGAAAACAGGCAAGCTTAATCCTTGTTCGAATGTTCAGTTCGGGGAGGGCGGTGCCGGAACTTTTTCGGACGGAAAGCTGATGACCGGTATTAAAAAAGATGCCTATGTGCGCAAAGTGCTTGAGGCATTTGTTGAGGCCGGTGCGCCGTCGGATATTCTCTATCTGGCCAAGCCGCATATCGGAACGGATAATTTGGCAAAAATGCTGCCACGCCTTCGGGAAAAAATTATTTCTCTCGGCGGAGAATATTTGTTTGAACATAAATTGGTCAAATTGATTCAAAAAGATGGCGTTCTTATTGCCGCCGGTGTGGAAAAAACTGACGGAACTTATTTAGAATTGCCGTGTGAGCGTCTTGTCTTAGCTATCGGACATTCGGCACGAGACACGTTTGAAATGCTTTATCAATCAGGCATATCTCTTATGGCAAAGCCGTTTTCGGTCGGAGCGCGAATCGAACATTTGCAAGCAAAGATTAATCAGGCGCAATATGGTAAGTTTGCTCATCATCCGGCTTTGGGGGCGGCGGATTATAAATTGGCCGTTCATTATGACAACGGGCGCTCGGCTTACAGCTTTTGTATGTGCCCCGGAGGCGAGGTCGTGGCCGCAGCCTCAGAAATCGGTCGTGTGGTGACAAACGGTATGAGCCGCCATGCGCGTAACGGTGTCAATGCTAATGCTGCTTTATTGGTCGGTATTTCTCCCGAGGATTATGGTACAAAAACGCCGCTTGACGGAATGTATTTTCAACGTAAGCTTGAAGAAACAGCCTTTGTTGCCGGTGGTCGAAACTATTTTGCGCCGGCGCAGTTGGTCGGTGACTTTTTGAAAAACAAAAGCTCTAAACGCTTAGGTGATGTTTTGCCTTCTTATACCCCTGGGGTGCGGCTTGGTGATTTGCGCGAGGTGTTGCCTCCTTACGTCACCGAAACCATGCAGCGCGCGATTGTCGATATGGATAAAAAGCTTCATGGTTTTGCGGCTTATGACGCGGTTTTGACAGGTGTAGAGACAAGAAGCTCTTCTCCGGTGCGGATTTTGCGCGGTGATGATTATCAGTCTGTATCTTTGCGCGGGCTTTATCCGGCCGGTGAGGGTGCCGGTTATGCCGGCGGTATTGTTTCGGCTGCGGCTGACGGGGTGCGTCTGTCAACGGCGATTGTTGCTTCTTATGCGGTTTAGGTGGTCTTTTTACTTGCATAAGTTTATTATGTTTTTATAATGTCTTTATTCTTTGGGTAAAGGGAGATAAAAGATGAAAGTTCTTGTGGTCGGCGGGGCCGGTTATATCGGAAGTCATGTGGCAAAAGCACTTATGCAATCCGGACATTCGGTAACGGTGTTTGATAATTTATCCAGCGGGCAAAAAATAAATCTGTTTCCGCAAAATGCTTTTATCGAAGGTGATATTCTTGATTATCAAGCTTTGCGTCAAGCGATGACCGGTCATGACGCGGTTGTACATCTTGCGGCCAAAAAAGCCGTCGGCGAATCGATGGAAAATCCAATGCTTTATTCGGTTAATAATATCTCCGGTTCTATCAATATTCTTAATGCCATGGTTGAAATCGGTGCGAAGTATTTGGTCTTTTCTTCTTCCGCCGCGGTTTACGGAATGCCGGATAAATCCTTAATTGATGAAAATACGCCGCTTAACCCGATTAATTATTACGGTTTTACCAAGCTCGAAATCGAAAAGTTTATGCAATGGTATGACAAACTTAAAAATATTAAATTTGTGGCTTTGCGCTATTTTAACGCTGTCGGCTATGATGCGGACGGCGATATTCGCGGCAAAGAAATCAACTCGCAAAACCTTTTGCCGATAATCATGGAAGTTTTGAGCGGAAAGCGCTCGGAACTTAAAATTTTCGGTAATGATTATCCAACGCCCGACGGAACTTGTATTCGTGATTATATTCATGTCAGCGATCTTGCATCGGCTCATGTTTTAGCCTTAGAAAAACTGGGGCAAGGAATGGCGTCTCAATCGCTTAATCTCGGAACAGGCAAGGGGACTTCGGTTAAAGAAATGGTTGAGGCGGTGGAAAAAGTCAGCGGACGCAAAGTTCCGGTAGTTTATGCGCCACGGCGTGCCGGAGATCCTGCCGTGCTCATTGCTGCCGCAGATAAGGCTCGTGCGCTTTTGGGCTGGAATCCTGTTTATACCGATATATGCAAAATTGTGCAAACAGTTTATGCAATTAATTAACTTTAAAGTATAATGCTATGATTTATAAAGAAAATCTTATTCCGGCAAAAATTGTCGGCAGTTATAAAAATCTTATCCTTGATGTGGAACTTGAGGATGGAGATTTGGTTCATGCCTTTTGTCCGGAAACAGATTTTAAGCAACAGCTTTATCCCATCGGCGCAACGGCTCTGCTTTCAAAATCTGCTGATGGTCGCCGCAAAGTGCCTTATGTTTGTCAGATGACAGACAGCGGCAGCGGGCTTATCTTCGTTAATTATAAATATAAAAATCAGCTGTTTATTGAGGCTTTTTCAAAAGGGGTGTTGGATGCGGATTTTGGCGCTTATTCCAGTATGCGCGAAATTAAAAACGAAGATATGCAGCAAATTGCAAATTTTGAGTTGCAAGCCAAAGACGGGCGGAAGGCTTATGTTTATGTGGTAAATATCTTCAACAAAGTTAATGATGATGTGTTTTTTCCGTCAACGATTAATTTTTTTGAACTTGAAATGTTTAATCAGTTGCGGCAGATGCGCGAAGAAGGCGCTGAAACTTATGTTTTTCTTATCGTTCCTCGAGAAGATTGTTCGGCAGCGCGCTTTGTCTGGAGTCAGGACCCTATTGCGGCCGCAAAAATTTTTGATGAAGTGAAAAGCGGATTGAAATTTTGTTGTTATCGGTGTAAGGTAACTCAAAAATCTGTTGCGATTGATAAAAAGTTAGAGATTGTTTATTAGGAGGTTGCTTTGTCAATTAAAAGAAGAGACGGGATTGTTCTCCATACCCCGGAAGAATTTGAAAAAATGCGTGTGGCCGGTAAGGTTGCTGCCGAATGTTTGGATTATATTACGCCTTTTGTAAAGCCTGGGGTGTCAACCGGTGAGCTTGATGATTTGTGCCGCGAATTTATGATCGCCAAAGGCGCTGTTCCGGCTTGTCTTGGGTATCATGGTTATCCGAAGTCGGTTTGTATATCAATCAACCATGTGATTTGTCATGGTATTCCCGACTATAACCGCAAGCTGTTAGACGGTGACAGCCTCAATATTGACGTAACGGCCATTGTTGACGGATGGTATGGCGATACCAGTCGTATGTATTTTGCCGGTAAGCCAAAAATCAAGGCTAAGCGTTTGTGTCAGGTTACTTATGAATGCATGATGCGCGGCATTGATATGGTTAAACCGGGGGCAAGACTCGGTGATATTGGTGCGGTTATTGAAGAATGGGCTCATAAATATGGTTATTCGGTGGTCGATATGTTTTGCGGTCATGGCTTGGGCAAGGTTTTTCATGATGCGCCGAATGTTATGCATTGCGGTCGTCGCGGAACAGGTCTTGTTTTGGAAGAAGGGATGTTCTTTACGATTGAGCCGATGATTAATGAAGGCAAAAAAGACGCTCTTATCCTAAAAGACGGATGGACAGCCGTAACCCGCGATAAAAGCTTATCTATGCAGTTTGAGCATTCTCTCGGTGTTACCAAAGACGGCTATGAGGTCTTTACTTATTCTCCTAAAGGGCTTGATAAACCACCATATTCTACGGACGACTAATGACAGATACGACAGAACCGGATTATCTTGGTCACAGGACTCGCTTAAGAGCACGCTTTCTCTCTGATGAGGGAAAGAGCATGCCGGACTATGAATTGGCCGAGCTGATTTTAACTTATGCTTTGCCAAGACGTGATGTTAAACCACTGGCAAAGGCCTTGATTAAACGTTTCGGCAGTTTGGCCGGTGTGTTGAATGCTAATGTTTCTCAGCTGCAAGAAGTGGACGGGGTTAAGGAAAATACGGCCGCTTTGTTTAAGGTTATTCGGGCGGCTTGTCATCGTTTGTCTTGGGCAGAGCTTGCGGCGGCTGACAAGCCGGTTATCAGCAACTGGGATGCCATGATTGATTATTGCCGCTCGGAAATGGCTCATCTTGATGTTGAAGAATTTCGAATCATCTTTCTTGATGTCAAATGGCAAGTCGTTGGTGAGGAAATTATGCAACGCGGCACAATTAATCAAGTGGCTATTCATCCGCGCGAGGTGGTTAAGCGGGCAATGGAGCGCAAAGCTTCGGCCGTTATCTTGGTGCATAATCATCCGTCCGGTGATGTTAAGCCTTCGCAGGCGGATGTTGATATGACCAAGCAGATTAAAATCGCGCTGGAAAGTATTAATATCACCTTGCTTGACCATTTAATTGTGTCTAAGAATAATTACGCCAGCCTGAAAGAAATGCAGATTATTTAATCAAATCATCAGGATTTTTTGGTGAAAAATAAATTTAAGCAAGATTGTGAAAAAAATACTTGCAAAAAAAAATAAAACGGCTATTTTGTTGTCTAGTCGATGAAAGAGTCGGGACATAGCTCAGCCTGGTAGAGCGCTTGCTTTGGGAGCAAGATGCCGACGGTTCGAATCCGCCTGTCCCGACCACGATTAATCTTGCGCTCTTAGCTCAGCAGGATAGAGCAACAGCCTTCTAAGCTGTGGGTCGGGCGTTCGAATCGCCCAGAGCGCGCCAATTACAAAAAAAAAGCACCTTTCGAGGTGCTTTTTTTGTAATTCCGAAGCTCTTGCGGTTCGAACGCAGTTCGGAGTGGATAGTTGGCGAAAGCAAGTATTGAACTTAGCGATTAGCTTAGTGAAATACGCTGCTTGAGGCTTACGACACGAGGAGGACCCGCAAGGCGGGAGTGCCCAATCGCCCAGAGCGCGCCAATTACAAAAAAAAGCACCTTTCGAGGTGCTTTTTTTTGTAATTCCGAAGCTCTTGCGGTTCGAACGCAGTTCGGAGTGGATAGTTGGCGAAAGCAAGTATTGAACTTAGCGATTAGCTTAGTGAAATACGCTGCTTGAGGCTTACGACACGAGGAGGACCCGCAAGGCGGGAGTGCCCAATCGCCCAGAGCGCGCCAATTACAAAAAAAAGCACCTTTCGAGGTGCTTTTTTTTGTAATTCCGAAGTGGCTTATCGTCAAAATGAGGGCCAGAGCATTAAAAAGTATCATAATCAAAACACCAAAGGTAAAATCTTATTTGTTTGATCTGTCAACTTTAAATATAAAGCCCCGCTTTCTGCGAGGCTTTGTTTCAAAGGTTTAGGACCTTATTTCTTGGTTGTTTTTTTTCTTTTTTTACAACCTTTTTCTTTGGGGCAGGGGCCTTTTTAGCCGGAGCCTTGCTCTTGGTAGCCGGTGTTACAGCAACTTTTGTCTCTGCTTTGACTTCTTTTGCTGTGACAGGGGCTTCAATTTTTTCGGCTTCAATATTTTGCATTCCGATGCGTTTGGCAATCCATACAAAGACAACGCCGGCGCAAATCAAACCTAATCCGGTTAAAGCGATTGAACCGAAGTTTTGGTTATATATCAGGATGATTCTTAAGCAGATTAAGCCCAAGAGCCATTTGCTAAGCCTGCTTTTGCCAAGCTCGGTGGTTCTGACCAAAGCTGTCAACATAATGGCCAGTGTGCAAACAGCGGCGATCAATCCAAAGTTAGGAATGAATATCAGCGGTGTATAAGCCGCAATGTAGTTGAACAAAATCAAGATTAATAATGTAAGAATACTGCCGTTGTATTTTCCTTCTTTATCAGAATAAATGAAGAAAGATAGAGCAATAGCGCAGGCTACCCAATATATCCAGCAATATTCAGACGGGGTGAACAGCAGGTCGCGCAAAAATACGCCGTAGCTGTAGAAGCCGACATCTTGCAATAATTCATTAATCAATAAGTTTAAGGCGATGATTCCCATAAACCAGAAATATGCCGCGCGGCCAAACGGAGAAGATTCTCCTTTGCGGACAGCAATCATTAACAGGCAGAAGGCAATTAACCACATGATGACGCCAGGAGCTTGTAAATGCAGCGTGTCAATTATCATGGCCGTTGTTTCAAAGCGGCTCATCAAGGCCGTTAATGAAAGCAGTAACAGCGGAATCCAAAAGTAACTGAGCAGGCTTCTGTGGGTTATGAATAAAAGCGGTAAACTCAAAACGCACCAAATTAAAAGTCTGTCATAATATTGAACAGCCAATCCGAATACATCAGATACCAGATTTATGCCGGCCATTAACATTATGGCTAAAACGACTAAAAGCCCTTCTTTTAAGCAGTTTTTGTTCAAGGCAGAGGCTTTGACCAGCCAATAGATGTTAACTGACAAAAGCGCAAGGTAAAAAATTACTTTTATAATATTTGGAATAAAATCCCAGTTCGCGCCGATGATGGTTAACAAGCCGATACCAATGCATACCGCACTGATAAACAGCATCGAAAAGCCTAGCATTGGGCAGCAGCTGCTGCAAGTGCCGTCAGCATTTTCATGCTTTGTGCAAGACGGCGTGCATCCTTTGCTCCATGCGCTGAGAGTGCATTTTTTTATCATTTATCTGTTCCTTCTAAATTGTTGAACACTGGTTTAAGAATAATCATTCTCTGTTATATTTACAATATTAAATATTGTTTTCCCCCGATTATTTCTCATTTATGCTGAGAAATTTTTCGGCTTCAAGGGCGGCAACGCAGCCGGAAGCCGCTGCAACAACGGCTTGACGCCAGTTTCCGTAGCGGACATCGCCGGCGGCGTAGATGCCTTTTATATTTGTTTCGCAGCTGTCAGGTTTGCATAAGATATAGCCGTCTCCCGACAAATCGAGTTTGTCTTTGAATACCTCAGTATTGGGGTGATAACCAACCGCAACAAAAGCTCCGTCTACGGCTAAATCTGATAATTCTCCGGTTTTGACGTTTTTAATTTTTAAACCGGTAAGTGATTTTGGTTGATCGGTGCCGACAAATTCACTGATAACCGAATCCCACAAAACAGAAATTTTTTCATTGGCAAATATGCGCTGTTGTGAGGCTTTGTCCGCTCTTAGTTCATTGCGGCGGTGGATGATGGTGACATGCTTGGCAAAGTTAGTTAGATAAAGGGCATCTTCGATGGCGGTGTTGCCGCCACCGATAACGGCAACGTCTTTGTTGCGATAGAAAAAACCATCACAAGTGGCACAAGCAGAGATACCGAAACCGCGGAATTTTTCTTCGCTTTTCAATCCCAGCCAGCGTGCTGACGAACCGGTGGCGATGATTATACTATCGGCTTCATAGCGGTTATTGTTTTCGCTTTCGCAAACAAACGGGCGGTGGTCGGTATTAACAGAGGTGATGCGGTCATTGACGAATGTAACCCCTAAAGTCAAAGCCTGTTCTTTCATGGTGTCCATCAGCATGGTGCCGTCTTGCGGTTCTTTGAAACCGGGGAAATTTTCAATGCTGGTGGTCATGGTGAGCTGTCCGCCCGGTTGATTGCCCGAAACCAAAAGCGGGTTTAATCCGGCACGAGCCGCGTAAATGCCCGCTGTGTATCCGGCCGGTCCAGAGCCGATTATCAGCACTTTTGTTTTATAATCCGCCATAATATTTGTCCTTTCTTTATTTCGTTTTTCGAATCTTTTGTTGTTTTTTATCATCTCTTTTTATAAAAATAAAGCCGGTCTTTGATTTTATACCGGCTTTATTTTTTTTATTTATAAATCACATCTAAAATTTCGAAAGATTTTTTGCCTCCCGGGGCCATATATTCGGCGGTGTCACCGCATTCCTTGCCAATCAGGGCTTTAGCCAGCGGAGAAGAGAGCGATATTTTGTTCTTTTCAATATCAGCCTCATAATCACCGACAATTTGATATTGTTTTTCTTCATCAGTGTCTTCATCAGCAACAACGACGGTCGCACCAAAGCGGATGATGCTGCCTTTGTTTTGACTCGGGTCAATTACTTGTGCGCGGCTGATAACGGCTTCAAGCTCTTGGATGCGTCCTTCTATGAAACTTTGTTTTTCTTTGGCGGCGGAGTATTCGGCATTTTCCGACAAGTCACCATGGGAACGTGCTTCAGCTATTGCCGCAATAACATTGGGGCGGTCTTCGCTCTTTAGTCTTTTTAATTCGGCTTCGAGTTCGTTAAAACCATTCTTTGTTAAAGGAAACTTATCCATTTTTCACCTCAAAAAAAATTATTTGCTCCGACCTCATAAGAGAATTTCGGAGGTTGTTTGTTTTTGTTATATCAGAAAAATTTGACTGCGAGGAAAATCTTCCGTCACAGCCTTTATACTCACTTTCAATTCTTTCACTATATCATTCTATTTTTATTGTGCAAGATATTTTTTGTTTTATTCATATTTTTCTTTAATTGTTGTGGCTTGTTTCCTTTTTTTACTATACTTTTTTGATTGATGTGTTAGACTCTCGTTTGCTAATCTTATTATAAGGAGATACTTTATGAAAAAAATATTTTTTGCCTCTTTGCTGGGCGGTGCTATGATGCTTTCTTCTCAAGCTATGGCTATTGATAGTACCGGTTGCGGTCTGGGGTCTATGGCTTGGCGCGGGCAAAGTGGTCCGGTTGCGCAGATTTTGGCCGTTACGACCAATGGGCTTTTCGGTACACAGACATTCGGTATTACCTTTGGTACATCAGGATGTGATCCTCATGGGCGTATTACCGGCGGAACGCAGAAGATGGTTCTTGCCTTCTTGGAAAATAACCTCGAGCAATATGCTATGGATGCGGCTCGCGGCGAAGGTGAGACAATTGATACTTTGGCCGGTATTATGAATGTTGACAGCAAAGTGCTTGCTCAAAAGAGTCAGAAAAATTTTGCTTATATCTTTCCGTCTCAAGATGCTGATGTCGTTTCGGTTACGTTAGCCGTATTTGAAATTATGAAGGCATAGCTTTAATTTGATAGGGCAGGCGTGTTGGCGTTTGCCCTTTTGTTTTTTTTATATGCTGAAGTTTTTTATCTTTATCTTTATGCTTTTTGTGAACTTTTCTGCGCATGCGGCTGAAAATGTGTCTTTTTCTTCGCAGTGGCTGGCTTTGGCTCATTATCGGCCGACATGGCTCGGCGGTTATTATGGCTCGATTGATTCCGATACTTTTTATCTGGCTGCAGACGGCAGAGAGAATCCGCAAAGCGAACTGACGGCAACAATCGAGTTGTTTGAATCTCAAAATGACGTTGAAAAAATGTGCTTGTTTCCGGCGCGCTATTTGTTTTTGAAGCGCAAGGGATTGGTTACGGCTGATTTTCCGAAGTGTGACGAATATGAAAAGTTAGTTGACGATCTGCGTCCTGATGGGGTGACGCTTTTATTTACCGATGCTTATATGAATAATCCGTCTTCTTTATTCGGGCACACACTGATTCGTATCGACACGGCGCGTCAGGGAACACAGCTTTTGGCTCATGGCTTGAATTATGGTGCTTTTACCGGTCCTAACCCCGGGCCGCTTTATGCTTTGTGGGGGCTGACCGGTGGCTATTATGGCGGTTTTACGCTTAAACCCTATTATGATATTATCAATACTTATAACAATATTGAAAATCGTGATATTTGGGAGTTTTCTTTGGATTTTACGCCCGAAGAAAAAGAACTTTTTGTGGCTCATGTATGGGAGCTTGGACATACGCAGACGCGTTATTATTTCTTTACGCAAAATTGCTCTTATATGCTGATGGAGCTCCTTGATGCCGTGCGCCCTGATTTGAAGCTTGCTGATGAATTTTGGGCGCAAACAATTCCTCTGGATACTTTCAAAGCCGTTTATCGTAAGCCAAATCTGGTTAAAGCGGTTCATTATCGTCCTTCGCGTCAGCATAAGCTGATGTATCAATATCAGCAGATGAATGACGCTCAGAAAAAGGCTTTTTCCGTGGCTATTCATGATCAGAATTATACTTTTGAAAATCTGACACAGACTGAAACCGCCGATGTGTCGGAAGCGGTTTATCGTTATGTGCAATATCAAAATGTGGCGAAAAAACTGCCTTTGGATGAATATCGGCGTCGCAGCTTTAAGTTGCTTTTGGCGCGCAACCAGATTATGCAAAAAGGCAGTTTTAAAGAATTGGAAACCGCAAATTCTCCTCTGAAATCTCATGAATCTAAGAGAATGGTTGTCGGGGCAGGCGTTCGTAACGGCGAGGGCTTTCAACAAGTGTCTTTTCGTCCGGCGTATCATTCTTTAACAGATAATACTTATGGTTTTTTGCGTGGGGCAGAGATTAATTTTCTTAATTTGACGGCTCGTCATTATGATTCTTCCGACAGTTATGTTTTGCAAGACTTTGATGTTTTGGGAATAAAGTCTCTTTCTCCGATTAATGATATGTTTCAGCCGTTGTCTTATAATATTCAGTTTGGAATTAATCGCGAAATTAATCCAAACAGCGGTGACGATCATTATGTTGCCAATCTTGTGGTCGGGGCCGGCGGTGCGATTGAGCCTGTTTCCCAAGTTTTTGTTTATGCTTTGCTCAATAATTATGCCGCTTATGGTGGTGCATTGCCTCGCAATCAATATCTTGGATTGGGGCCGGCAGTCGGGGTTTATGCCGATATCGGCGATTTTCGTCTTTTGGCCCAAGCAGAACAGGTTTTTGCAACATCAGACTATGGCAAAAAAGTGAAATATTCTCTGGAAGCAGCTTATGCTTTGTCAACCAATGTGGCTTTGTCTTTTGATTATAATTATCAGCAAAATCATGGCGCTTTTGATGAGGAAGAGGCTATGCTTGGTCTGCGCTTTTATTTTTAATAGGGGGAATTTTTCTGTTGTAATTAATCTCTAATGTGTATATCCTATCTTCCAGTTTTGTTTGTTTAAGGAGATTGTCATGTTAAGAGAAGATTTGCAAAAAGCTTTGAAAGAATCTATGCTGGCTAAGGATACCCAACGTGTGAGCGCTGTTCGCTTGATTATTGCCGGTATGAAAGAAAAAGATGTTGATGCGCGCGGAAAAGGCCTTAAAGAAGCCTCTGAAGCTGATTTGCTTTCTATGATGCAGAATATGATTAAACAGCGTCGCGACTCTATTGAAATGTATCTTAAAGGTCATCGTCAGGATTTGGCAGACAAAGAGCAGGCTGAAATTAATGTTATTGAAACATTTTTGCCAAAGCAGATGTCTGATGATGAAGTTTTGGCTGCCGTTAAAGCCGCTATTGCCTCAACCGGTGCAACGTCCATGAAAGATATGGGCAAAGTAATGGGTGAGCTCAAGGGTAAATATGCCGGTCAGATGGATTTTGGTAAAGTCAGCGGCTTGATTAAAACAATGTTTTAATTTTACTTTAACTTGCACGGATAAATGGCTGATTTACAAAGTTTTATTGAAGAACTTAGAGCTAAGGTGTCTATCGTTGACGTGGTGGGCGCCAAGGTTAATCTTGTTCGCAAAGGACGCGAATATCAAGCCTGTTGTCCGTTTCATAATGAAAAAACGCCTTCTTTTACCGTAAATGAAGCCAAAGGTTTTTATCATTGCTTTGGTTGCGGGGCGCATGGCGATATTATTAAATTTGAAATGGAAGCCAACGGGCTTCCGTTTCTTGATGCATTGCGTAAGCTGGCTGATAAAGCCGGTCTTGAAATGCCAAAACTCTCTCATGAAGATCATGCTCATTCAGAAGAGCGGAAAACGCAATATGAGATTATGGAGATGGCGGTTTCTTATTTTGAACGCTGTCTTCGGCTACCGGAAGGGCGCCATGGGTTGGAATATTTTTACGCCCGCGGCTTTGGTGATGAAATTATTTCAAAATTTCGCCTTGGCTATGCGCCGTCTAATAATGGTTTGAAGTCTTGGCTTGCTTCCAAAGGGGTTAGTGAGCACGAGATGATTGAGCTGGGGTTGGCGGCAATGTCTTCTCGCGAGGGAACATCACGCGTTTTTGATTTTTTCAGAGACCGCGTGATTATTCCGATTTTTGATAAGTCAAATCGTCCGATTGCTTTTGGTGGGCGTGTGATGAATGACGGGCAGCCAAAATATTTGAACTCTCCCGAGACGCCGATTTTCAACAAGCGGCACACGCTTTATAATCTGAACAATGCACGCGAAAAGGGGTATGAAGCCAAAAATATTATTATTTGCGAAGGTTATATGGATGTGATTGCCTTGTCAAAATTTGGCTTTGAATATGCCGTTGCGCCGCTTGGAACGGCTTTGACCGAGGAACAAATCTCTGAGGCTTGGAAAGTTTGTGAAGAACCTACTTTATGTTTTGACGGGGACGGCGCCGGCATTAAAGCGGCTATTCGGTCGGTTGATCGCGCGTTGCCTATTTTAAAGCCGGGATATTCTCTCAAATATATCTTTTTGCCGGATAAACAAGATCCTGATGAATTTCTCAAAGCAAAAGGTCATGATGCTTTTGCTGAATATTTGACCAAGACGACGCCGCTTGTTGATTTGCTCTGGAAGAAAAATTTTGATAATGCTCCCGTGGCAACGCCGGAACAAAAGGCTCTGGTTGAAAAAAATATTATGGATGAAGTTGCTAAAATTAATCATGAGCAGGTTCGTTCTTATTATCAGCAAGCCATGAAACAGCGGATTTATTATGAGCTGGGAAAAGGGGCTTGGCTTTCTCATCTTTCTCAAGGAAATAAATGGAACGGGCAGGGCGGTCAAAAAACAGGGTGGCAGATGCCGGTTAAGGTTCAGGTCGCTCGTCCGAAGACAACGCTTGATGAGCTGGTTCTTAAATTTATTCTTTCGGCACTGATCTATTATCCGGATTTGATTTTGCAATTTGAGGAAAAAATGTCTTTGTTTTCTTTTCCTAATGCCGAATTGCAAAAATTATTCGATGCAATGTTGGAAATTGTTAATGCTCATGACGGTGACGAAGCTTTTAACAGTAATGTCCTTTGTTCCGAATTGGAAGAAAAAGGTTTGAAAAAACTTCTTAACTCTTTGTGGGAGCTGAAAATGTTTCGTCTGCAGAAGCCTTTTGAGAGCAATCTGCGGCGTGATATTGAAACTAAGCTTGCCGAGGTGCAAATCCGCCAGCTGGAAAAAGAAATTAAAGATATTTTGAACAAAATGGAAAATTCTGATTCTTTTTCCGAGGAAGATTATTCTCTTTACCAGTCTCTTAAAAATGAGCGCCAAGCGCTAATTGATTCTAATTCTTCTCTTGATTAACGAATAATTTATCTTATTTTAGTATTATCCGCTTAAAAATTCGTTTTTTTGAAAAGCAGTGCTTGACAAATTAATGAAAAATTATTAATAAGTTCTTTGCTAGCAATTTTTAGGAGTCGTTTGAGCTCTGAGTTTATTTAAAATCGATTTTAAGGAATGTCATGTCAGATATTGATAATCAAGACTTTTATGATGGAACTTCTGCTGATGCCCCGTTGATTGACAGCTTGGGCAGTGCGGTAAAACGTCTGATTGATAAAGGTAAGGCAAGAGGCTATATTACGGTTGAAGAACTCAACAAGGCTTTGCCTTCAGATAAAGAATCTTCTGAGCAAATTGAAGATATTATGACCGAAATCTCTGATATGGGAATCAGTATTGTTTCCGAGTCGGAGGCTGATACCGTTGATGCTGATGAAGATTTAGATGATGAAGATTATGATGAAACCGGCAATTTTGATGAAAAAGAGCTTGGTCGTTCGGATGATCCCGTTCGTATGTATCTTAAAGAAATGGGAACGGTTGAACTGCTGTCTCGGGAAGGCGAAATCGCTATTGCCAAACGTATAGAAGCCGGTAAAACCGTTATGATTGACGGTTTGTGCGAAAGTCCGATGACGCTGAAAGCTATTGCCGGTTGGCGCGATGAATTGGTCAACGGAACCATGCAGCTTCGTGACATTGTTGACTTGGAAATGATGTATGGCGATGATGCCGAGGCTTTGGTTTATGATGATGACGAAACACAGGTCGATGATCTTGAAAAAGTTGCCGAAGAGCTTGAAGACAAAGAAAATCTTGATGATATTGATGATGATTTGCAAGATGATATTGACCTTGAAGACGCCGTTGAAGATGATGCTGCCGATGAAGATGATGAGGCAATTACAGATGATGGCGATGATGCTCATTCTTCCGATGAGATGGATGAAGAAGACGAAGATGGTCTGAATGGTCGTTCGGCTGCCTCTGTTTCAACTATGGAAGATGCTCTCTTGCAGCCGGTTTTGGAAATTCTTACAAAAATTTCAAGTTATTATGATGATCTTAAGAAAATTCAATGCCAGCGTATTGAGGCGATTATTAGCGGTAAGAAAATTTCTTCTAGTGTTGAGAAAAAGTATTTGCAAGTTAAGAAAGAATTGGTTGAACTGATGAGTTCAATTCATCTTAATTCTACGCGTATTGAGCAGTTGGTTGAGCAGCTTAATGACCTTAATCGCCGTTTAATGGGGCTTGAAGGGAAGTTGTTGCGCTATGCATTGTCTTGCAAAATTAAACGCGAAGATTTTCTTGAGGCTTATCAGCAATCAGAACTTGATTCTAAGTGGCTTGAAAAAATTTCTAAAAAAACAGACAAGCACTGGAAAACTTTTGTAGAAAAATATGGCAAAGAAATTAAAGAGTTAAGAGATTCCGTTGCGCAAATGGCAACTGAGTGCGGCTTGCCGATTACTGAATATCGCCGTATGGTTGATACAATCAAAAAGGGTGAGCGTGAGGCTGATCGTGCTAAAAAAGAAATGATTGAAGCTAATCTGCGCTTGGTTATTTCTATCGCTAAGAAGTATACAAACCGCGGTTTGCAGTTTCTTGATTTGATTCAAGAAGGTAATATCGGCTTAATGAAAGCCGTTGATAAGTTTGAATATCGCCGTGGCTATAAGTTTTCAACTTATGCAACTTGGTGGATTAGACAGGCTATTACCCGTTCAATCGCTGATCAGGCTCGTACCATTCGTATTCCGGTTCATATGATTGAAACAATCAATAAGCTAGTTCGCACGTCTCGTCAGATGTTGTCTGAAATGGGGCGTGAGCCGACACCGGAAGAAGTGGCTAAGCGTTTGTCTATGCCGTTGGATAAAGTTCGCAAGGTTATGAAAATTGCTAAAGAACCGGTCTCTTTGGAGGCTCCGGTCGGTGATGAAGAAGATTCTTCTCTGGGTGATTTTATTGCAGATGAAAGTGCGTTGCAGCCTTTAGATTCTGCTATTCATTCCAATCTTAAAGAAACGTGCACGCGTATTTTGTCTTCTTTAACTCCGCGTGAGGAACGTGTTTTGCGTATGCGCTTTGGTATCGGCATGAATACTGATCATACCTTGGAAGAGGTCGGACAACAGTTTAATGTTACTCGTGAACGTATTCGTCAAATTGAGGCGAAAGCGTTGCGCAAGCTTAAACATCCGAGCCGGTCGCGTAAGCTGCGTTCTTTCTTGGATAATTAATGCTTTAGTCCTCCGTAAAATGAACTGTCCCCCAAAAATTGGACAAGTAAAAAAGTCCCGGGGGAAAGTTAAATGGAATTAAGCAAATGGCATCGGC
>CALXTE010000020.1 GCA_944391345.1 uncultured Alphaproteobacteria bacterium
GATGCCATTTGCTTGGTTCCTTATGATCTACCCTGTGGACTCTTTTTTATTTATCCAACTTTCGGGGGACAGATCACTCGTAAGGTCTTTTTTTTACCATACTTTCATTCAAAAATAAAAACAAGCTTGCAAGCATAGCAAAATTATGATATAATCGAGTCGTGAAGGCAAACGAGATAGGAGAAGTATTATGTTTATCTCACGACAAAAGGCGGTTCTGACCGCAGCGCTAAGTTTGGCGGTAAGTATTTCGCCGACTGACGCGAGAGCTGATAATTCTGTTATCAAGAGTGACGAGCAGCTTGTCTACACACTTCACACACACCTTTACGCTTCGTCACTAAGTTTGCCTTCTTCTGATGAATTTCAAACTGCGGCAGTTTGCTTTATTAATGACACTTCGGCCTGTTCCGATGCGATGTTCGGTGGTAATAGCAGCGGCAATGATATGCCGAATTTTAATATGAATCCTCATGACCGCTGCTTTAATGAAGGTTTTACCGTCAGCGAATGTCCCGAATGGTATGCCCCTGGGGGAAAGAAATGTCCATACGGTCCTTATTATTCAGATTGTATCTCAACTTGCCCGAGCAGCTATGTAACTTGTGAAGAACCGCATATCGGGGTTGGTGAGCCTTGCGACGGCAAATATGCTTCTTGCGCTTGCACGCCTTGTGGAGAGGAATATACCGAAACCGAGATTCCGGCCGGATATGAACAACTTGGCGAGCCTTGTTTGGATTGTGATGGTCAGGCCAAATATCAGGTTGTGGCGGCGGCTTGCGAGGGCTTTCAGATTTGCGGTGATTTAGGACCGATAGCGGGGACGGAAACTTGTTTGTCCGGCACCACAACGCTTTATAAAGAATGTAAAACCTGCGACAACAACGGCACATTAACAAGCTGCCCCGAAGGCTATGATTGCGCCTTTGAGGATTGTTCGGGCAAATGGTATATCACCGGCTGCGCGGTTAATTATGACAATTATTGCACTGCGCCGATAACCGATTGCGCGGCATTGGGCTATAAGTCCACGAGTTGCAACGGCAGAGCTTTGAAATGCCCTTATAACAGCGCTTATGTGCTGTGCTTATAACAAGAAGGAGGAAAAGATGAGAAAATTAATCTTAATGACAAGCGCGGCAATCATCGCACCAATGTGTGCAATAGCTCAAACATCAACCTGTACGGCGACGCCGGATTGCGCAAGTTTGGGCTATACCGAAGCTTCTTGTCCAAACGGCGGCGTCAAATGCCCTTGGGGCGAGGCGTGGGCGTGTTTTTCGGAATGTAAAGAACCATGTTATATAGGATTTATATTATATTCAGATAAAAGTTGTTCAATGGAATTGGAAGATAATAAAACGCCGATAGGTGTGGTTGTTTATATAGATAGAACTGGTAAAGGACAGGCTTTGGCGCTAAACTCTTTAAGTGAAAACTACATATGGGGTCCCTCCGTAGATATACCTGATTTAGTGAACTATACTGCGGATTCATCTGCTTCAAAAGATTATGATAGCTGTGGTAATACTGCAAAAATACTAGCTGCAGGTGATAAAAATACATATCCAGCTGCTTGGGCTGCACATGAATATAGTACAGAAGGTACGAGTATAGGCGATTGGTGCCTACCTGCGGGAGGAATATTTAACTCATATCAACGTAATTTTGACTGGGTAAATGCTGGCATAAAGAAAGCAGGAGGAACAACAATTTCCAATAAATATGGTGCATGGTCATCATCTGAATCCGATTCTTCTGTTGCTTTTGCCTCATCTGTCAGTTCTAGTTTTAGTTATGGAATACACGGCGGCGACTGGCAATATTATAACCACAAGACTAGCCCCCGCGAGGTTCGTCCTGTAATTGAGTTTTAATCAAAAAAGCGGAGCATTTGCTCCGCTTTTTGTTTTACCGCATTTTATCTTTCAACAGAGGGCGGCCTCTTTCTATGGCGCGTTTGCGAATCTTGCGGCGTTGGATGTTTTCCGTATCAAAGCGCTCGCCTATCATGGCAAACATCATCGGCACAAACATGGTCGAAATAAAGGTCGAAACCAACATTCCGCCGACCATGCCCGTTCCTATCGCGTGACGGCTGGCCGCACCCGCACCCGTGCTGATTGCCAAAGGCAATACGCCGAAGGTAAAGGCCAATGAGGTCATCACAATCGGACGGAAACGCAGTTTTGCCGCCTCAAGTGCCGCATCAACATAAGTCTTGCCGGCGTGAACCTGCTGAATCGCAAATTCCACAATCAAAATCGCGTTCTTTGCGGCCAAACCAATCAAGGTTACCAAACCGATTTGGAAGTACAGGTCATTATCAATACCCCTCAGCCAAATGGCCAGCAAAGCGCCCAAGACCGCAAAAGGTACTGACAAGATAACCACAAAAGGCAAAGACCATTTTTCGTATTGCGCCGCCAAAATCAGGAATATCATGATGATACCAAAGGCAAAGGCCTGTGTTGATGCTCCGCCGGCCAGTTTTTCCTGATAAGCTGAGCCAATCCACGATAAGGTATAATCATCACCTAAGACCTTGTCTGCTACTTCTTCCATAGCGGCAATCGCTTGGCCGGAGCTGTAGCCCGGTGCCGGATCACCCAAGACCTTGGCCGCCGGGAAAATGTTAAAGCGGTTTACTAATTCAGGTCCGGTCACTCTCTTGACTTCAATCAATGACGACAAAGGAACCAGATTGCCTGTTGTTGATTTGACATAGACGTATCTTAGGTCATCAGGAGAGCGTCTGAAGCGCGACTCCGACTGCAATGTTACGTGGAAATTGCGTCCGAGATAGGTAAAGTCATTAACATAGAGGCTTCCGAAGGTTGACTGCATAACCGCATAGATTGAGCCAATCGATACATCCATGGTCATGGCTTTTTCTCGGTCCAAATCAATCGTATACTGCGGGGTTGAGACCGAGAATGTGGTTTTGACATTAGCCAGCGCCGGATGCTCGTTTGCAGCCTTAACCAACTCTTCGGTCTTTTTCATCAAATCAACCGAGCTGCCTCCCGAACGATTTTGAACATAGGCTTCAAAGCCTCCGGTCATGCTCATGCCCATAATCGGCGGCATGCTGAATGAATAACCAATTCCTTCCGGTTGGCTCATGCCAATACCGGTAAAGACGTTGGTTAAGTAAAAAGCACTCTGATCAGCTTTTTTTCTTTCGTCCCAATTTTTTAAGATAATAAAGCTGATACCCGAATAAGTATTTTGGCTTGATGAAAGCATGTTATAACCGTTAATGGTCAACATATCCGTCACATTTTCGTTCTTTCTGATGATGTCAGAAACTTTTGACGTGAAAGCCGTCGTGCGTGGTAGTGATGAGGCCGGCGGCATGTCATACGCCATCAGCAAATTGCCCATATCTTCCATTGGCACCAAGCCGCTCGGAACAACTTTAAACAAAGCAACAATGCCGGCGATAACCGCAATAAAACCGGTGATTGCCGTTTTTCTGTGCGTAATAAAAAACTTTACGCAAGCAAGATAGCCGTTGGTTACTTTATCAAAAAAGGCATCAAACCATTTGAAAAAGCCGTGCGGTTCATGCTTGTTTTTCTTAATCAGCAAAGCACAAAGTGATGGCGTTAAGCTCAGCGCCATTAAGGCCGAAATAACCACAGATACCGCAATCGTGACCGAAAATTGTTTATACATCACACCGGTCATGCCGCCTAAAAAGGCAATCGGCAAAAATACCGATGATAAAACCAAAGCAATCGCAACAACTGCTCCCGAAACTTCTTCCATTGCCTTAATCGCGGCATCTTTCGGGCTTAGGCCCTCCTCGCTCATCAAACGTTCAACGTTTTCGAGCACAACAATCGCGTCGTCCACCACGATACCGATTGCCAAAATCAAGCCAAACAACGTCAATAAGTTTATGGAGAATCCAAGCAAATACATGCCGGCAAAAGCACCGATAATCGAAACCGGAACGGCTAATATCGGAATCAAAGTCGCACGGAAATTTTGCAAGAACAAATACACAACCAAAATAACCAGCAAAACAGCTTCAAAAAACGTGTGAATAACCTCTTTAATCGACATATTTACAAACAAGGTTGTATCATAAGGAATCTCATAGGTTATGCCTTCGGGAAAGCGCTTTGAGAGTTCTTCCATTTTGTTTTTTACCAGCTCGGCTGTTTCCAAAGCATTTGCCCCCGGTTGCAGATATACGGCAAAAGCCACCGCTTTTTCGCCGTTAAATCTGGCATTTACGCTATAATCTTGGGCCCCGAGCTCTATTCTGGCGACGTCTTTTAGATGAAGCATGGCGCCATCCGAATCCGTGTTTAAGATGATATTTCCAAATTCTTCTACATTTATCAGGCGGCCTTTGGTGTTTACCGAATAAGTATAAGGTTGTTTTTCATCCATTGGCTCCTGACCAAACTGGCCGGCCGCAAATTGTGAGTTTTGGTTTTGAATCGCATTAATCACATCTTGTGATGTCAGGTTATGATCGGCTAATTTATCCGGACTGAGCCATATTCTCATGGAATAGTCTTGTGAAGCAAAAAGTGAAGCACTTCCGACACCTTTGATTCTTTTTATCTCGTCCAAAACATTTAGCAAGGCATAGTTTGAAACATAGAGCGTGTCATATCTGTCCGTGTCTGACTTCATCATCACAACTTGAAGAATCGAGTTTGATTTCTGTTCGACCGTGACGCCGTTTTTGGTAACTTCGCTCGGAAGTTTCGGCGTGGCGGCCTGAACCTTATTGTTGACATCAATCGTCGCCTGATCCGGATCCGTTCCGATATCAAACACAACGCCAATGGTCAAATAGCCGCTGGAAGTGGCGTTAGAATACATATATATCATGTCTTGGACGCCGTTTATCTCTTGTTCTATCGGTGCGGCCACCGTATCGGCCAAGACTTCTGCCGTGGCTCCGGGGTAAGTCGCGGAAATTTGGATTTCTGTCGGAACAATGTTCGGATATTGCTCAATCGGCAAAACCTCCATTGATACCAGTCCGGCTAATACAAATACCAGCGATACAACCGTGGCAAATATCGGACGATTGATAAAAAACTTTGAAAACATTATGCTTCCCTTTTCTTCTTTTTTATATGCTTTGTTTATTCATCAACACCGGCGGTCGTGGCCTGTTCGGCTGCAATTTGTGGCGCAACCGGCATGCCGGCTCTTAACTTCATTAAGTTGCTAGTGATAACGACATCGCCGTCTTTTAGTCCGGAATCAATTATCCAGCCTTTATCTGCGGTTGATAAACCGGTTGTAATATTTGCAATTTCTACCAGGCCTTTGTCATTAATCTTGTAAACAAATGAGCCGGTTGACCCTTGCATAATGGCTTCTTGAGGAACGACCAAGGCATTTAATCTGGTTATGCCTTCCATAACTAAGCGAACAAATTGTCCCGGTTTGATTCTGCCGTCAGGATTGGGAAAAACGGCTCTTAATTTAACCGTTCCGGTGTTTTCGTCAATCGTCGGGTTAATAAAGTTTACATCGCCTATCTCTTTATAGGTGTCGCCGGTACTGAACTTTAGCTTAGCTTTTATTTTGCGACAAGAATTTGTGGTGCAGCCGCTGTCTGCTTTTATCAAACCTTTTTCGCCCATGCTTATCAGAGAAGTTATTTCATTTTCAGATGCCGAGAAAATAACATAAACAGGGTCTATTTGTGTGATTTGCGTTAAAAGGCTGTCACTTCCCGTGGCTGAAATCAAGCTTCCTTCCGACTGGGTTTCAAGGCTGGTTAAGCCCCCGACCGGTGCCGTTACCGTGGTATAATCCAAATTTAACTGGGCTTCATCGACTTGGGCCTGAGCCATTTGGACCGCCGCTTTGGCCGAATCAAGCGAGGCCTGAGCATCATCTTTTGATTTTTCACTGACAACTTTTTGCTTGAACAGTTTTGCTATTCTGTCCCAATCTTGTTGGGCGGACAAAAGCTGGGCTTTTGACTGAGCCAGTTGTGCCTTGGCTTTATCCAATGCAACCTTATATTGCGCAGGATCTATCTCAAATAAAACATCTCCGGCATTTACACGAGCGCCTTCCGTATAATTTCTTTTAAGCAATATTCCCCCGACACGGGCTCTGACTTGTACTTCTTTGGAGCCTTGGGCACGCCCAGGAAACTCAAAGCTGAGCGGAATATCTTGCGCGGTTACTTTTATGGCCGCAACCGGCATGGCTTGTTGACCGGCCTGTTGTGAGGTACCGTTATCATTCTTTTTGCAGACGGCAAGTGCTAAAACGCCGGCGACAATTATCATCATTTTGTATTTTAACTGCATTGATGTTTCCTTTTCTTATGGAGATGTTTTCTTTAAGCCTATCTCTTTTCTTATAAATTTCCAGTATTTTCTTTTTTATATATCCTTTTAGTGGATAGTTTACACCTCTATGCCTTAAAAAAATTTTTTGCTCGTTGAAATTTGATTTTCTGATATTAGCTCTTTGTTGATTATCAACATTAACTTTATTATGGAGGTTTTAATGACTACTCAAGGTGTTCGTTATCCGACTTTTGCTTTTATTACCGCCGGTGCCGGTCAATCTGATGACGGTATTCCCCCGCAACCGTTTGAAACTTTTTGCTATGATTCGGCATTGATGCAGGCTCGTATCGAAAACTTTAACATTGTTCCTTATACTTCTGTTCTTCCTAAAGAACTCTTTGGAAATATCGTGCCGCTTAACGATAAAATTGTTTCTCAATTCAAACATGGTGCCGTGCTTGAAGTTATTATGGCGGCTCATGGCGCAAGCCGTGATCAGCACAAAGCTATTGCTACCGGAATCGGTGTTTGCTGGGGCAAAAATAAAAAAGGTGAGCTCATCGGTGGTTGGGCCGCTGAATATGTTGAGTTTTTTGATACACAAATTGATGATGAAATTGCCAAAGGTCATGCCGAAATGTGGCTCAAAAAATCTTTGAATCATGAACTCTCAATTCGTGGGGTGGAAAAACATTCGGAATTCCAGATGTGGCATAATTATGTTAATATCACCCAACAATTCGGCTTCAGCTTAACAACCATGGGATTTTTGAACTTTGAACATGCGGCTCCGGCTAAATTGTAATTCTCTTTTAACCCGTCCCGACATGCTCCCCATGTCGGGCTTTTTTCTTTTATTAGGAATTTATCATGTTAAAAAAATCTCAAAAAAGTTCAACACCCCAGCCTGATGACTCCAACAAGCTTGGTGTCTTGGCGCTGGCTGCGATTGTGGTCAGCTCTATGCTTGGCGGAGGAATTTACAGCCTGCCGCAAAACATGGCAGCCGGTGCTTCTGCCGGTGCCGTGCTGCTGGCGTGGGTGATTACCGGTATCGGTATTTATTTTATTGTTCACACTTTTTCCATCCTCTCTTTAGCACGTCCTGACTTGAAAACCGGTATTTATTCTTACAGTCGTGCCGGCTTTGGGTCTTATACCGGCTTTACCATCGGATGGTCTTACTGGCTGTGTCAGGTTTGCGGAAATGTCGGTTATGCCGTGATTACCATGGACGCGCTTAATTACTTCTTTCCGCCATACTTCCAAGGCGGAAATAATCTTGCATCCATTATTGGCGGCTCGCTCATTATCTGGGGCTTTAACTTTATGGTCCTTAAAGGTATTAAACAAGCCAGTATTGTCAACACTATCGGCACCGTTTTGAAAATTATGCCGCTCGTCTTGTTTATCATTATCATGCTGTTTGTTTTCTCTCCGGCTGAATTTGATTTTGACTTCTGGGGCGAATCAGCTGCTTCCAAAGCCAAGCTCGGTAGTCTTGAAACGCAAATCAAGAGCACCATGCTCGTTACCCTTTGGGCCTTTATCGGTATTGAAGGCGCGGTTGTTATGTCTAACAAGGCAAAAAATGTTCAGGAAATCGGTAAAGCCACCTTCCTCGGATTTATCTCTTGTCTTGCGATTTATATCTTGCTTTCACTTACGCCTTTTGGGTATATGTCACAAGCTGAAATTTCTTCCGTGGCTAATCCTTCTACCGCCGGAATCCTTGAAAAAGTTGTCGGCAAGTGGGGGGCTTGGTTGATGAATATCGGTTTGGTTATTTCCGTCCTTACAAGCTGGCTCGCTTGGACGATTGTTACCGCGCAAATTCCGCAAGCGGCGGCTCAAGACGGTACATTTCCTAAAGCCTTTACCAAAGAAAACAAAGCCGGTTCGCCTTCGGTTTCTTTGTTGGTAACCAGCGCTGCCATGCAAATCTTTTTGCTGTTGGTATATTTTTCCAACAACGCGTGGAACACCATGCTCAGTATTACCAGCGTTATGGTTTTGCCGGCTTATCTGACCTCTTGTGCTTATTTGTGGAAAATGTGTTCAGACGGAGAATATCCTTCGCAAAACCTGCCGATTAAGCGTTCGACCGCTTTGATAACCGGTGTTCTCGGGTCTATCTTTGCGCTGTGGCTTATTTATGCGGCCGGACTCAAATATTTGCTGTTAGCCGATGTTATTCTTGTGCTCGGCATTCCGGTCTTTATCTGGGCAAGAAAGCAAAATAATCCCAAAGAGCCTTGTTTTCAGCCGCATGAAAAGTGGTTGGCCGGATTATTAATCCTTGTTGCATTATGGGCGATTTATGCCTTTGCGCATGGATTGATTAATCTGAACTAATTTCTCTATATGTAAAAAAAATACGGTAGGTCTTTCCTACCGTATTTTATTGCCATTCAATAGACAAAAACTATTGAAAAATTATTTTTATTGTGATACTTCTTAAACACATTATCTCTTATTATGTCATTTTAATTTATATTTTTATGAAAAAAATTATTAATCTCAATGAAGCTGAAGTTTTAAAAACTTTTAAAGCTCAGCGTAGCTATTCTGTTTTGGAAAACAAAATTGCCTTCAAAAAAGTGTCTTGTCTTCGTGACCATACCTTACTGTTTGAAAACAACAAAAAAGTCTTTGCTGAAGGGCAAAAATACAATTTATGGATTGCTCAAGCACAAAACAAATCAACCGGTGCTATGTTTTATTTTGTTGCGCGATACTATGCAATTATCGGACTGAAAAGGATGATTATAAGCAGATAGAGTATAAGCTGGAGCTGATTAAACAGTAGTATGTTATATCAATGAAGTTATCCAATCTATCCAAGAACTAACCGTTTGAGCGCGTCTTTCATAAGTATTTTCACATTTTACATTATATAATGGATATTTTCTCATTATTTCAACCACACGACTTTTTGAGAGAACTTCTCCAGTCTTTAGCTGTTCTTTTAATACTTCATGGAAAACGGGATGTTTCAATATTTGCTTTACAAAAGATAACTGTTTTAACGTTGGTGACTTTTGCATTATTTTTTCGCCTGTAAAAGACAAAATCAATTTATCACCTTCCTCTTTAATCAAATCTAAATATTTTGCTGCATTTACATAATAATCTGTTTGTCTTTTATGAAAACCATATTCCGTGGTAATATCGTTTTTTGTTAATTCACTTTTATCTAGTAATTCACATAAATTTATAATTCGTTCAAAACTATCTGCCTGTGGGAATGGAATTTTTGGTTCATCAACTAGATTAATATTCAGTAGTATTTTTTCTATATCTTCAATATTAATTTCCAATTTATCAAAGCTATATCTCTTGAATTTATTTAAGGTCAATGAATTATAGTTATTTAAGTCATTAAATTTAAAATCATACAAATAATAAATCCCATTAGTATGAACCATGAATATGGTTTTAATATTTTTTCTTACCTTACTAGACCATAGACGCATAGGATAATATAGTTGCCTAATAACAAAGTCATCAGCAAAATGCGATTTAGCTTCAATAATAGAAAAAGATTCTACACCTTCATAACCTGCATCTATTTCTATCTGTGCATTGTTTACATCTATATTTAAGATTTTTTTCGTTTTTGTGTTTTTAATGTTAAAATTAAATAATGATGATGACATTCTACCATTGATGGTAGGCAATAATTTTTCATCTTGTATAAAATCTTCTAAAATTCCTGAAATATAAACAGCATTTAAAGCTAAAGATTCACTATTGATATTATCAGGTAATAATGTTTGTATATTATCAGGAAAATTAAAATACGAAATTTCATTTGAAGACTCAATCATTGGAAATTTGTGAAAAATATCCATCGGAGCAATTACATAGCTACCGCGTGTTATTGGTAAAATTGATAATTCATTTTCCGTAAAAATTTGCGGCAATTGAGATGCATTATCAAATTTCGTCATAAGACGAGCTTCTCTAAACTCATTTATCTGACTTGCTGAAATTTCAAATTTTCCGTCTTTATTAATTTGATCTAATATTTTATATTTTTCAAAAATGTTGTTCCAATAACTATTTATTTTAGTCATAGTTTCTTATTAAAACCTCATCAACATTACCGCGATTGTTAGCATTGGAATTTATAACTCTTTTAGCGGATATCTTCTCAATATTATATTCTTTATATAGGTCTAAAATAAAATCAGTAGCAGAATTAGACAGCAAAAATTTAATACCTTTTGCATTTAATTTATCACATACTTCTTTCAGTCTTCTCTGTTCTTGTTTACCAAATCCAAGATTGGTATAACCTGTAAAATTTGAAGACGCAGAAACAGGGTCGTAAGGAGGATCAAAATAAACAAATGTTCCTTTCTTTAATCCTTTAACGGCCACTTCAAAATCCCCACTAAGAAATGTAATATCTGCATTTTGAAAATAACTATGAATAGCACGAAGTGTTGGTTCATTAACAATATTCGGAGACTTATAACTTCCGAATGGAGAATTAAATTCACCCATGCTATTAACTCTAAATAATCCATTATAACATGTCTTATTAAGATAAATAAGCCGAGAAGCTTTTTCAGTATCAGACATTCTATGAAATAAAGGTGTTCTATCTAACTCTCTTATTTTGTAGTAACTTTCAGAATCATTTTTGTAAGTGGATAAATACTGTATCAGCGATTCAACATCATTTTGTATCGTGATATAAGTATTAATTAAATCCTTGTTAAAATCATTAATAATGGCTTTTTTCGGTTGTAAGTAAAAGAACAGCGCGCCACCGCCGACAAAAGGTTCACAATATGTAGTAAACTTTGGAATACGTTTTAGCAGTTCTGGAAGTAATTGTCTCTTACCCCCAGCCCATTTAACAAAAGGAACAACTAAGTTATTTTTTTTCATATTTCAACTCATTAACAGCGATTCTATTCAAAAAATTACCATACTTATTACAATTCATAAAGTAAAAAAGTTAAAAAATCAACAATAATGTTCTAAAAATGTTCGTTTAAGAGATTATTTATATTAAATTTTATCGGACTGGGATCAGATTTTCTGAACCGCTTGTTTTTATAGGCTTTTACGCCAAAAGTCCGATAATTATTGAAAAATTGCCTTTTTCGGAAACGGAACAATCGGACTTTATGGGATTCAGCCCTGATAAAGAAAAAAGACACTCTCTCGAGTGCCTTTCTTAAAATGGTGCCCTACCTAAGACCAATGATGACGGAGAAGATGATTTTTACATCGTACCGCAAGACGTGTTTGGATTTGTTGATTTGAATATCATGCCCTCTCTCGTCGTTGTTAATGATGTTTTGCATCGCCTTGTTGTTTCTCCTATCGGTAAGCAAATGCTTGTTCCTGTGTGGCGGTTTGAAAAAGCCGAGGTTTTGCGTTATATTATGAAAATTGATAAATCCGTTCCGCTCAAATATCAGCTTATTCCACGCATTTTAGGAAAAAGTTTGAACAATATGTTTCCGGCATGGGAAATCAAAAAATTTTTTGATGGTCGCACTGAAAGTTTTTACTTAAATGTTTTCACTGGCGAAGTTAAAGCAGACTGGCAAAAGCAAAATGTTTTTATTTCTATCGGTTCCAATCAAAAAAGCATACAGCTCGGCTCATTGAACCTTGCTTACCGAAAGAATAATATGGTTGTTAAATTTTGAATATGCATAAAGCCCGTCATTAAAGACGGGCTTTTGCTTTTTTATCATTTCTTTTTAATGACGATATTTCTTTATCGCTTTTTCATTGCGTTTGAACATCTCATTATTGCCAAAGTCTTCCAAATCTATCGGAAGTCTTCTTCTCCAGTTGGGGTGCTTATCGCGGTCAACTCCGGGGAGATTTTGGCGCTTATCGACTTCTAAGATATTTTCCAGCTCTGCCAAAAATACCGTGCTTGGCGCGCTCGAAACAAAAGCATTTGCCGCTTCGGCCAAACCTTCGGGATAACCTTCGCCATAGAGATAATCTCCGTGTCTTAATCTGTCTTGCGGCCAGACGCCTGACTTGTCTAAAGCAGCAAGGAGCTTTTTGCGGTCATTTTCGCGCTCGTGATAATTATTCTGCATAACCTCATCGCTCGGCAAAATTCCGGCTTTTCTGGAATCGGCAATATCATAACCGAACCACCACATTTTCAGCGGTGCCATATCGTGACTGCCAATCGAAACAAATGCCTTTTGCGGATATTCTTCAGGCGGTAAGAAATCTCCGCCCCAGCCAACTTCACGCTCGGCCCACAAAACGCTCAAAGCATAAATATTTTTGCTTTCCAGAGCCTCTAAAAATCCGTCCGGAACATTGCCCAAGCTTTCCCCTGCCACAACGCACTGATTCAAAATGCTCTCTATGGCGACAATATTCATCATGTCTTTGAAGTTATAGAGAATATAGGTTCCTTGCGTGCCTTCGTTCGGGATAACATACAAGCGCATTAAGCTCATGACATGGTCTATTCTCAAGGCACCGGTATTGCGCATATTTGCCCGCATAATTTCAATCAGCGGCTCATAAGCCTTGGCCTTTAAGGCAAAGGGATTGAAAGCTCCCAAGCCCCATTTTTGGCCGCCGGGGAAGAATGCATCAGGCGGTGCACCGGCACCGGAATCGGCAATAAAGACATCCGGATTGCTCCAAGATTCCGCACTGTCTTGCCCAACGCCAACCGCCAAATCACGGTAAAAGCCAATCTTTAGCCCTTTGTTTTTGACCTCAGCGGCCGCCATGTCAAACTGGCGAGATGCTTCAAACTGTAAGTATTTGAAAAAGCCAATTCGGTCTTGATGGTTTTCGGCATATTCTTTAACTGCCGGTGATGACGGATTGCGATATTTTTCTTCCCAAGCACGCCAACCGCCCCAAACACTATGGCAACGCTCCTCATACAAGGTTTCAAATACAGCCAATTTATTCAACTCAGCGCCTTCTCTGGTGCAATAAGCTTCAAATTCTTTATATCTGGCGCTTTGCTTATCACTCATCATACGATGATAAAAGGTTTCTAGCAATTTTATCTTTAAGGGGTAAATTTCCTCATAGCGAATTATCTCCGAGCGGCGATAGTCTTCAACTTTTTCCCATAAGCCGTTCATGTCTTCGGCGCGGTACTCCGGCACAGCCTCTATATCAATATATATCGGATTCAAAAACAAGCGGCTGACCGACAAATACGGGCTGGCATTCTCCGGATAATTATGCTCCAAAACATTCAATGGATTGAGGCCGATTACGTCAGCTCCCTGATTGGCGCAGACATCTACAAAATTTTTTAAATCCGTAAAGTCACCGACGCCCCAGTTTCTTTTGCTCTTCATTGCATATAGCTGCAACGCATAGCCCCAAAGCTTTTGCTTCATTGCTTCATTATCATAGCATCTTTCCGGTGCAACCGCCAGCACGGTTTTATATTTTTTTCCGGCGGCTTCTACGCTCATATCATAATAGCCAACCGACAAATCATTGGTTAAGCGAAATTTGAGCTTGGTATAGCTCATGCCGTGGACGGTTCTTTCTTCATTCTCTATCCACTCAATCTGCCCGATGCTTTCTTCTCCGTTTTGGCGGCTGTTTAATTTTATCTCACCAATTGTTTGCTTATCCTCTGTCTTGGTGACAATATCAAAAATCTTGTCTTTTTGTTCAACCACATAAACCGGCTCTAATGCCTGTTGCCAGCGGCGGTTTTCAATTGATTCAAGTGAGCGGTCAATGGCAGCGTCATCCTTTGCGCTGTATCCTAACTTCTCCACAAAAAACTTGATAACATCTTCGCTTATCTCATATTTTTTGCGGTTTTGTCCGGCGTCATAATACTCGGTTAATATTCCCAGTTTGTCTGCAAGCTGTTGCAGTTTTTCGCTTACCATATTTTTCTCCTATTTTTTGATTTCAATAACTAATGTGCTCCAAGCCGGAACTTTTATCATTTGATGACTGCCGAGCTTACTGCTCTGATTGAACTTGCCGCTACTGTCGAGCAACATCTCCCATGAATTTCCTTCCAGTGCCGGAAGGCGCCAGGATGTATCCGATGCTTCCGCATTTAATATTGTCAAAATAAAGCTGCGGTTGTTATACACGGCATAAGACAGGCTTCTTCTATTATTATCATTCCAATCGGCAACGCTAAACTCAACTCCTTTTTCCGTAAACCAGGCTAAGTCTTTGTATCCTTTGCGGCCTTGGGTTTTTCCTTCAAAAAACTTTTTGCGGCCGAATATTTTTAACCGCCGGCGGAGCTTTATGGCCTTGCGAATAAAACGAACCATATCGCGGTCTTTGTCCATAACCGCATTCCATACCAGCCAGTTGATGATATTATCCTGACAATAAGGATTGTTGTTTCCAAAGCGGGTGGTTGAGAGCTCGTCTCCGGCCAAGATTATCGGAACACCGTAACTCATCAGTAAGGTTGACATCATTGCTTTTGCTCTGAGACGGCGATTTTCTTTAACCGTGGCATCATCTGTTTCGCCTTCGGCACCGGAGTTCCAGCTCCAGTTGCTGTTTGAGCCGTCGCGGTTGTCTTCGCCGTTGGCTAAATTATGCTTGCTATTGTAGCTCACCAAATCTCTTAAGCAAAAACCATCATGCACCGTTACAAAATTGACACTACTCGTAATATTTCTGTTTTCGTGGTTAAAGATATCACTCGACCCGCTCAAGCGGCTGCCCATTTCAGGAATTTGATAAGTATCGCCTTTCCAAAAGCGTCTGATGCAATCTCTGTATTTATCATTCCATTCGTGCCAGCCGGGCATAAATGCACCAACCTGATATCCGGCGTAACCGGTATCCCATGGCTCGGCAATCAGTTTTACTTTTCTTAAAATCGGGTCTTGTTTTATGGCATATAAAAATCCGCTATCGCGCTTAAAATCTGTCTTATAGCGGCAAAGGGTCGGTGCCAAATCAAAACGAAAGCCGTCGACATGCATTTTATCAACCCAATAGCGCAGAGAATCCATCACGAGTTCCAACACATAAGGATTTTGCACATTAAAGCTTGCGCCGGTTCCGGTGCTGTCGTAATAATAGCGTTTGTTGTCTTTGCTCAGCGTGTAATAAGATGCATTGTCAATGCCGCGATAGCACAAAGTCGGCCCGAGTTGATTTCCTTCTCCCGTGTGATTATAGACAACATCAAGATAGACTTCCAAGCCTTTTTTATGCATGGCTTTGACCATGTCTTTAAACTCATCAATCTCGCCCCTGACCAAATAATTTTGCTCCGGCGCAAAAAATGAAAAGCTCTCATAGCCCCAATAATTATCATTCACCCAGCCCTTGCGATGGCGGTTTCCAAAAAAGGCGTGTATCGGCAAAAATTCGACTGCACTTATGCCCAGCCAGTTCAGATAATTTAAAACACTTTTATGTGCCATGCCGGCAAAAGTTCCACGCTTTCTATCCGGTATCAGCGGATGAAGTTTGGTGTATCCTCTGACATGGGTTTCATAAATAACGGTTTCTTCTATCGGTGTTCTGGGTGAAACATCACCCTCCCAGTCATAGTCATCTTTTACCACAACTGATTTCGGGACATAAGGCGCACTGTCCAGACTGCTGAAGGACAAATCTTTTTCCGGACTATCTAAGTCATAGCCAAAGATTGCTTTGTGCCATATCAGCTTGCCAACCAGCTTTTTGCCATAAGGGTCTATCAATAATTTGTTGGGGTTAAAACGATGTCCCTGCTCGGGCATATAGGGACCGTAGACACGGTATCCGTACACCTGCCCCGCGCTTATTCCCGGAATAAAAATATGCCAGATATTATTATCGTTTTCTTTAATCTCATAGCGCTTGATTTCCTCAGCGCCGGTTTTATCAAACAAGCATAATTCAACCTTTTCGGCATGAGCCGAAAACAACGCAAAGTTTACGCCTTTTCCATTATCATGCGATCCTAACGGATAAGGGTTTCCGCTTTGCGGTTTCGGCTCAGCCATGTTGGTTCTCCTTAATGCTTATTACTCTTCTCTTATCGGCTTAATAACAATGGTGGCCAAAGGCGGAAGGGTTACTTTGATTGAACGCGGCTTGTCATTCCAACTGATGTCTTCGGCATTCATAAAGCCTTCGTTCTTAACGCCGCTGCCCCAGTAGTTTACATCATCACTGTTAAAGATTTCTTGATATTTAATGCCTTCATAAACACCGATGCGATAATCGTGACGGACAACCGGTGTAAAGTTGCAGGCAACAATCAGATAATCTCCGGGCTTTTCGCCTTTTCTCATATAAGTGATGACGCTGTCGTTGGCGTTTGAATGCTCAATCCACTCAAAGCCACGATAGTCAAAATCAATCTGATACAGCGGGGCGTTGCCCTTGTACATCAGGTTCAAATCGCGGACGCAATTTTGCATTCCTTTATACATCGGATAGTTCAGCAAGAACCAGCGAAGTCCTTCTTCAGAATTCCACTCCCAATCTTGACCAAACTCACAGCCCATAAACAACAATTTCTTTCCGGGGTGGGTATACATAAAGCCATAATAAGCTCTCAAGTTGGCAAATTTTTGCCATTCATCACCCGGCATTTTTGACAGCATCGAGCCTTTGCCATGAACCACCTCATCGTGGGATATCGGCAAGATAAAGTTTTCGTTAAATGCATAGAGCAAACCAAAGGTCAGCATGCCATGATGATATTTACGGTGAATCGGCTCATGAGAAATATAACGCAAGGTGTCATTCATCCAGCCCATATTCCATTTATAACCAAAGCCCAATCCGCCCATAGATGTCGGACGAGAAACCATCGGCCAAGCGGTTGACTCTTCGGCACAAGTAATGGCGCCTTTGCACTGACCATAAACCAGCTCGTTCATCTTGCGGATGAAAGATATGGCTTCAAGATTTTCGTTTCCGCCATAACTGTTTGGAATCCATTCTCCGGGTTTGCGTGAATAATCCAAATAAAGCATAGAGGCGACAGCGTCAACGCGCAAACCGTCAATATGAAATTCCTTCAACCAATAGAGTGCACTGGCGCACAAGAAATTGCAAACCTCATTACGTCCATAGTTATAAATTTTTGTGCCCCAATCTTTATGCTCACCTTTGCGCGGATCTGCGTGTTCATACAAATGTGTTCCATCGAGTTCAACCAAGCCGTGACCATCTTTAGGGAAGTGAGCCGGAACCCAGTCCATGATAACCGCTATGCCGGCCTGATGGAATTTATCAATCAAATATCTCAAGTCATCCGGTGTGCCAAAACGTGATGTCGGCGCAAACATACCAACAACCTGATAGCCCCAAGACGCATCTAACGGATGCTCGGCCAAAGGTAAAAATTCAACATGCGTAAAGCCCATGTTTACAACATAAGGAACCAAGGTATCTGCCAACTCGCGATAGGTCAAAAATTCGTTACCATCTTTGCGACGCCATGACCCTAAGTGAACCTCGTAAATTGACATCGGCTTATCAAAAGAATTGTACTCTTCGCGGTAGTTCATCCAATCACTATCCGACCAGATATACTTGTCTATATTATAAACAATTGATGCCGTATTCGGTCTTTTTTCGGCATAGAATCCAACCGGATCCGACTTGGTTAAAATATAATCTTCTTGGGTTTTGATTTCATATTTATAAAGTTCGCCTTCTCCGATATTAGGAATGAAAATATCCCATACGCCGCAGTTGATATTTTTGCGCATGGCATTGACGCGGCCGTCCCAATTATTAAACGCACCGATGACGGAAACTCTCTTGGCATTTGGGGCCCAAATGGCAAAACTTACGCCTTTGACACCATCAATTTCTCTGATATGAGCCCCCAAGATTTTATACATATTCAGGTGATTGCCTTCAGACAAAAGATAGACATCTATATCACCCAAAGTGCAGGGAAAACGATAGACATCTTCCTGCTCATATTTTTCACCTTTATCATTTTCTATTCTGAACTTATATGAAAAATTATCAGCCACTCCGAGGTTGATTTGATAGAAGCCGCGCTCATCTAATTTTTCCATAAAACCAAGTGATGATCCATCAACTTTGTTGATAACTTCTATCGAATTTGTATGAGGTTGATAAGCTCTGATAAAAACCTCTTTTGACCCCTTGTTACGGTGTATTCCTAATACGGCAAATACATTACCGTGATCACCGTCGATGATTGCTTCCATTTCTTCTTTTGATAATAAATTTTCCATTCGGCGTCCCCCTAACTGGCCTTTCACATAATTAGATTAAACTCAGCTTTTATCTATAATAGATATGAAATTTTTTGCAAGCAAATTAAACGCGAATTTCAACTTTTTTTAATTATCTTTCAAAAACAACAGATTTCTTGTTGACGTATTAATTTTTGATTGTATATTTATTAGTGTTGACCAAACATTTTTTATTTGGAGTTAGTTATGGTTAAATTAAACGAAAATGCAATCCGTGAAGCTGCTTATTACAACTGGCAAAATGCCGGCTGCCCGCAAGGACAGGATGAGTACTTCTGGTCTTTGGCAGTTGAACAACTTTCTAAGGGTTGCAACTGCTCTTGCAAAACTTCTTCTGCTAAGAAATCTACTTCTTCTGCAAAGAAGTCTACAACCAAAAAGTCTAAATAATTTTAGTTTTTTTAGTTGGATTTATAAGGCTTTGCTCATTTGGCAAGGTCTTATTTTTTTATCTTTTTTGAGCGGTAATGACATAACCCATAACGGCATTTCCGCCTTCATTCCGAAGTTTTTTACGTTCAAAATTTTCCACAGAAAAGCAACTTTTTTTCAGCACATCTCTGACATAATTTTCGCTATGCAAAAAACGTCCCGAAGGATGTAAAGAATAGCTTTTTTTATCATAATTATTTTCGCTTATCGTAAAAATTATTCTTCCGTTTTCTTCAAGGTTTTTATTTATAAATTCAAACAGCTCGCTGAGCTCTCCGAAGTAGGTAAAAACATCGGCCGCAACCATTAAATCATAAGGTGTTTCGCAAGCTTTTAAATAACTGATTATTTCTTGATTTATCAGTCTTGAATATTTATTTTTCGCGGCGGCTTCTTCTAGCATTTTTTTTGAAATATCTATGCCTTCAAGCCCCTTTTCTGAAGCATAAGAATCCAAAAATTCGCCGCATAATCCGGTGCCGCAACCTAAGTCAAGAATCCGCAATTTTGGGTTCTTTTTTTTGCCGTAAAGTTTTTCGATTTCTTGGCGAATCAAGTCTGGCGCGCAATAGTCCAAAGAAGATAAAACTTGTTCAAAATCAGGGGCAAAAATATCAAATATATTTCTGACATAACTTATGTCTGCGCGCTTAATTTGCGCGTTTCGCATCAATGCGTTGGCAGTGTATTTTACGATTGGATTTGTGCCATATTTTTTTACCCAAAGTTCCACACATTCAAGCACGGAATCCAAGCCCTTTTCAATGGCAATTTCATAAAACAAATAACCAATATTTATCTGGTGAGAATTGTCCCCTTCTTCACCTAACTCAACAGCCTTCCATGCGGCGCTTAACGACTCTATATAGTTGCCGTTTTTTTGATAACTCTGACTCAAATAATTATACAGCCACGGATCATTTTTATCTCTTTTTAAGGCCTCTTTAAAACAGGTTATCGACTCCGGATATTTTTCAAGCTCATTATAGGCATTTCCCATAATCGTATAAGGCAATTTGCTTTCGGGATGAATTTTTATTCCTTGGGCAGCGCATTGCAAGGCCTCTTTATATTTTTTTAGTTCGCAACAGCAATTTGCCCAATTTATCCAGGCCGAGAAATTTTCAGGTGCATGTTTTAGCGCCTCACGATAATATTTGATGGCTTCTTCAAAATTTTTATTCACATAATAAACATTGCCGGCCGTCACCCAGATACTGGCATTTGACGAATCGCTTTTTAAAATATCACGGCAGAGCTTGAGTGATTTTGCATAATCACCGCTTTCGTAAAGGGCTATTGCCTTATCTATTTTTCCGCGTAAACCGAACATTTTCCTTAATCTTTTGCTTTGATTTGCATATTTAAGCATTTTTTAGTAAAAAAACTATTGACGAATAAAAATATTTATTATATTTATTTGTCGTTATCTTGATGGGGGTATGGCGGAACTGGTAGACGCGCTAGACTCAAAATCTTGTTCTCTCTGAGAGTGTCAGTTCAAGTCTGACTACCCCTACCAATAAAAAGCCTTGCTGTTGCAAGGCTTTTTTCTTATCCAATTTCTTCGCTGATTGTCAGCCAATCTTCTTCGGCTTTAGCTAAAGCGGTTTCTATTTCTTTTAATTCTTTTTGCAGAGAAATGATTTCTTGCGTTGTCAGCTGATTTTGAAATTTGTTTTCTATTTCTGTTTTTCTACTGCTTAGTTCTTCCATAGTTTTTTCGGCCTGACGAAGTTTTTTACGCAGTTCTTTCTCGGCGGCTTTTTGTTCTTGCTCCTTAAGTTTTGCTTGTTGTTTTTGGCGCTGTTCTTCTTCCTTGGCTTTTTTTTCTTGTTTATTTTCTTTGCCGGCAAGCAAGAGCTTTTTATAGTCTTCTATATCGCCGTCGTAAGGTCTGCAAGTTCTGCCATGAACCAGCCACAAATCATCAGCCACAGCATCAATCAAATATAAGTCATGGGTGATTAAAACGACTGCACCGCGATATTCGTTTAAGGCCTCTGCCAAAGCCTCTCTGGCGGCCATATCCAAGTGGTTGGTCGGCTCATCCAGTATCAGCAAATTCGGCGCTTGATAGCTTATTGATGCAAATAACAAGCGTGCTTTTTCTCCGCCAGACATCAGCTCAATTTTGGTTTGAGATTTTTCCTGTGTTAGGCCGAATCGTCCCAAGAAAGCACGAATCTGTGTTTCGGTTGATGTCGGCGGCATTATTCCTGCCATATATTCGGTCGGGGTTTGATTAAGCGGCAATTCTTCGGCCTGATGTTGGGCAAAATATCCGACTTTTAATTTCGGGGTTCTTCTTATCTCACCCTTCATCGGTTGCAGACGCTCTGACAGAAGCTTGGCAAAGGTTGACTTGCCGTTGCCGTTTGCACCAAGCAAAGCAATGCGGTCATTTTCGACAATACTCAGATTTAATTTTCGCAGAACTTCTTTGCCATCATACCCAACCGACACATCTTCCATATTTATCAAAGGCGATGCCACTTCTTCTGGAATCGGAAAATCAAACTTGGTTTGTGCTTCATTTTCGGGTGGGGTTAGCTCCGGCATTTTTTCAAGCATTTTAAGACGGCTTTGCGCTTGTTTGGCCTTTGTGGCTTTATAGCGAAAACGCTCTACAAAACTCTCCAGATGTTTGCGGCGTTGCTCCTGCTTTTTGAACTGACGTTCTTGGGTTTCTCTTTGCTCTGCTCGCAAGCGGCAAAAGCGGTCATAATTGCCTGTGTAGCTGACTAATTTTTTATTTTCAAAATGGATAATTCCATCACAGATTTCATTTAGAATCGAGCGATCGTGACTAATGATTATCAAGGTTCCACGGTAGCGTTTCAAATGTTCGGTCAACCAAATTGAGGCCTCCAAATCCAAGTGGTTGGTCGGCTCGTCCAGCAACAAAATATCCGATGGACGGAACAATGCCGCCGCCAGGGCCAACCTCATTCTCCAGCCGCCGGAAAACTCTTTTATCGGACGAGCAAAATCATCATTTGCGAATCCCAAGCCATTCAAAATTTCTGCCGCGCGCGCCGGTGCCGAAGCGGCTTCTATCACCTTTAATCTTTCGTGAATTTCGGCTTGTTCTTGCGGGCTAACCTGTTCTAATTTTTGCAATAATTCTGCTCGTTCTTTATCTTGAGCCAAAACATAATCAATGATTTTTACCGACGTGTCGCCAATGTCTTGCGCCACGTAAGCCACCCTTGCCTGCTCAGGAAAATAAATATCACCGCTTTCGGTTTCAAGCTCTTTTTGAAACACGCGAAACAAGGTTGATTTGCCGCAACCGTTATAGCCGATTAATCCGATTTTTTGCGAATCGGCGATATGGGCCGAAGCCCCTTCCAAAAGAACTTTTGCCCCAATGCGCAAGGTTATGTTGTTTATATCTATCATTTTATTTTTATCTGATTTTGTTTTTTTTGGCCTGATGTTAAAGTTTTTTTGCGCAAATTGCAACCTTAAAGAGTTTGTTAGTTTTTGCGTGATATGGTGCGAGATAAATTATAAGGAGAATCGATTATGAAACTGTCTCAACTTATTTCAAAAACAAAGCTGGCTACATCCTTGCCGGACATGGAAATTTCGGGACTGACTTCTGACTCGCGCAAGGTTCAAAAAGGCTTTTTGTTTGCGGCGCTCAGCGGTGTTTCGTTTGACGGAAGGCAGTTTATCGAATCGGCTATTCAAAACGGGGCTTCGGCCATCCTTTCCGATGATATTTCTTTGACTGAAAAATTTCCTGCTATCGCGTTTTTGAAAAGTGAGAATCCGCACCGAGATTTTGCGCTTTTGGCGGCCGCTTTTTATCAAAAACAACCTTCTCATATTGCCGCAGTTACCGGTACAAACGGCAAAACGTCCATTGCAGATTTTACCCGACAAGTTTTAAATATGATGAACAAAAAAGCCGCCAGTCTCGGGACACTCGGTTTGATAAAAAATAACGAAGAGCCGCAATATGCAATGACAACACCCGACCCGATTACCCTGCATCAAGATTTGGCGGAATTAAAAGATGAAGGAATCGATTATCTGGTGATGGAAACTTCCAGTCACGGCTTATGCCAATATCGGGTTGGCGGAATCGAATTTGATGTGGCCGGATTTACTAACCTGACACGCGATCATCTTGATTATCACAAGACGATGGAAAATTATTTTAACGCCAAGAAAATGCTGTTTACCACCTTTTTGAAAAAAGGCGGAAGCGCGGTTCTTAATGCCGACTGCGATGTGTTTATGCCACTCAAAGAAGCTTGTCTTGAAAGCGGAAAAAAGGTTATTGCATATGGGCGCAAAGGTGATGTTATCCGCCTTATCGAATCACAGGCTTTGGCGCATGGGCAAAAACTCAAGCTTGAGTATTACGGCAAAAAAATTGATTTGGAAATTACACTGGCCGGAGAATTTCAGGCGATGAATGTTTTATGCGCTTTAGGGATGTTGGCTGAGCTCACGCATGAACCGTTTGAAGTTATTAAATATATTTCAAAAATTCACGGTGCAAAAGGGCGGTTGGAACTGGTCGGACAAACTGCCAAAGGTGCGGCGATTTATATTGATTATGCCCACACGCCCGATGCTTTGGAAAATGTTATTAAAGCGCTTCGTCCGCATTGTGAAAACAGGTTATGTGTTTTGTTTGGTTGCGGCGGTGATCGTGACAAAGGCAAGCGTCCGCAGATGGGAAAAATTGCCAATGATTTGGCCGATGTGATTTATATAACCGATGACAATCCACGCTCGGAAGAACCGGAAGTTATCCGCTCTGAAATTATGGCGGCTTGCCCGCGCGGGCTTAATATCGGCAACCGTGCCGAGGCTATCAAAACCGCCATTCAGAATCTTGAGTCTGGCGACCTTTTGATTATCGCCGGTAAAGGTCATGAAACCGGACAAATCATCAAAGGCGTCACCCACCCCTTCAGCGACCATGAGGAAGTTTTGAAAAATATCTAAAACTCAAGGACGGGGCGGACCTCTAGAGGGTCACTTTTATAGCGATTACTAGCCCACCCCCTATATCCATTAAAATCTGAGCATCTTGCACGGTAGGAGTAGTCTTCCGATGAAGACCAAGCATAGGTGTTTTTTGTGAGTTGTGTTCCTCCCACTTGGCTAAAGCCTGTATTTATCGCGTCTTGATTATAATAGTATGAGGTAAATATTCCCGCTGCAGGCAAACACCAATCTCCAACTTGAGTTCCCGCTGTACTGTATTCATATGCTGCCCAAGCCGCTGGATAGGTACTCTTATCTCCTGCCGAAATAATCTTTGTTGTATTTTCACAACTCATAGTATCTTGGTTGGTTTTGGATGGTGTTAAATTAGGTAATGTTTCGATGTCTGTTCCATATCCTCCCCATTCATAGACTCCTATCGAATTTAGCGCCATTGCTTGTCCGCCTCCATCAGCATAAGAACAAACGACTACGCCAATAGGTGTTTTTCCGCTTTGTACTATTGAAGTTACAGTCATATCACTATTAAGAATGTAACCAAGTTCAGAACCTTTCATGCAAGCATTATTTTCCTCACACGAACGTCCTTCCCAGAAATATCCGCTAGAACAATTACAATTTAAGTATTTTCCGTCGCAAGAACTGCCACTACCACCAGCATATCCTGTTCCAGTACAGCTATATTCATACGCATAACTACAAGAACAAATTCCGCTACTCCATTCATAAGGATATTGGCAATAACAATATTGATATTTTCCTCCGCAGGAATCTTCTGTAGGAGATTCGCCGAATCCGGTACAAGTATATTGATAAGAACTTGCACACTGCGGGGTGCAGGTTTGGGCGGAAGCATTCCAGTCATAGCTGGACTGGCAGCCTGATTTATAGTAACGGTTAGAACATTCTTCATAAGTACAAGTAAATGGACTTGGGCAAGAACTTAAAGTTCCCAAGTTTGGACAAGGTTTGCAGTTATCATATTTTATTTGCGAGCCGGACATACAGGTTGTTGCGCCGGTGTCACCCCCCATAATGCCGCAATCCTGGAATCCGTCGCAAGGGTTGATTTTGATTTTATATTTGCTTGTTCCGTTACAATCAACACAAGCTGCCCCGTCAGCAATATAGCCTTCGGGAATAGTAGTGTAATCATAGCCTTCGCAAAGATTACAGCATTTTCCATAAGTTGGGTCATATTCACAAGCATTATTCGGATCAACTTTCCAGCCTGTTTGACAGGTGTCGGTAAATTCGGAATCTAGCTCTTTGCAGGCACGTTCGGTATCTTCTTCGCAAGATGCATATTTATCACCGCAAGCCGTGCCGACGCCGTAATAAGGCGGCTCACAAGTTTTATAACCCGAGGGACAAACACAACGGGCAAAATAATTGCTGTTATAAATACAAAAACCTTCCGGCGTTTCTCCGGCGGCACAAGAAGTCAGTCCATAACCTTCTTTGCGGCAACGTTCGGCGTCATTCAAATCATAATCCGGTACACCGCCAGAGCCGCCATTACCGCCGGAAACCTCCTCACCATAGCCAAACATGCCGTCACTGCAATTTTTGGTGTCGGAAATAAAACATACTGCCGCCAATTTAATCTCATCAGAAGAAGACAAGCCCGAGGCCGGAGAATAGAGGTGTGTGTGAAGTGTGTTGATAAGTCGTTCTCCACCCTCGGTAAAAGAAATATCAGCCATTGCGCTCATCGGCAACAATCCGGCCGCCGACAGCATTGCGGTCAAAACCGCATATTTATGCGTATTCAACATAATATCACCTTTCTTAGCTTGTCTTCACGACTCTAATATACCATAGTTTTATAATGCTTTCAAGATGATTTTTATTTTAAAGTGGAAGTGTGGTGAAAAAAAATGGAGCGAGGTTTTCCTCGCTCCGTGTTGTAACAAGAAAACTACCGGCTAGGCCGGTAGTTCCAAAGAGCTTACAGCTTTACAGATAAAAAACTCCTTTGCTA
>CALXTE010000021.1 GCA_944391345.1 uncultured Alphaproteobacteria bacterium
GCATATTTGCCGCCGCAAGCTTCGCCAACGCCATAATAAGGCGCTTCGCAAGTGATATAACCCGACGGACAAGCTTTAACGCAATCAGAATAATAAGCGCCATAAGGACATTTTTTGCCACCGGGTTTATAGCCGTCGGGGCAATTGGTTACTGTATATCCTTCATTATGACAGCGATTAAGCGGGTTTAAATCATAGTCCGGCGGATTGTTTGAATTATTACCAAAGATATTGTCTTCGCATTCGGACATATCGGTTACAAAGCAGACGGCAGCTAATTGAATTTCAGAAAGTGAAGGCAAACGCGGAGAAGAATAAAGGTGGGTGTGAAGCGTGTCGGCAAGGTGTGTTTCATCTATGATAAAAGAAATATCAGCTTTGGCGTTGCTTGGCAAAAGTCCTACCGCCAAACTTAGCGCCGCGGTAAAAACCGCCTTTTGTCGTGAGATAAACATAATACTTCTCCTATCTCGTTTGCCTTCACGACTCGATTATAACATAATTTTGATTTACTTGCAACAGGCATTTTTAAGAAAGATGGGAGGGTGGTGAAAAAAAATAACTCTCATTTTTCATGAGAGTTATTTTTTTGTTAGAAGTTTTTGAGCAAATCTTCTGCGCTTGGCATTGTCGGTGCACTCAGCGGATAATAGTAAAAATATACACTCAATAAAGCCAAAGCCGCTACCGGAACCACAACCTTTTCAAACGGAAAATGTGCGTGTCCGCCATTTTTAGCCTTCATCCACTGATAAAACTTGGAAGAATAGATAAAGACCACAGCGCCCAAAATTGTGCTGAACAACAAAGCATCAAGATTAAACACATAAGCGATAATCTGCGGGCGGTATTCAATTTCTCCCATATACATAAAGCCAATCGAGCCAACGCTGATTGCCATTAATAAAAAGTCGCGGCCATAAAAATGCCAGTTCTTTTTATCAAACCACAAAATCAGCCAATAGCCCAACAAAACCAACAAAGCTCCGGCCCAAACACCAACCACGCTGTCATCAACCCCCAAACTCCTGGCGAGTTCCAGCGATGCTCCGACCGCTACCGTGCAAACCGCGCAAGCCGGATTAGCATAAGCCTGCCCTGCCGCTAAAATCATCATCATTGCTAATATCAATAACATTTTTTCTTCCTTATGTTTATTGTTTGGCAAAAGTTTATCACTCTTTATGATTTTTAATCAACAGCTTTTTGAGAGTTATTATCAGCGGCGGCTTTGGCCTTTATATTTTCTCTCAAGTAACGGCGTGCCATTTTAACAGCATTTTCAAAGGTGCTGGCCGTCGAAATATTGTGACTGCTTATTCCTTCATGCTGAAAAGCTTCTTTTAATACACGGCGCGGTTGCTTTTTGACATTGGAAAAAATAATCTTCATGTCAGAGGCTTGAGCTTTTTTGACAAAGTCCACAATGATATGGGCGCCGGTTGCATCAACCAAAGGAACATAGCCCATACGCAAGATTAAAACTTTTGGCGCTTCGGGAAGATTTTTCAGACTTGCCGATACCTGTGAGGCGGCACCGAAGAATAATGGTCCTGATAAACGCAAAGACATAACACCGCCTTTTGACATAACCTGTGTTAAGTCGCGGCCGCCGCCTTGGTCAACCAAAACTTCTTCATCTGTTTCAATCTCCATCTCGCGGCTCATGCGGTGCATGAAGATGATGCTCGACATAATAAAGCCGACACTAATGGCGGTATTTAAGTCTGCCAACAAAGTCAACGCCAAAGTGACAATCAATGTATAACGGTCGCCTCTCGGCCCTTCGATAACCTTAAACATTTTATCTATGCCAAGCATGTTCCAGCCGACGAGTGTTAAAACTGCCGCTAAGCAAGACAAAGGAATATATTTTGCCAAAGGCGCCAGCAACAGCATGAACAACAAAATAAAGATAGCATTCATCATGCCCGAAATCGGTGAATAAGCTCTGGCTTTGAGGTTTGTGGCAGTGCGGGCAATCGCGCTTGTGGCCGGAATGCCGCCAAAAAACATGGTGACTAAGTTGGCAACGCCCTCGCCGATTAATTCTGCATTCGGGTTATGATTATCACCGCTCATGCCGTCGGCTACCGTTGCACAGAGCAAAGACTCAATAGCGGCTAAAAAGGCAATGGTTAAACCACTCGGCAAAACCTTAAAAAATAAGTCAAAGCTAAAGTCAGGAATGGTCGGCGCCGGCAAAAAGTGTGGAATTCCGCCAAAGCGGCTGCCGATTGTTTCTACCTCTATGCCAAACATATTAAATATCATAACAACCAAGATTGAGGCCGCAACGCAAACCAAATAAGCCGGAAGTTTTGGCCTTTTTGCTTGGATATAAAAGATAATGCCGAAGCTCATCAAGGCAATAAAGGTTGACGCAAGGGTCAATTTATCAAGATTGTGCAGATAAGTATTCCACCGTGGGAAAACAGCGGCCGGAACATTTTGAATCTGCAAGCCAAGCAAGTCTTGAAACTGGGTTGAAATCAGCAGCAAGCCGATACCTGCCGTAAAGCCTAAGACTACCGGATATGGAATATATTTAATATAAGTGCCTAATCGCAACAAGCCGGCAATAATCAAAGCACCGCCGGTGATAAGCATGGTCATCATCAGTCCTTGATAGCCGTAGCCGTTTAATACCGTTAAAATAACAATTGCAAAGGCTCCGGTCGGGCCGCCGATTTGATATCTTCCGCCAGCCAGCAAGGCGATAAAAAATCCGGCAACAATCGCCGTATATAATCCCTGTGCCGGCGATACTCCTGATGCAATCGCTAAGGCCATGGACAGCGGAATCGATATTACCGAAACCGTTAAACCGGCAGAGACGTCTGTCTTAAATTTTTTATAACTGTATCCTTGATTTTTTATAACTTCTACTAACTTAGGCGCATAATTTTTTTCATAAAAGCCAAGGGCTTTTTTTATCAAACCGAACATTTTCTTTTCCTGCTTTTCTGTTTATTATTCTTTCTCAAAAATTCCGTTGCAATGTAATACTCTTTTATTTTTGAGTGTCAAGCGTTTTAGAAAATTTTATCGCTGAAAAATTTGGATACAAAAAAACGGAGCATGAAGCTCCGCTTTTTTTATTTAAGAACATCCCCAAGGACTTGGTGTTTCTCCAAAATCTAAACATTCACCGTAATCAGTCATTGTATATACACAAGCAGAACATTTATATAGAGTACTACTTCCAGATTGGCAAGTGTCATTGTAATCTATTGCATTTGACTGACAAGTGTAACTCCGTGAATAGCCGCAACAAGAATTCTCTGAGCATTTTGAACCACTCCAATTATACCCGTAGGAGCAATAGCAAGACACATATTTTCCGCCACATGAATCCCCAGAAGGACTTTCACCTGAGCCGGTACAAGTATATTTATAAGAGCTACTGCATGCTTTACAACTATCCGTTGATTTATCATACTCATATCCCGCTTTGCAGAAACCGATAACGGGGCGGACTAAGTGTTTAAATTGGACGTTTCCACCACAGTTATAATTATTTGCTCCCACATAATAACACCATCCGTTATTAATATGCATACGTGATGACGACCAGTAGTAACCATTCTTTAATGGATTTCCTCCAACTGATTCTATTATATTATTAATAAAGTCCATATTTTCAGCATATGCTGCAAATACACCTAATGCTGGCACGCACCAGTCACCGGCAACTGTTCCTTCTGTACTGTAATTTCCTGAAATATCTTGTCCTCCTGTCATTCCGTAAGCTGTTATCATACTTTGAGTATTAACGCAACTTGCCACATCAGCGAGAGCGTCTTCAAGATCCCATTGCTGTATAAAATCATCACCAAACCCCCAAGAGGATTCTTGCTCATAAGATAAAGATATGGCTTGCCCTCCACCATTTTCATAAGAACAAACGACTACGCCGATAGGTGTTTTTCCGCTTTGTTTTGATGATGTGACTGTCATATCGCTATTAAGGATATAACCAAGTTGAGAACCTTTCATACAAGCATTTTCTTCAACACAAGATTCTCCGCTCCAAAAATAACCGCTGGAGCAATTGCACGCCTCATATAATCCTCCACAAGATGTGCCGCTGCCACTGGTTTCATTAGTTCCTGTACAAGTATATTGATAAGAACTTGCGCACTGCGGGGTGCAGGTTTGGGCGGAAGCATTCCAGTCATAGCTGGACTGGCAGCCTGATTTATAGTAACGGTTAGAACATTCTTCATAAGTACAAGTAAATGGACTTGGGCAGCTCGAAAGTGTTCCCAAGTTTGGGCAAGGTTTGCAGTTATCGTATTTTATTTGCGAACCGGACATACAAGTTTTAGCTCCGGTATCGCCGCCCATAACGCCGCAATCTTGGAATCCATCGCAAGGATTAATTTTGATTTTATATTTGCTTGTTCCGTTACAATCGACACAAGCCGCCCCGTCGGCAATATATCCTTCGGGAATAGTTGTGTAATCATAACCTTCGCAAAGGTTACAACATTTTCCATAAGTTGGGTCATATTCACAAGCATTATTCGGGTCGACTTTCCAGCCTGTTTGACAAGTGTCGGTAAATTCTGAATCAAGCTCTTTACAGGCGCGCTCGGTATCTTTTTCACAAGAGGCATATTTATCGCCGCAAGCAGTACCGACCCCATAATAAGGCAGTTCACAAGTTTTATAACTTGCAGGACAAACGCAACGCGCAAAATAAGCACTGTTATAAATACAAAAGCCTTCCGGCGTTTCTCCAGCTGCACAAGAAGTCAGTCCATAACCTTCTTTGCGACAACGCTCAGCGTCATTCAAATCATAATCCGGTACACCGCCGAAACCACTGCCGCCGCCGGAAACATCTTCGCCATAGCCAAACATCCCGTCACTACACGCTGCCGTATCATTAATAAAACACACCGCCGCCAATTTAATCTCATCAGAAGAAGGCAAGCGCCAAGTCGGAGAAGTAAGGTGTGTGTGAAGTGTGTAGATAAGCTCTTCTCCATACTTTGAAAAAAAAATATCAGCCTTTGCACTTAACGGAAGCAGTCCTGCCGCCACTAATACTGCGGTCAATACCGCTTCTTGTCGTGAATTTTTCATAATATTTACCTTTCATAGCTTGCCTTCACGACTCGATTATAACATAATTTTACTATGCTTGCAAGATGATTTTTATTTTGAGGTGGAAGTGTGGTGAAAAAAGAGTTCAGTTTTGAAACTGAACTCTTAAAATGATTGAAGCTCCTTCTGCTCTTAACGGCCTTGGGATACTTTGGCCAAAGTTTGTTTATACTGTTCGTATTTTTCTTTCTGGGTTGTATAATAAACTTTGGTTGCCGCAGTCTTTCTATCTAACTGATTGCGATAGCGGTCGCCATAACGAACTTGCAGCATGTTTCTTTGCTCAAAGTCTTTATTGTTTTTAATTTTTTCGTACCAGCCATAGTAATGGTCAAAGTCTATAACCGGCGCTTTTTCTTCTCCCATGCGGCTGAACTGATAATAACGGCCTTTGCCATCGTTGCCATCCGGTCGGTAGCTGTTTACAATATTTACAACCTCCTTAAATATTGGAACTTGTTCAATATTCTCAACCGGAATATGCATTTTTTTGCGCCAGTTCGGATAAGCTTTGTCCATGTTTATATCAACCAAAGTTTGTTTTTCAGACATGGCAAGCTCCGTTATGCCCGGAATATTGCCCATTTCATTCGCACCGAATATATCTGAAAAAGGTATCAACATTATGGCTGAATTGCTCTGCCCTAAATAATCCATGACCGCCGGAATATATTTATCCGGTAATTTTTCCGCATCTTGGCGGGGAGATTTACAGGGCTCTCCGCCAACCTTATACCAGCTTCCTTTTTCGGTCAGCGCATAATTGAGCGCTTCTCTTTGCGTGGCGTATTGCTCAAACTTGTCATTGGCTTGCTCTTCACTAATCATGCCAAGCATCTTCTTTTGATAAATATCCTGGACATTCCACTGGCAAGCAAGCGGCGGCGTGTCATGGGTTGAGGTGGCACAAACCGAAACAACCGGATATTCATTTGGGTGTTTCATGGCATTTGTGCCATAGCCGCTCTTGTAGCCCCACTCTCTTTCAAACGGCAATACGCGATAAGATAAAATGCCGTATTCTTCAAGCTTGGGGCGAAAGCCATTCGGCAAAATTCCTAAATCCTCGCCAATGACCATGGTCTTATGGCGATGGCTTTCCAGCGCGACGATCGTCATCAGCTCATCAAAATTATAATATATAAAAGCCCCCTTGTCCGTTGTTTTTCCTTCCGGAATCATATATAGACGCTGAAGTTGCAGCACATGGTCTATTCTGGTGCAGCCGGCGAACTTCATACTGGCATCAATAATCTTGATGTAAGGCTCGTAGCCTTTTTCTCTCAGCTTTATCGGATTAAAACCTAACAACTGCCAATTTTGACCGTTTTGGCTCAAAATATCCGGCGGAGCTCCGGCTGAAGCCTTTAAGTATAAATCGCGATAGTTCCAGGCCTCAAACCCTCGACATGAACAGCCAACCGCCATGTCCGTATATAATCCGATTTTCATGCCTGAGCTTAGGCAGGTTTCTTGAACTCGCTTTAACTGATGTTCACACTGCCACTGATTATATTTATAGTAATTTATCAGGTGGTGGTTTTCTCTTTGAAATCTTTTTACCGCGTCAGAATTCGGATGGCGATATTCTTTGGGCCACTGACGCCAATTTATCGGCGCCGGATCTTGCTGCGACATAACCTTGCATAAGGCGCGGAAGGTGGCATAGTTTTCCAGATCTTCTCCCTTATCATCACAATAAACACAAAATCGTTTATAGTCTTCGCTTCTGGTATTTGAGGCAAATTTATCAAAGCAGCGGCTTAAAATGTCATCTGTTAGTTCTTGTGTGACGGCATAGTCGACATATCCTTTGCGACGGTTTTTATTTATTTTTTTCTGAAATTCATCGCTGTGATAATAACTCCTTATTTCCGGACTTTCCTTAAACTCTTTCAAGGCCGTAACATCCAGATATAAATAGTTATAAAACATACGACTGTCCGGACTATATGGGCTGGCATTTTCGGGATAATCGTCTCTCATGGCGTGAAGCGGATTTACACCAATAATCCCGGCTCCGTTTCTGCCCAACATATTTCCTAACTGAGCTAAGTCGCTATAATTGCCGATACCTAAATTATTTTCTGAGACTTGTTCATATAACTGAACCGGAACGCCCCAAGTCTTTTTGCCTTCGTTTATGCCAATGCGGTCATAGCATTTCTCAGGACCGGAGATCAACCGTGAATTATGTACGACTAACCTATCTGTTTCAGGATGGCGATATGAAAACTCTACATTGTGGTAGCCAAGGTTGACATCAAACGGAAATGCAAATTTGTATTTGCGATAAGTTACACCGTCTATGGTGCGGCTGCAATGCTCGCCATTCCACTCTCTGAGAGGTTCCAAATGTGAAACTGGTGTCTTGCCACTATAGGTGTCGCCTTCTTCTTCCTTTAAATTCCACTTTATTTCATCGACACCATCCGGTATGGATATGGTTAATTCTTTTACCTTATTTTTTCTTAAAATGGAAACCTGGTGGACAATATCAACATATTCGGCATCTATTCTTCGGGTGATGATATTATCCAATATTTTGGCGTTATTGAAAACATTGTCTTTGTCGTTAACATTGAACTCCTTGGGTAAAACGCCCATTGCCTGCAACAAATAAATTTTGTTTTCTATCGTTGCATGGAGCTCTATTCCATAAAGATCTGCTAAGCGGCAAATTTTATCATCCAAAATCATATTGGTTTAACTTTCGTCATCTAAAATTATATTCAATAGTCTAAATATAGCTGTTGCTTTTTTATTGTCAAACGCTTGCTGAGCTTTATCTTCAGCAATATTTTTGTGTGGCGTTTTCTCTTATTTCCAAAATGCTGTTTTTGATTGATTTTTATTTTTTTTTCATTATACTTTTTTATGTTTTTCAGAGAGGGTTTTGTTGTGCATAATTTGATTAGTAAAGCTGTGGAAACACATTCTCTTGAACGAGATGAGCTCATCTATCTTCTTAAAGAATCTTCAGTTGATGCTGACCTGTTCAAAGCAGCAGATTTAGTGCGCCAAAAATTTGTCGGTAACGCCATTCATTTACGTGCGCTTATTGAGTTTTCAAACATCTGCCAAAACAACTGCTGTTATTGTGGTTTGCGGCGCGATAATAAAAACATTACGCGCTACCGTCTTGATGAAGACACAATCTTTCATCTAGCAGAATATGCCGTCAAAAAACTCGGACTTAAAACGATCGTTCTGCAATCAGGGGAAGATTTGTGGTTTACGCGCGAACGTATGTGTTCTCTCATCAGACGCCTTAAAACCCTTGATACTGCCCTCACCCTAAGTATTGGTGAAAAGTCTTATGAAGATTATATGGCGTATAAAAAAGCCGGTTGTGACCGCTTTTTACTCCGCATAGAAACCACCGACAAAGCTCTTTATGAAAAATATGATCCGCAGATGAGCTGGGACAAGCGCAAACAATGTCTGCTTGATATTAAAGCGGTTGGAATCGAAACCGGCACCGGTTGCTTGGTCGGCTTGCCTGAGCAGACTTTTGAATCTCTGGCTGATGACATTCTCTTTTTTAAGGAAATCGGTGCCGATATGGTTGGAATCGGTCCGCTAATTCCTCATCCTGACACGCCTTTGGCTCAGGCAAAAGGCGGAACTTTTACCCTTGCCTGCAAAGTTATGGCACTAACACGTTTGCTGCTTCCCGATATTAATATTCCTGCAACTACCGCTATGGAAACGCTTGAACCAAACGGGCAAGTCAAAGCGCTTCAATCCGGTGCAAATGTCATTATGCCAAATGTTACCTTAAATTCTGTGCGTCAACATTATGAACTCTACCCCGGAAAGTCTAACACAAATCTTGCCTCTGATGACGCCATTCTCCTTTTGAAAGAAAAAATTAAATCCATCGGTCGGACAATCGGACAAGATTATGGCTCGCACAAAAAAACGACTGAGTTTTAACTCAGCCGTTTTTTCTTTCTTACTTCAAGGCAATCAGTTCTTTTACTCTTTCCTTAAAGCGCTCCAAAACATCTGATTTTGGCGTATATTTTTCATCAAACGGGGCAACTGTTTGCCAACCAAGCTCGTTAAACACGTCTTGAATTTGATTGACAACGCCTGGTTTCCAGCCATAAGAGCCAAAAGCCAAGCCTTTTTTGTTTTTCGGGGCCAAGCCTCTGACATAAGTGACAAAGCCGGCTACTCTCGGGAACAGCTGATTGTTTAATGTCGGGTTACCAATCAAGACATATTCCGCCTCCGGAAAAGCCGCGATAATCTCTGATGTCTGCTTGTCTTTTAAGCAATATTTCATGACAGGAATGCCTGCATCTTGAAAGACTCCCATTGCAGTCGCTGCCAACTTTGCGGTTGCGCCCCACATGGTATCATAAACAATTATCGCCTTTCCATCGTTCTTTCCCGATGCCCAGCGGTCATATAATCCTAAAATGGTTTCAACTTCTTCTTTGCCGCTCCAAATCAGACCATGAGACGGAGCAATCATTTCTATATCCAGCCCTAAAGAAGCTGCAGTCTGCAAAGCTTTTTCAGCTTGAGCAACGTAAGGATATAAAATATTGGCAAAATAGCTCTGAGCCTCTTTTAAAACAATGTCCTTTCTTGCGTCTTTTACAAACAAGGCATCGCAGCAATAGTGTTGTCCAAAGCCGTCATTCGGTAACAACAATTTTTCTTCCTTAACGTAAGTCATCATCGAATCCGGCCAGTGCAACATCGGCGTGGTCATGAAAGTCAGGCTTCTTTTACCAATCGAAATGCTGTCTCCCATCTTGATGATTTCGTATTCCCAGCCGGTAGTGTCAAAATGTGCTTCCAAGGCCATTTTTCCGGCAGAGTTGGTGATAATCTTTGCCTGTGGCGCTAATTTCATTAACTGCGGAATGCTGCCTGAGTGATCCATTTCAACATGGTTGACCACAATATAATCAATCTTTGAAAAGTCAGTTACGCTCTTTATTCTGGCGACTTGTTCCTCAGTCAAATAATGCTTTACGCCATCGACTAATGTGATTTTGTCGTCCATAATTAAATAAGAGTTATAAGTTGAGCCATAAGGGGTTGAATAACCGTGGAACTCAGTTAAATTCCAGTCCTTAACGCCGACCCAATAGATTCCCGGTTTAATCTCTACTCCGTTCATTGTTTTCTCCTTCATTAGATTATCCTGCTCTTATACATAATATGTAATTTTATAATTGACAACATAAATTTTAATTGATAATAATAATCATTATCAATTTAATGAGGCAGGTATGAATTTTTCTAAACAACGTGAGCTTATTCTTCACGCCTTAACGCAAAATCCTATTCATCCGACAGCAGATAAACTCTATGAGCTTATTCGCCCGTTTATGCCTACTATCAGTCTCGCTACGGTTTATCGAAATCTTAATCAGCTGGTTCATAGCGGTATTATCCGCAAAATTTCCGGTCTTGATGGCTCTGTCCATTATGATCATTGTGTTGAAAAACACTATCATTTTATTTGCACTTGCTGCAATAAAGTATATGATGTACCTTATGATGTCGCTCAGGATTTGGAGCAAAAGCTCAAGTCTTTGACCGGTTTGGAGGCGCAATCCTCCGACCTGACATTCAAGGGTATTTGTCCCGTCTGTCAAAAATCTAAAAAAGGAGATTAAATTATGGAATTAAAAGGTTCTAAAACCGAAAAAAATCTTAAAGAAGCATTTGCCGGCGAATCTATGGCGCGCAATAAGTATACCTACTATGCTTCTAAGGCTAAAAAAGAAGGCTATAACATTATTGCCGACAAGTTTGAACAAACCGCTAACAACGAAAAAGAGCATGCCAAAATTTGGTTCAAGCTCTTGAACGGCGGTGCTGTTGCCGACACTATCACTAACCTAAAAGATGCTGCTGCCGGTGAGCATTATGAATGGACCGATATGTATAAGCGCATGGCCGAAGAAGCTAAAGAAGAAGGTTTTACAAAAATCGCTTACTTGTTTGAAGCTGTTGCTAAAATTGAACAAGGTCATGAAGAAAGATATCAAGCTCTCCTCACCGCTTTGGTTGATGGCAAAGTTTTTGAACGTCCGACAAAAGTTATTTGGGAATGCGCAAACTGCGGTCACCGTGTTGAAAGCCCGATGGCTCCGGAAAAATGCCCTGTTTGTGATCATCCTCAGGCTTACTTCTTTGAATTGCAAGAAAAATTCTAATTTTGCTTCTCAACTCAATCTTAAGGCTCTGATTTCAGAGCCTTTTTCTTATTTATATCTTGACTTATAGACAAATTTCTTCTATATCATAGCCGTTGTTTTTTATTATTATTCACTTATTTTATATTTTACTATTATGAAAAAAGCAATTTTTACAGGGTCTTTTGATCCTTTTACGCTTGGGCATTTAGAAATTGTCATGGAGGCACTGAAATCTTATGACAAGATTATTATCAATGTTGGCAAAAATGCGGGAAAACTTCCTCTGTTCAGCGTCGAAGAACGCTTGAAAATGATTGAAGAAACCCTTTGCGAATATGGTCTGATTAGCAAAGCGGAGCTGATGTCTGATAGCGGTTTGACTGTCGATATTGCCTTTAAAGAAAAGGCTTATACGCTCATTCGCGGCATTCGGAAAAATTCAAATGATTTGCAAGAAGAAATGTCTTTAGCAAAAATTAATGCCGGCCTCGCAAAAATCCGCGGTATTAACCTTGAAACAGCCTTCATTGTTAAAGATTCTGCAATTTCTTCTTCAAACATTAAAGCCTTGTGCCAACTCGGAGAATTTATCGCGGTTCAGTCTTGCGTTTCTTCCTTTGTTCACCAAAAGCTGATGGAAGTTTATCTCAAACCTTATTTGCGGTATTTTCCCGTTTTTGAACGCGAAGAAAAACGCGGCGCTTTTTATGCTAATCTTGTTGAAGTCTACAAAGACAGAGCTTATCACAACCTTTCCCATATCGGGTATATGTTGAATATGCTGCATATCTATCAACGCTATGTAACCGGAAGCAGTGATTTGAGTGGTCTCAGTGAGCTCGTTTTGGCGATTTTTATGCATGATTATGTACATGAGCCTCTCGCCGTCGATAATGAAGAGAAATCCACTGAGGCTTTGAAACAGATTGAGCAATCTTATTTTCACAGTATTGCTAATCGTGAAAAAATTGAAAATCTGATTTTAGCGACAAAGCATGACAAGCTGGCGCGTAACGATGATGAAGCCTTGATAGCCGACTTGGATTTGAGCATTTTTGGTACGTTTTCAGAAGCTGCTTGGCGATGGTATAACATTAATATCCGTAAGGAATTTCCTTCGGTTTGTGATGATTATTATCGCGGCGGGCGTATTACAACACTAGAAAAATTTTTGCAGCGGCCTCGGATTTTTCAGACTGAGTTTTTCTATGATATGCTTGAACAACAGGCTAGGAAAAATCTTCTCTCTGAAATTGAGAGACTAAAAACAGCGCCCTTGCTTTAAGAAAAATAAGGTTGTCTTTTACGGTAACCTTATTTTTTTTGTAATTTCTACTTTTTTTAATTTAACTTATTGATTTTATGTAAAAAGAAACCGCCTTGCGGCGGATTTCTTTTAATTTGCTTATTTTATGAACTAATCGCTCTTCTTTGTTGTTTTTCTTGAAGATTTTTTCTCTTCAGTCTTTTCTTCGGAAGATTCTGACTTGGTGGCTTTTGTTGCCTTCTTAGCGGTCTTTTTAGCCGGTTTTTCTTCTTCCTCAAAGTTATACAACTCTGTTACTGAAATGATTTTTTCAGAAACATTTGCCTTAGAGATGATGTGATCAATTATCTTTTCTTCAAAAATCGGCGCTTTCAAAGCTTCAACAGCCTGTTTGTTCTTCAAATAATAGTCAAACACAGCTTTTTCCTGCCCCGGATATCTTCTGGCCTCATTCATAATGGCTTTGTTGATATCATCGGCTTCGATATTGATTTTTGCGTCTTTTCCGATTTCAGACAGAACCAATCCGAGCTTTACGCGGCGAACGGCAATGTCTTTGTATTCAGCCAAAAGCTCTTCTTCCGACTTGGCTTTTTCGCTTTCATCAAGTTGATTATATTTTTTAGCTTGTTCATACTGAGATACAATGCCTTTATATTCAGCGTCAACCAAGCCTTGCGGAACTTCAAAGTTATATTCATTATCAAGAATATCAAGGAGTTGGCGCTTCAACTTCATACGAGAAGCGGCTTCGTAATCGACCTTTATTCTCTCGGCAATTTTTTGCTTGAGAGCATCAAGGCTTTCCTCGCCCATAGACTTTGCCAATTCATCATCAATCTTGGTTTCTTTCTTTTCACGAAGTTCTTTAATTTCTACCGCAAAGACTGCCTCTTTTCCGGCCAAGTCTTTGGCATGATAGTTTTCAGGGAAAGTTACTTTAACATCAACTTTATCCCCAACCTTTTTACCAACCAACTGGTCTTCAAATCCTGGGATAAAGGCGCCAGAGCCTAATTCTAACGGATAAGCATTGCCCTTACCGCCTTTAAATTCGACTCCGTCAACTGAGCCAACAAAGTCAATAACAACGGTGTCGCCTTTCTTGGCTGCGCGGTTTTCTTCAACTTTTACCGTTTCACGGCGTGACTTGGCCATATAATCCAAGGCTTTATCAACTTCTTCGGCCGGAACTTCCGCCATAAACTTTTCCAAGTTTAATTTGCTGATATCACCAAGTTTAAACTCAGGCAAAACTTCAAGAGACATTTCAAACTCAATGTCTTTGTCATCGCCATAAGCCGTAATCTTTACGGCTGGCATCATAGCCGGACGAAGTTTTTTATCCAAAACAACTTTTTCAGAGGCTTCGCGAATCATGTCGTCCAAAACCTCACCCATAACCGAAGCCTTATATTTTTGCTTTAACATGGCTTTCGGGGCTTTTCCGGGGCGGAAGCCCGGCAATTTTATGTTTTTAGATACCTGATTAATCTTTTCATCAACCTTTGCGGCGACATCTGCGGCCGGAATCGATACTTTATATTCTTTTTTCAGGCCTTCTGATTTTAACTCGGTTACATTCATGAATCTGTACTCTTTCCTTTTGTTATTATCCAACATTTTGCCTTTTACGGCAAAATGGTGCAGGCGGAGAGACTCGAACTCTCACAGCTCTCGCCACCAGATCCTAAGTCTGGCGTGTCTACCAATTTCACCACGCCTGCGGTGTTTGTTATTGTCTGAATAGTACATATTTTTTTATTAAAATCAAGCAAAATTAACAGCCCCTTTCAAAATTATTGTATTATTTACCTTTATTTATTATTATATCTTCCAGTAATTACTCTTATTATTTCCATTCTGTCAGAAAGGAGAGACCTGTGTCTTTTAATAGTCTTGCAAAATCAGCCGTTTGCACTTTCATGCTGTCAAGCCTGCTCTGCGCTTGTTCCGAATTGTCGTTAGAAAGACCTAATCACAGTTGGTTTGCCGATAAATCTTATGGCACCGAAGGGCAAAATGATGCTGATTTGGCTACCGTGGCCTATTCTCAAGGTAATTTTGCCGAGGCCGAAAATTATGTTATTCAGGCTTTGACCGTTAATCCTAAAAACACTCAGGCTTTGATGGTGGGTGCTTTGGTTTATGAAAAACTCGGCCGCCTTAACCGCGCTCGCCAGTATTATGAAGATATTATCATCATCGGCGGTGATGAAATGACTCTTCTTGGAACAGACGGCTCAACTCCCGAAAAGATGACGGAAGTTGCGCGCAAGCGGTTGCGCCTGCTTAACATGCAGATTACTGACTTTATGATTGAAAATCATAACGGAACCATGACCTTTAATATCTCAAAAGAAGCGGCCGAGCGTCAGGGAAAATCCGCGATGGAAGAAGCGCTTTTTGTGCGCACCCAACGTTTGATTGCCAATAATCAGGCCGACTCTCAGGCAGACATCAAAGCGGTTGAGCTCCTTTTTGACGAAGGTGAAAAAAACATAGTTTCTCGCTTCCTTATCATGAATGAGTTGGCTGAAAACGATATGATTACTAAGCAAGAATTTTTGGAAGCACGCGAAGCAAATATCGGCGGGCTTTTACCTTTATCAAACCAGCCGCCGGCTTTGGGCATTGATGCGCCCGTCCCTTCTCCCGATTTAATTATTGAGAGAATCAACTCCCTCAAAGAAGCGGTTGAAGCTCGTGCGATTACGCCGCAAGAATTTTCGGCTGAGCGCGACGTTATTGTTAAGGCCATCCTTCCGCCCAAGCCGCGTCAACGCATGAAGCCCAAGGCACCGGCAAAAGACATTCTTTCTGCAGCAAAAGATTTGCGCAAGGTTGAAGTTATTTCCGAGCTTGGCCTAATTACGGACAAAGAAAAAGCTACTGAACAATCTGCCATTGAAAAATCTCTCGGCATTTCTCAGGCGGCGGCTTCTCCTAAAAAAGTTGTTCCGCAAAAGGTTGAAACTCCGGCAAAAGAAACAGCAAAGCCTGAGGCAAAAGAATCGACTCCGGCGGCTGATACGACAACCTCTGCTCCGGTAACCGAAGAAGTTGAAGATGTCCAAATCCTCATTCCGGAAGTTTTGTCTCCTTTTGAGGAATAGTTTTTTTTCTTTTTCTCTCTTGAGCGGCTTTTGCCGCTTTTTTTGTGTCTTGACTCTTTTTTTGAAAAAATATAGCCTGCTCGTAATAAATTATTATTATGTTTTATCAAAGAGGATCCGGTCATATAAGCCTCTTAAAATATTCCGGTATAATTATGGATGAAATAACTATTATTTTTATCTTGGTTGGAATCGTTGCTTTTTTATTCTGTTTTGTTGTCATTGTTGCAATATGGGGCAACAATAAGACAAACAAAGAGTTATCGGGAAAAAGCGGCGTTTACAAAGGTCCTGCCGGTGAACCTCGTTGGAATGGTGAATTGCCCCTCAAAGTTGATGATTATCATCAACCTCGCTATGTTTATGAAAATCTGGTCGAAAGCACCGATTATTTGCCCCAAAACGGAAGAATTATCGGATATCGTATCAGCCCTAATCTCGTTATTCATAGCCGAGTGCAATATGGAGTCAATCCGCCTGTTCTTGCAAACTATATTCGACGATTGGGCGGAAAATTATTATCTCCTGACGAAGTCATGACTCTTTTTAATAACTGGAAAGCGGTTTCTGCCTTGCGCGTAAAGGCTGGAGATGAGCCATTAGGTAAATTTCGTTTTTGGTGCAACTCAAGAGAAGGTTTTCCTGTATGTACAAGATTTGATGATGGGTACTTCTTTTTTGAAGATATGGTTGGGTTTGGAAAATTTTATGCTTCCCTTATTCTAAAGAGATAGTCTATATTCTTAAACGACAGGTTTTACCCTGTCGTTTTTTGTCAATAAATGGATTGACTCTTTGCTTCAGCTGTGCTATTTTTGCTCCAGTTTATGAATTATTTTAATTTTATAATTATGAAGCATATTTTTATTTTTGTCACTTTACTCTTATTCACACCACTTGTTTTACTGGCCGGAAATGTTCAGGACACCTTAACAGTCGTGCGAATTTCGAAACAAATTATTGCAAAACGAGACAACCCCTTTGAGAGAAAAAAATATATTAATTTTGTTCTTAATGACGGGCGCGTCATTGTTTTGAAAGATGTGAGAAAAAAGAGTAAGACAGGTGAAATCCCACTTGTCAAAGGCCGTATTTATAAAGATGGGCTTATAGAAGGTGTTTTTAAGACGTCTTTATCTTCTTGGAGAAAGATTTGTTGCGGTCAAAAAGTTGTGATTCACGCTCATGGACGCAAATATTGTTGCTATCTTCTTTAGAAAGATTTTTTGTTTAAGGCAGTTTTCGGACTGCCTTTTTTTTGTTTTCTTTTTGCTTGCAATCTTGTTTCTTTTGCGCTAAAAAGGCTCTAAATCTTAATCTTTTATCTTAATGAGTTTTTATAAATGGCTGATAATAAAGTAAATCCGCGCAAATGTTTTGCGATTATTTCTCACCCTGATGCCGGTAAGACAACCTTGACCGAAAAGTTGTTGCTGTTTGGCGGTGCCATTCAACAAGCCGGTGCGGTTAAAGCTCGCGGTGAAGCGCGTCATGCTCGTTCCGACTGGATGAAGGTTGAACAAGAACGTGGTATTTCCGTGGCTTCATCCGTCATGAACTTTGACTATAACGGCATTACGTTTAATCTTCTTGATACACCGGGGCACGAGGACTTTTCAGAAGACACCTATCGTGTTTTAACTGCTGTTGACTCGGCCGTTATGGTGCTTGATTCGGCCAAAGGTATTGAATCCCAAACCAAGAAATTATTTGAAGTTTGCCGTTTGCGTAATGTGCCTATTCTCACCTTTATCAACAAACTTGACCGCGAAGGGCTTGATCCTTTTGTTTTGCTTGATGATATTGAGAAAACGCTGGCTTTAGACGTTACGCCGGCGAGCTGGCCGATTGGTATGGGCAAAGATTTTCTTGGTTGTTACAACCTTTTTAACGACCGCCTGATTTTGATGAACAAGACCGGTGACAAGTCAACCATAAACGCTACTATTGAAACTTGCGAAGGGCTTGACGACCCGAAACTTGACAAGCTTCTGCCCGATTATGCCGTGGCTAAGCTGCGTGAAGACGTCATTATGGTGCGTGAGCTTTGTCCGGCGTTTGATTTGGACCTTTATCTTGCCGGTGCGCTTACACCTGTCTTTTTCGGAAGTGCAATCAATAACTTTGGTGTACGTGAAATCTTGGAAGGTTTGCATGAAATTGCACCAACACCTCGTCCGCACCCTGCCCTTGAGCGCATGGTTTCTCCCGATGAGAAAAAAGTTTCGGGCTTTGTCTTCAAAATTCAAGCCAATATGGATCCTAAGCACCGTGACCGTATTGCCTTTATGCGTATTTGCTCCGGTCACTTCAAGCGTGGAATGACGCTAACTCAGGTTCGTACCGGAAAAGGGATTAAAATTCCGACACCGGTTATGTTTATGGCGCAAGACCGTGAGTTGGCCGAAGATGCTTATGCCGGCGATATTATCGGTATTCCTAACCATGGGCAACTTCGTATCGGTGACACCCTCACCGAAGGCGAAAAGCTCAACTTTACCGGAATTCCGAGCTTTGCGCCGGAACTCTTAAAGTCTGTTCGTGCGCTTGATCCGCTTAAATCAAAACATCTCGGCAATGCCTTAATGCAGATTGCTGAAGAAGGCGGTGCGTCCGTCTTTAAGCCGATGAGCGGCGGAGAATGGATTGTCGGTGTGGTTGGTGCCTTGCAGTTTGAAGTTATGGCTGACCGTATCAAAAACGAGTTTAATATCCCCGTTCTATTTGAACCGACGCAATATTACACTGCGCGGTGGGTTGATTCCGACGACAAAGCGCAGTTGGAAAAATTCCAGAACACAAATCAAATTTCTTTGGCGCAAGACCATGACAATGCGCTTGTCTTTTTGGCACGCAATGCTTGGCACCTGAACAAAACGCAAGAGGATTTTCCGCATCTGAAATTTATGAAAACGCGAGAAATGTTTAAGTAAAACTTTTATTAGAGGGCCTAGCGCCCTCTTTTTTTATTCATTCCACAGGCGGTGGCCGATGTATGCTCTTACCGTATCAATCTTTATTTTATCTGCGTTGATATAAATTGAAGCACCTAATGATTGTTGACTGTCAAACGGTTTGCCGTCAATTTCAATTCCCTTATTTTTAATAATCATCACCTTATTTTTATAAAGGCATTGATTATCTGCACAAGTCATATCCAGCCAATTTTTATTCTCGGCTTTGCCCTTGGTGATTTTGGTCAGCTCTTTCTTTTGTTGCTTGCTGAGTTCGGAACTTGAGGTCTTATCAAGCCATATTTGCTTTACAAAATATTTTCCGCGGCTCGGCAGAACCACCATATCTCCTTGCTCATCTTTAACAGCAACAGCTTTGCCGCTGGCATCAATCAAGACATCGGGAACTTTGGTACTTGCCATGCTCATGGCGCCGATGATAATTGTTATCCAGCCGAAATGACGCCATTTTTTTTGCCAGATACAAAGCCATAAGCCACCATAGACAATCGCGACTAATCCCCACAGCGGCATGGATAAAACCGGCAAGCCCGCGTGCGGCAAAGAGGCGACCTTGGCGGTGATGTCATTCACCAGCCCTATTCCCTTACCAAGAACAATCAGAGCGTAATAATCAAGCCCCAAAGGCATCAGCAGCATGACAACTAAAATTGCGGGCATAATCCACAAGCCGATTATCGGACCGGCCAATAAATTTCCGATTGTCGTATATATCGCAATCTTGTTAAAGTGATATATCGAAAAAGGCAAAGTCGCAACGCTGGCGATAAAATCCGAAACCAAGATTCCGATGATATAGGCTTTGCATAAGGCAAAAAATCCGCCTTTTTGTTCTCTATGAATCAAGCCTTTCCAGCTGCTTTCATAAAAAGCAATTAAGGCCACAACTGCGGCAAAAGACATCTGAAAGCTGGCGCCAATCAAGGCCTGCGGTGTTATCAACAAGACGATGATGGCCGCCCAGCTGATTGTTCTCATGGAAATGGCTTGCCGACTGAACATGATTCCGAGCAAGACAATAAAGGTCATAATAAAAGCGCGTTGGGTCGGAATGGCTCCGCCGGATATGGCTAAATAAATCGCACTCAATATGACGGCTATAATCGCCGATATTTTCTTTGAATCTACCCTTAGCGCCAAAGGCGGAATGGCCGCGATAATTGAGCGCACCAGCAAAAACATAAATCCGGCCAGCATGCTCATATGCAAGCCTGATATGGACAAGAAATGTGCCAAACCCGAATTTTGATAATCTTCGGTTATCTTATCGCTGATACCAAAGCGTTCACCGGCGATTAAGGCAGTTGCAATTCCGGCTTCATCTGCGGGCAAAACGTTTTCAATTCTGTTTACGATTTTGCTTCTTATCTTTTCAATGAGTGGCTTGTTTTCGCCTGACTTATCTTCGCCAAGCTTAAATGTTCGGCTCAAAGCAAAGCCCGTGCCGTTTATGCCGTCAAAAAAGGTTTTTCTATCAAACTGATAGCCGCCGACCATCACCGCCGGAGACGGGGCGTCTACTCTTGCCGCTAATTCAACATCATCGCCGATATTAAAGCTTTCTTTCTTGGACTGGAGAGTTATTTTATATCGGCCCTTTATTTCGTTTCCGTCAAAGTCTTTCATTTGGGTCAGGACAAGGCGTTGCTTGCCTTTACTGTTATAGTCAAGTTCTTTAACCGTGCCGGAAATATATAAATCTTGCTCTGTTTTTACTTGCGCCTGTTTTGAAAGGTAAACGGCTTTTAACTGCATATAGCCAAAGCCAAACGCGATTAGGCTGATTAAGCTGATGCTTATCAGCGCGCTTCGGTGATGCCTTAAGATTATGGCGGCGAATACTAAAGCTTCCCATACACCCAGTGTCAGCCATAGTAACGGCTCTTGCGGCAGAACAAAATACAGACCTATTCCGCTGGCAAACAAAACCGCCAGCCACGGAAACCAGCGCTCCCGCTCTTGATACAATCTCTCTTTTAATTCTTCTCCTATCATTTTTTTCTAGGGGTGATTAAATTCCATATTATCTCGGCAGCATTCTCACTCGGTGTGTGTTCTCCTTGCCCCAAAATCTCACGAACTTTTTTAAAGCCTTCCATTTGGCGGTCATACCATTCGCCCTCTTTGTTCAAAAAAGGCTTTATATAACTGCAAATGCTTGCCGGAACGCAACGCTCTTGCAATAATTCCGGCACAATCTCTCGTCCTAACAAGATGTTTGATAAATTCACAAACTGAATTTTTAAAAACTTTTTAGCGAGCAGCGCCGTCAGCGGAGATACCTTATAAGCAATAATATGCGGCACATCGCAAATAGCCAATTCCAAGGCAACCGTTCCCGAAGCGGCGATTGCGGTTGAAGATGCCCGAAAAGCGCCGTAGCGGTCGTTTTGTGTTTCAACAATCAGAATCTTTTCGCCGCTTTGCTTTACCATTTCTTTAACTTGCTTAGCAACGGTTTTTACCGTCGGTATCACAAAGAACAAATCTTTTTCTTCGGCTTTTAATTTTTTGATTGTTTCTAAAAATGTCGGCAGAAGTTTTGAAACTTCGGTTTTTCTTGACCCCGGAAGGACGGTTACTATTCTCTTTTTTGAATCTATGTTGTACTTCTTACGAAATTCTTCGGCGTTTGCATGAACAACCGGACTTTCGATTACCGGATGTCCGACAAACTCGGCTTGCAGATTATACGGCGTAAAATATTTCGGCTCATAGGGAAACAACGTCAGCAGCAAGTCGATGTATTTATACATGGTTCTGGCTCTTTTTTTCTTCCATGCCCAAACTTGCGGTGCAACGTAATGAACTTGCGGAATCCCTAATTTTTTCTTGCGCAGGGCCTTATGAATTCGGCTTGAAAAGCTCCAGCTGTCAATGGTTACGACCACATCCGGTTTTATTTTTTCAATATCTTTTACGGTTTGCTTGATTAAACCCAAAATTTTTGGAATACTCGGTATCACCTCGGCTAAGCCCATTACCGCCAAATCTGAAATATCAAACAGCGACTTTAAGCCTTCGGCCTCCATGGTTTCGCCGCCCACGCCGTAAAACTTGACCGCTTTTCCATAATTTGCCTTCATCGCCTTCATCAATCTTGAACCGAGCAAATCGCCCGAAGGTTCACCGGCTATCAGATATATTTTTTTCTTTTGATTATTTTGCGAATTCACCTGGGTTTACTCCTATGATAAACAAGCCTTCTTTGTCTGCGGCTTTGATGGTTTCTTCTTCATCAACAATCAGCCCGTTGCCGGCATGAACGGCAATGCCTCTTAAGCCGCTTTCTTTAGCGCGATAGACCGAGCGTGGGCCGATTGTCGGCAAGTCAATGCGCATATCTTGTTGCGGCTTTCTGAGCTTAACCAAAACGCCGCCAACACCTTTGCGGCGGTATGCTCCGCAACGGCGTATCAGTTCATCGGTTCCTTCAATACCTTCAACGCCCAAAACCAAGCCTTGTTGGACAACAACCGCTTGCCCGACATCCAAGCGTCCTAAAGTTTCGGCAACTTCTATTCCGCGCTTAATATCTTCTATGGCTTGTTTATCCGGCTTATGTTTGCCCATAATTCCTTCTTTTACCAAAATCTCGGGCAAGACTTCATGCACACCTTTTACATGCATGCCTTCGCTTTCAATCTCTTTGACCAAAGCGCGCAAAATACCGTCATCACCGATTGACTTCATGCCAATCTTGGCAAAAAATGCAGCGGTTCTGAAATCCGGCACCAAATCAAAAAAGCTCGGGCGGCGGATGGTGCCAATCATGACAACATCTTCAACTTTTTCTTCGTGAAAGCGCTTAAAGCCCGTGCCTGCCTGACCTATTCTTATCCATTGGTGCGGAATGCTCTCATCAATTAAATTTTTATCCGCATTGCCCTCAATGGCTAAAACAAAATAGTCACGGCCATTTTCTTTGCAAAAGTCTATCAGTTTTTTAGGAATAGATCCGCCGCCGGCGATGATTCCGAGCTTTCTGTGCTTATTTGTCATTATCTTTCCTTGCGTCCATAAAAAAATAGGAAGTTATCGTTGTTGTATCTTACGCCTAACTTCCTATATTTTTTCTTAATTTTCTTATTCAGCGGTTAAAAGATTACGCTTTCCTTTTAAGGCTTCTTCAATAAAGGCAATCTGTTCCATTACCATCGGATTGTCGGCAAATTTTTCTTTAGCCTTTTGAACGCGAACCTCAAAGGTGTCTTCTTTGCCCTTGAACAGATACATATATGCTCTGGTAACAGATTTAATCGTGTGTTCATCATAGCCGCTTCTCTTTAGGCCGACAATATTCAAGCCACGCAATTTACCTCTGTCACCGGTAACCATAGCAAACGGAATGACATCGCGTCCGATACCGGTCAAGCCGCCAATCATTGCCTTGCGGCCGATGTGGCAGAATTGGTGAACCGCAGCGTTTCCGCCCAAGATAACGCCATCGCCCAAATGGACGTGTCCGCCGATAACAGCGTTATTGGTCATAATCACATTATTGCCGACAACACAGTCATGGGCAACGTGAGAATTGACCATAAACATACCGTCATCACCGACGACCGTGGTTAAATGCTCTTTCGGGGTTCCGGCGTGCATGGTAACGTTTTCACGAATGACGTTTCTTTTACCGATTATCAACTTTGCATCCGGCTGAAACTCGTTGCCGTGATCTTGCGGACCTCCGCCCAAGCAAGCTCCCGGAAATACAACCGTCCCTTCTCCGATTGTGGTTTTGCCCAAAACACTGACGCGCGCAATTAAGCGGACATTTTCACCAATTTTTGCCTCTGAGCTGATATAGCAAAACGGCCCAATCTCGGCACTGGCGGCAATTTCAGCACCTTTTTCGACAACGGCGGACGGATGTATAGACATTTTTTTCTCCTCAAATAATTTGTTAAACATGGTATTCTTTTTATCAGTCTTTCCCGCTCTTGTAAATTCACAATTATTTTCATTTTGTTACCATAAAAATTATGCTTCACAAATTTATTTTTTTCTGTTATGTTAAGGCGATTTTTATACAAAATCACTCCTGCCGCATCGGGGCGGCGGGTTTTTAATTGCGATATTAAAAAAAGGATTTAAATTATGGGATTGAAAAATACAAGAGCAGGAAATTATCCTGAATGGTACCAAAACGTTGTTAATGAAGCTGATATGGCTGAGAATTCTTCTTCTCCGGGGTGCATGGTTATCAAACACTGGGGATATGGTATTTGGGAGAGAATTCGCGACGTTTTTGATGAAAAGATTAAAGAAACCGACCACGAAAATTGTTACTTTCCGTTATTTATTCCGCTCTCGTTTTTTCAGAAAGAAGCGGAACATGTTGACGGCTTTGCTAAAGAAATGGCGGTTGTTACCCACTCTCGCTTGGCGATGAAAGACGGCAAGCTTGTTCCGGAAGGAAAGCTTGAAGAACCTTTGATTGTTCGCCCAACCTCTGAGGCTATTATTGCCGACTCTTTTTCAAAATGGGTAAAGTCTTATCGTGATCTTCCGGTTTTGGTCAACCAATGGGCCAATGTTGTGCGTTGGGAAATGCGCCCTCGCCTGTTCTTGCGTACACGTGAATTTTTGTGGCAAGAAGGTCACACGGCTCATGCTTCTGCCGCCGAAGCCGAAGAAGAAACCAAACGTATGCTCGAAGCTTATCGTGACTTATGCGAAAATACTCTTGCTATGCCGGTTTTGGTCGGTCGCAAGCCCGAACATGAAAAATTCCCCGGCGCAGTTGACACCTATTGTGTTGAAGCCATGATGCAAGACGGAAAAGCTTTGCAAGCCGGTACATCTCACTTCCTCGGGCAGAATTTTGCAAAATCCGCGAACATCACTTTTGTTAATAAAAACAATGAATCTGAATATGCTTACACGACTTCTTGGGGTGTTTCAACCCGCTTAATCGGTGGCGTTATCATGACTCATGCCGATGATGAAGGGATGGTTGTTCCGCCGAAAATTGCGCCTTATCAGGTTGTGTTTGTTCCGGTTATCAAAAAGCCCGAAGATGCTGACGCGATTATGGCTTATATTACCAACATTGCCAATGAAGCTAAAAAAGTTATGCCGTTTGGTGAAAAAATCCGTATCAAGATTGATAAGCGCGATAAGTCTTCGGTTGATAAGTTTTGGGAATGGACACGCAAAGGCGCTCCGATTATTTGTGAAATCGGCATGCGTGATGTCGAAGCTCAAAATGTTATGGTTAAAGAGCGTATCAAGCTCGGCACGCCGGAAGGCAAGCAAATTGTTTCCGCCAAAGAGTTTATTGATACTTTGGCTACAAGAATTGACTCGATTCAAAAACATTTGTTCAACAAAGCCAAAGAACGTCTTGAACAGAATATCCGCACCGACATCAAAACTCCGGAAGCGTTCAAAAAATATTTTGAAGCTTCTAATGTTTGGATTGAAGACGGCAAGCAAGGAAAAGTTGCTTTTGTTCGCGGCAAATGGTCCGGTGATGCAAACAGCGAAGAACTTTTGAAAGCGATGAAAATCACCATTCGTTGTATTCCGTTTGATCAAAGCGGAACCGAAGGTGTTTGCCTTTTAACCGGAAAACCGGCTACCATGGACGTTATCTACGCCAGAAGCTATTAATTGCTTTTAATCTTATGAGAAAAGGCACTGATTTATTTCAGTGCCTTTATTTTTTCACCACTCTCCCACCTTAAAATAAAAATAGTCTTGAAAGCTTAGTAAAATTATGGTATAATCGAGTCGTGAAGGCAAACGAGATAGGAGAAGTATTATGTTTATCTCACGACAAAAGGCGGTTATGACCGCG
>CALXTE010000022.1 GCA_944391345.1 uncultured Alphaproteobacteria bacterium
AAGGCGTTCGCTGGCACCGTTAGGGTTACACCCGCTTGTGAAGAACCACCGGCTAAGCCGGTGGGTTACTTTTTTGTAATTTTGTCTATTGACAAAAGCGAAGCTGTCGTATAGGGTGGGGGCGATAAAATTTATTATTAATTAAAAATACTATAATTATGTTAGATTTTATAAGAAAATTGTTTGTTCGTGCCGATGCGGTTCAGTCCAAAGATGAGGCGCCGGATGTGGTTGAGGATTGGCTCAAGCAACATCAGTTTGATGAAAAAAATGTTTATGAGACAATCTATTCCTTATCTAAAAAAGAACTTGAAGAAGGGCTAGCGCTTTTTTCTCAAGCTTCAAAGTCTTCTTATTTCGGTGTGACGGTTGATGATTATATTCGGGCGTTTAAGTCGATGATTTTCGGCTTGGGACTTGAACATAATGCTGCCGTGCGAAAGAAAATTGATTGGGATAGGCTTGAGCTTGAACAGCATCTTGTTTTAAAACCTGATGATGTTCGGCCAGAGCATTCTTGGACCGAGGTTCTTCAAGACGGGCAGTCAGTTACTCGTAAACAGCCTGAAATGTGGGTCTTTACGCTTTTGCTGGCTTATGAAGATTGTCGCTATTTTTTGGCGCTGCTGATACTCTCAAAGGAAAATGGTGTCTGGTGTTTCAGCGATAACAAGGAACAAGATGTTCCCTTAGTTACTAAGGCGGAGCTTTTGCCTTTGCCGGTTCATGCCAAAGAGCAAGTGCGCGATTTTGTTAATCAGGTTGCAAATGCGCCTATGCCGAAAGAACTGATTAAGGTTATGGTGCATAACTATTTGGTGCAAAACAATTTGAGGTAAAATTTTTTTCTTTGAAAAGATTATTAGCATTTCACTTGCAAAAGTGAGGTGCTTTTTTTGTGTTTGTGATTCTTGACTCTTTTAGTGGTATTTGTCTAAAACGGCGCTTCGGGCGACTCGATTTTAAAAACATTTTAAAAACAGCAATTTGACTCAATCTGACTCTGAGTCGGCGTTTGCGCGAAAAATATTTTATTTTTTTTGCTTTTTTTGCTTGCAATCTTTGTTTGTCTATGATAAAAGAGGGCACGGTTTTGAACAGAAAGGGTGGAATCTGCCTTTTCGTTAAACGTTTTTTGTGACGCAAAACCTTGCCAGACAAGGCTTTGCTCGGTTTTTAATCTTTAGAGGGTGACCTCTAGTTATAAATGGGAATCGTTTTTTAATGATTGATACACAGAATATAAGAATTCGCCTTAAGGCTTTTGATCATCGTTTGCTCGACTCTTCTACCAAAGAAATCGTGCACACCGCCAAAAGAACAGGCGCTAATGTCAGAGGTCCTATCCCTCTGCCGACACGAATCGAGAAGTTTACGGTAAACCGTTCTCCGCACGTTAATAAAAAATCTCGTGAACAGTTCGAAATCCGTACTCATAAGAGACTTCTGGATATCGTTGATCCGACACCGCAAACCGTTGATGCTTTGATGAAGCTGGATTTGGCTGCCGGTGTTAATGTTGAAATTAAACTTTAATTTCTGCTTATCGGAGATTAAAGTCGGGGAAGTCCCAAAAAAAATCTTAATGTTATAAAACAATGTTGGCCCTTGAAAGATATGGTCAACCAATTGAAAAGGAAAAATAATAATGCGTACGGGTTTACTCGCTAAGAAACTTGGAATGTCTCGCATTTTTGAAGCTGACGGTACTCATGTTCCCGTCACTGTCTTGAGTGTTGAAGGCCTTAAAGTTATCGACGTAAAAACCAAAGAGCGTGATGGATATACTGCCGTACAACTTGGTACCGGTGCCGTAAAGCTGAAAAATGTATCCAAGGCTCTTAAAGGACATTTTGCAAAAGCAAATATTGAACCGACTAAAAAATTGGCTGAGTTCAGAGTCAGTGATGACTGCATGCTCAAGGTCGGTGATGAATTATCTGTAGAACATTTTGTTCCCGGACAATATGTTGACGTTTGCTCAACATCTAAAGGTAAAGGTTTTGCCGGTGTTATGAAGCGCCACAACTTTGCCGGTTTGGAAGCAACTCACGGTGTTTCTATTTCTCACCGTGCTCATGGTTCTACAGGACAAAGACAAGACCCAGGTAAAGTATTTAAAGGCAAGAAAATGGCCGGTCATATGGGTGATGAACGCGTTACCGTTCAAAACCTTAAGCTCGTTGCCGTTGACGCCGCTAAAGGCTTGTTGATGATTAAAGGTGCCGTTCCGGGCGGAGAAAACGCTTGGGTTCGCGTTACCGATGCTCTTAAAATCACAAGTCCGGTTGAATTGCCGTTGCCTGCCGGTTTGAAAAAATCTGATGAACCTGTTGCAGTTAAAGCCGAAGCTCCGGCTGAGAATGCATAAGCTATAAGGATTGAATAATATGAAACAGGACATCTTAAATCTGGATAATCAAAATGTCGGAACCATCGAGCTGAACGATGCTATCTTCGGTCTTGATGTTCGTGCCGATATTTTACACAGAGTTGTAAACTGGCAGTTGGCCAGATTGCAATCTGGTAACCACCAAACCAAGGGTCGTTCCGATGTTGCTCTGACTCCGGCTAAACCGTTCAAACAAAAAGGAAGCGGTAATGCTCGTCAGGGTTCTCGTAAGGGCGCTCAGTTTAGAAAAGGTGGCGTTGTGTTTGGTCCGGTTGTTCGCGACCATTCTCATGAATTGACCAAGAAATTCAGAAAGCTTGGTTTGAAAACCGCTCTTTCGGCTAAAGCAAAAGAGGGTAACCTTGTTATTATTGACGAAGCAAAATTGTCAGCTCCGAAAACGAAAGATCTTCAAGCCAAATTGAATGTCTGCGGATTGAAAAATTGCTTGTTCATTGATGGCAAGGAAGTTGATGTAAACTTCGCATTGGCGACCAGAAATATTGCAAACGTTGATGTTTTGCCTACTATTGGCGCTAATGTCTATGACATCTTAAGAAAAGACAAATTAGTGTTGACTAAAGATGCAGTCAGTTGCTTAGAGGAGAGATTGAAATGATAAAATCTAAGAAAACCGCAAGTAATGTTACTGCTAAAATGTATGATACATTAGTTCGTCCTGTAATTACCGAAAAATCTATGATGTCTTCGGAAGCCGGCAAAGTTACCTTTATGGTTCCGCTGTCTGCTACCAAAGATGAAGTTAAAGCTGCCGTTGAAGCTATCTTTAACGTTAAGGTAAATAAGGTAAATACAGTTCGTCAGTTCGGTAAAGTAAAACGCTTTAGAGGTTATGTCGGTCAGCGTTCTGACTTCAAAAAAGCCGTTGTTACTTTGGCCGAAGGTCAAAATATTGATGTTACAACAGGAATTTAAGACATGGCTTTGAAAAATTATAAGCCCACATCTCCGGGGCTGCGTCAGCTCGTTATCGTTGATCGTAGCGAACTTTATAAAGGGGCTCCTGAGAAGTCTTTGACTATCGGTCTTACTAAGACCGGTGGGCGCGACAATTTCGGACACGTTACAAGTCGTAGAATCGGTGGTGGTCACAAGCGCAAGCTGCGTATCATCGACTTCAAACGTAATAAATTTGATGCAGAGGCTACCGTTGAGAGAATCGAATATGATCCTAACCGTTCGGCATTCATTGCTCTTATCAGCTATGAAGACGGCGAAAAGGCTTATATTCTTGCTCCTCAAAGATTGAAAGCCGGCGATAAAGTTATTTCTGCCGCTAAAGCAGATATTAAGCCGGGTAATGCTATGCCTCTTAAGAATATGCCGGTTGGTACCATTGTTCACAATATTGAACTTAAGGCCGGAAAGGGCGGACAGCTTGTTCGTTCAGCCGGTTGCTATGCTCAAGTTGTTGGTAAAGATGCCGGTTATGCTCAGCTTAAATTAAGCTCGGGCGAGCTCAGAGTTGTCAGAGAAGAATGCTTGGCTACCGTTGGTGCCGTTTCTAACCCTGATAACCAAAACAAAATGCTCGGTAAAGCCGGTCGCAACCGTTGGCTCGGAAATCGTCCGGTTTCCCGCGGTGTTGCTATGAACCCGGTTGATCACCCGATGGGTGGTGGTGAAGGTCGCACTTCCGGCGGTCGTCATCCGACAACGCCTTGGGGTAAACCGACTAAGGGTTATAAGACTCGTTCTAATAAGAAGACAGATCGCTTTATCATGAGATCTCGTCATGAAAACAAGAAGAAATAAGGAGAAAAGCTAATGACACGTTCCGTTTGGAAAGGACCTTTTGTTGACGGCTATCTTCTTAAGAAAGCTGATGCAGCGAGAAATTCAGGTCGTAATGAGGTTATTAAAATCTGGTCTCGCAGATCTACCATGCTTCCGCAGTTTGTCGGGTTGACTTTCGGCGTTCACAATGGTCATAAATTTATCCCTGTTCTCGTTACCGAGGATATGGTCGGCCATAAGTTCGGCGAATTTGCTCCTACCCGTACTTTCTTTGGTCATGGCGGTGATAAAAAGGCTAAGAGAGGTTAATTATGAGCAAGAGTAAACAAAATAGAAGAGTTGCTAACAATCAGGCTATGGCTTTTTGCAACTCCATCCGCACTTCTTCTCGTAAACTGAACTTAGTTGCACAGTCTATCCGCGGCTTGAGCGCCGAGAAGGCTGTTGCCGAACTGAGCTTCTCTAAGAAGAGAATCGCAAAATCAGTTCTTAGCGTTTTGCAATCTGCTATCGCTAATGCTGAAAATAATCACCAGCTCAATATCGACAAGCTTTATGTTTCTGAAGCTTATGTCGGTCAGGGCTTAGTTATGAAACGTATGCACGCACGTGGTCGTGGTAGAGGCGCTCGCGTTTTGAAGCCGTTCTCTAACTTGACTATCGTTGTTACTGAGCGTGGGGAGTAAGTTTATGGGACAGAAAGTAAATCCTACCGGTCTTCGTTTGGGTGTTAACCGTACATGGGACTCTCGCTGGTATGCTGATGAAAAGTTCACAGACTACCTCCACGAAGACTTGAAAATTAAAGAGTTCTTGAAGGACAAATTGGCTCAGGCCGGTATCAGCCGTATCGTTATTGAACGTCCGGCTAAAAAGGCCAGAGTTACCATTCATTCGGCTCGTCCGGGTGTTGTTATCGGTAAAAAAGGTCAGGATATTGAAAATCTGAGAAAAGAAATTCAGAAAATGACTGATTCCGAAGTCCAGTTGAACATCTTGGAAGTTAGAAAACCTGAGTTGGACGCTCAGTTGGTTGCTGATTCCGTTGCACAACAGTTGGAACGCCGCGTTGCTTTCCGTCGTGCAATGAAGAGAGTTATGCAGTCTGCTTTGCGTTTGGGTGCTGAGGGTATCAAGGTTAGCTGCTCCGGTCGTTTGGGCGGTGCTGAAATTGCTCGTACCGAGTATTATCGTGAAGGTCGTGTGCCTTTGCATACTCTGCGTGCAGACATTGATTATGCAACCTCAACTGCTCATACAACTTATGGTGCCTGCGGCGTTAAAGTTTGGATCTATAAGGGCGAAATTATGGCTCATGATCCGATGGCGCAGGATAAAAAGTTGGCTGAACAAAAATAATGTATTAGTTGGCGGCGGCCGGAGCGAAATCCTTGCTCTTTAAAGTATTGAAAATCGCTTCGGTTGCCAAAAACTCTAAACCGCATGAAAGTTTTTCAGTTAGACCCTGTGGATATAAAAATCCCTGTTGACAAAATTTTGTATACGTATTATACTTACGCGAATTTTGATTATCGGTCTCACTGATTTATACTCCATGAGATTAGAATTAAAGGTAATATAAGAATGTTAAGTCCTAAAAGATTAAAGTTCCGCAAACAGCACAAAGGTCGTATTCACGGCTTGGCTAAAGGCGGTTCCGAATTAAGTTTCGGTTCATATGGCTTGAAGGCTCTGTCTCCGGATCGCGTTACCGCTCGCCAAATCGAGGCAGCTCGTCGCGCGATTACTCGTGAAATGAAAAGAGCCGGAAGATTATGGATCAGAATTTTCCCAGATGTGCCGGTTTCTGATAAACCCGCCGAAGTCCGTATGGGTAAAGGTAAAGGTTCTATCGAATATTGGTGCGCAAGAGTTAAACCCGGTCGTATCATTTTTGAAGCCGGTGATATTGATGAAGCTACCGCTCGTCAGGCTTTTGCTCTGGGTGCTGCCAAACTTGGTATCAAAACTAAGTTTGTTAAACGCCTGAACTCAGATTTGGGAGTACAATAATATGGTTAAAACAAAAGATCTTCGTGCTTTGTCGCTTGACGAGTTGGAAGCCAAATTGGTAGAGAACAAAAAGGAACTCTTCAATTTGAGAATTCAGCAGTCTACCGGTCAAATCCAGAATACTGCCGTTTTCAAAAATATTCGTCGCGAAATAGCAAAAATCAACACGCTCATCGCTGAGCGCAAGAAGAATAGTTAGGGAGTGTTAAATTATGCCTAAAAGAATTCTTCAAGGTGTTGTTGTTAGTGATAAACAGGATAAAACCGTAATCGTCAGCGTTGAGCGTCAGGTTATGCACCCTGTTTATAAGAAGTTCGTCAAGAAAAGCAAAAAATTTGCTGCTCATGATGAAAATAATCAGTTCAAAGTCGGTGATGTGGTCTCTATTCAAGAATCCAGACCTTATTCTAAGACAAAAACTTGGACTGTTATGGTTGATAACGCCTAAAGGAAAAGGAAATAAGAAATGATTCAGATGCAAACCAACCTGGATGTTGCAGATAATTCAGGAGCACGTCAGGTGCAGTGCATTAAGGTTCTTGGTGGGTCCAAGAGAATGCATGCAACGGTCGGTGATGTCATAGTCGTTTCCGTTAAAGACGCTATGCCTAAAGGACGTGTTAAAAAAGGCGATGTCCTTAAAGCTGTAATCGTTCGCACAGCCAGCGATATCAGACGCAAAGACGGTAGTGTTATCCGCTTTGATTCTAACGCTGCGGTTCTCATTAATAAAGACGGTGAACCTATCGGTACACGTATCTTTGGCCCTGTTACAAGAGAACTGCGTGCGAAGAAATTTATGAAAATAATTTCATTAGCACCGGAGGTTTTATAATGAGCCTTAAACTTAAAATTAAAAAAGGTGATCAAGTCATCGTTTTGTCGGGTGATGATAAAGGCAAAACCGGTGAAGTCGTTAAAGCTATGCCAAAAGAAGGTAAAGTGGTTGTTCAAGGTGTTAATCTGGTTAAAAGACACACCAAACCCAGCCAAACTACTACCGGCGGCATCATAACGAAAGAAGCACCAATTAATGCGTCAAATGTTGCTCTTGTTGATCCGAAGACCAACAAGGCTACTAAGGTCGGCTATAAAGAGCTGAACGGCAAAAAAGTCCGTGTTGCTCGTAAGTCCGGTGAAGTAATCGATAAGTAAGGGAATATCTAAATGACTAATTTTGAAAAACTTTATAACGATGTCATTAAGAAATCTCTGGTGGAAAAATTCGGTTACAAGAACCCACACGAGATTCCGAAGCTGACTAAAATCGTTTTGAATATGGGTGTCGGCGAAGCCGTTACCGATAAGAAAAAACTGAACAATGCTGTTGAAGAAATGGCTTTAATCGCCGGTCAAAAACCGGTTGTTACCAAAGCCCGTAAATCAATCGCTACTTTTAAGGTAAGAGAAGATATGCCGATTGGCTGCAAGGTTACTCTGCGTTCTGACAGAATGTATGAATTCCTTGAAAGATTGGTCAATATGGCCTTGCCGCGCATCAGAGACTTTCACGGTATTACCGGTAAAAACTTTGATGGCAGAGGTAATTTTGCTTTTGGTATTAAAGAGCAGATTATCTTCCCGGAAATCAATTATGAAAAGGTTGAAAATGTTAGAGGTATGGATATAGTTATTTGTACATCTGCTAAAACAGATGAAGAAGCTAAGTTCCTTCTCACTTCTTTTAACCTTCCTTATAAGAAATAAGCGGAGATTTGAATAATGGCAAAAACAAGTTCAGTTTACAGAAACTTGAAAAGAGTTAAGATGGCTGAGAAGTATGCTAATCGTCGTCTTAAATTAAAGAAAATTGCTGATGACAAAAATGCATCTCCGGAAGAGAGATTTAATGCTACTTTGAAATTGGCTGAATTGCCGAGAAACTCTGCTCGCGTTCGTATTCGTAACCGTTGCAAAGTTACCGGCCGTTCTCGTGGTGTTTACCGGAAGTTTGGCCTTTGCCGTAATGAATTAAGAAATATGGCAAGCTTTGGCGAAATCCCCGGTTTAGTTAAGTCTAGCTGGTAAGTTGGGAGGTTAAAGACTATGTCTATGTCTGATACTTTGGGCGATATGCTCACACGCATTAGAAACGCACAAAGAGCGAAGAAGAATGAGGTCGTTTCTCCAGCTTCTCGCTTGCGTGAAAGTGTTTTGGAAGTTCTGAAAAAAGAAGGTTACATTGCCGGTTATGAACGCGTTAATGTTAAACCTGGTATTGATGAACTTCATATCAAATTGAAGTATCATGAAGGTACTTCTGTTATTACGGAAATTTACCGTGTTTCTACTCCGGGTAGAAGAGTTTATTCTTCTGTTAAAGATTTGCCCAGAGTTTATAACGGCTTGGGTATCTCTATTATCTCTACCCCGCAAGGTGTTATGAGCGATAATGATGCTCGTAAAGCTAATGTCGGCGGTGAAATTCTTTGTCAGGTCTTTTAAGGGAGAAATCGGATGTCTAGAATTGGTAAATATCCTGTTGTTATCCCTAATGATGTTACCGTTGCTGTTGACAATGATGTTGTTAAAGCAAAAGGTAAACTGGGAGAATTAAGCGTTAAATTTGATACCGGACATATTTCGGTTAAAGTCGAAGACGGTAAAGTTGTTGTTGCTCCTTTGTCTGAGTCTAAAACGGCTCGCGCTTTGTGGGGTACAACTCGCGCTGAAATCAATACGATTGTTAAAGGCGTTCATGACGGATTTAAGAAAAATCTTGAACTCGTCGGCGTTGGTTATAAGGCTCGCGTTGCCGGTAAAACTCTCGTTTTGTCTTTGGGCTTTTCTCATGATGTAAACTTTGAAATTCCTCAAGGAATCTCTATTGTTTGCGCTAGCCCGACACAGTTGACGATTTCTGGTGCGGACAAGCAACTGGTTGGTCAGATTGCTCAGAATATTCGCAAATACAGAAAGCCTGAACCTTATAAAGGAAAAGGTATTAAGTTTGAAGGCGAATCTATCCGTCGTAAAGAAGGCAAGAAAAAATAAGGATAAGTAAATGAATACGCCAAGAAAGTTATTTGAAAAAAGAAAAGCTCGCGTTAGAATCGCTTTGAAAAACGCTGCTAACGGCAAACCAAGACTTTCGGTTTTCCGCAGCGGTAAGCATATCTATGCGCAGATTATTGACGATCTTAAAGGTGCTACTTTGGTTTCTGCCTCTACTTTGGATAAAGAAATCAGAGATTCTCTTAAGAAGTCTTCAACTGTTGAAGCTGCAGGCGTTATTGGCAAAACCATTGCTGAACGCGCTGTTAAAAATGGTGTTAGTGAAGTTGTCTTTGACAGAGGCGGCTATATCTATCACGGTCGTGTTAAAGCATTGGCTGACGCTGCACGCGCTGCCGGTCTGAAGTTCTAGGAGAGATGATATGGCACAAAATGTAGATCGTCGTAAGGCTGAGAAAAAAGAAGAATTGGTCGAAAGACTGGTTCATATCAACCGCGTTGCCAAAACCGTTAAAGGCGGACGCAATATGTCTTTTGCCGCAATCGTTGTTGTCGGTGATCAAAAAGGACGCGTCGGCTATGGCTCCGGTAAAGCTACGGAAGTTCCCGATGCTATTACCAAAGCAACCAACGAGGCTAAGAAAAACATGGTACGCATTCCGTTGCGTGAAGGTCGTACTCTTCATCATGACGTTAAAGGTGCTTTCGGTGCCGGTAAGGTCATTTTGAGAACGGCTCCTGCCGGTACCGGTGTTATTGCCGGCGGACCGATGCGTGCGATTTTTGAAGTTCTCGGTGTGCAAGATGTTGTTGCTAAGTCTTTGGGCTCTAACAACCCTTATAATATGATTAAAGCAACCTTTGATGCCTTGCAGTCAATTAATTCTCCGAGAATGGTTGCTGCTAAACGTGGCAAGAAAGTCGGTGATATTGTCAGCCGCCGTGAAAACTCTTCAAATGTTAAAATGGAAAAAGAGGAGGCTTAATCATGGCTAAGAAAACAATAAAAGTTACTCAGATTGCCAGTGCTATTGGTCATCCGGCTGTTCAGAGAGCTACTCTCGTCGGGTTGGGCCTCAATAAAATGCACAAAACCAGAGAATTGGAAGATACTCCTTCTATTCGCGGCATGATTAAAAAAGTCAGCCATCTGGTTAAGGTTGAGGAATAAGCTGAAAGGGGTGCTCAAAGGGGGAGAGACAAGAGGCGTAGAAAGGGCAAGAGGTGTCGAATGTGCGGAAAGTGCAGCGTGAAGAGAGACATGGATTTGCCATTATGCTGAAAGTTCTTGCTTGATTGAGTCCCCAATAAGCTCTAGCTGAGTTAATTAACAAATTAGGTGAAAAACAATGAAACTTAATGAAATCAAAGACAACGAAGGCGCAAGAAAATCTCGCAAGCGTGTTGCTCGCGGTATCGGAAGCGGCTCCGGCAAAACTGCCGGCAGAGGTCAGAAGGGCCAAAAGGCTCGTTCAGGCGTTGCCGTTCGCAGTTTTGAAGGTGGTCAGATGCCGATTTATCGTAGACTTCCGAAACGTGGTTTCAAAAATCCGTTTGCTAAGAATTTTGCGATTGTTAATCTTGACAGCATTCAGAAGGCTATTGATGCCGGAAAATTGTCAGCCAATGAAATTAATGTTGAGTCTTTGTTGAAGGCTAACGTTATCAGCAAAACTTTGGACGGTGTTCGTTTGTTGGCTCGCGGTGCTGTTACCGCCAGCATTAACATTACCGTTAACGCTGCTTCTAAGGCTGCTGTTGCTGCTGTTGAAAAAGCCGGCGGAAAGGTTACGATTGCCTAAGTTGGTTTAAGCAATGTTAAAAAAGGCGAGGAAATTTCCTCGCCTTTTTTGTTGTTTTGGTCGCAAATTTGTGCTATTCTATAAAGTGATAACATATTAATTTATTCTATTATTTTGCAGGCAATTTTTCATATCTCTTAGTTTTTGAGAAAATGATTAATTCAATTTAGTAGAATTTTATTTACGAATAAAAGGAGAGATTGTCTGGTCTTTTCTTATAAAATTTATGGAATATGAAAAAAACAATTTATGCTGCTATAGTGGTGGCAGCTTTAGGAATTGTAATTTTCTGGATTGCTGGATTTAACGGTAATTTAGAAGTTTCTAAATGGTCATTGTTAGCCGCAGGGATTGCGGCAGGAGTGGCTGATGTGACAATAGGATTAAAATTGCTCCGCTGTTGGCAGAGAGGGTATTAATCCGTAATCACAAAAAAATAAAACGGAGTTTCATTTTGAGGCTCCGTTTTATTTTTTTTCGGAGTTTGTTGTTATGCAACCAAAAAACATCTAAGTCGGTTGGCTTAGATGTTTTTTTTGTAATTAATCTTTAATGTTGTGGAGAAGGTCAAGGGCCAGATGTTGATAAGGGCTGTTGATTTTTTTGATTTCCTCTTCGGCGTGGGTGCAAAACTCTTCAATCAGAGGGCAGTCGCCGCGATGATCGAAATCGTAATAACAAGCTGTTATCGCGGTGTCAAGTTTATCAAGGGTTTTGACAAACTTGGCTTCGGCTGTTTCTTGAGCTTCAAACTCTTCAAACAGGTCAATTAATTGCGGATAGTCAAGCTCTTGGGCAAGTTTTTGAATGGCGTCATGTTCTATCTGATATTTGTTTGATGCGGAAATTTCTCCGGGGACAAAATCTCCCGAATAAATTTCTTGCAAATCATGGCTGAGCGCCAGTTCCAAACATTTTTCCTTGTTTAATTCCGGAGGTGTTAAAAGCATTACCAAAAATGCCGTTGAAAACATGTGATCCGCGTCGCTTTCGGGAACAGCAATTTTTCGTCTTAACCATCCGGTGCGCTTCAAATCTTTAATCTTGCCTAAAATTGAGCATAAATTAAGGGCTGTTTGTTTCTTTTCCATAATAGTTATTTTTATAGTTAATAATTCATTTTATCGTTGTTTATATAGCTTGTTCGGCGTTGGTTGTCAATCTTTTCTTGCCTTTTTCGTGAATCTTTAAATAAAATGGTTGAATTAAAAATTTTTTAGTGTATTAATATCTTAGCTTGTTGGGTCTTTGTGCCCGAATCATGTTTTTTAAATGTTGAATAATAAGGATATAAAAATGGTATCTTTGGCCGAAAAAATGGCATCAAATATGGATTTTGCCGCTTTCAGCAAGGCTGATGAGTTGAAAAAAAGACTTTGGTTCACCGTGCTTGCACTTATCGTCTTTCGTTTGGGAACCTTTATTCCGCTTCCGGGGATTGATCCGCACATCTTGTCTGATATTTTTGCTCGTAATTCCGGCGGTATTCTCGGTATGTTTAACATGTTTGCCGGTGGTGCGTTGGAACGTATGACCATCTTTGCTTTGAACATTATGCCTTATATCTCGGCTTCCATTATTATTCAGCTCGGTCAGTCGGTTATTCCGTCTCTTGCCGCTTTGAAAAAAGAAGGTGAGGCCGGACACCGCAAGGTAACACAAATGACCCGCTATCTGACGGTTTTGATTACCATTATTCAAGGCTATGGTATTGCCGTTGGTTTGGAAAGCATGACCGGCAGTGCCGGTTTGTCGGCCGTGGTTAATCCGGGGTTTGTGTTTAAGTTTACGACTATTGTTTCTTTGGTCGGCGGTACAATGTTTATCGTTTGGCTCGGTGAGCAAATTACGTCTCGCGGGGTTGGAAACGGTTCGTCTTTGATTATTACCGTCGGTATTATCGCCAATATTCCGGCGGCTTTGGCTCAGACTTTTGAATTGGGTCGCGTCGGTTCAATGTCCTTTGGTGTTATTGCCATGCTGTTGGTTATGGTTTTGGCTCTTATCTATATCATCGTTTTGGTTGAAAGAGCGCAACGCAAAATCATTATTCAATATCCGAAACGTCAGGTTGGTATGCGTATGAGTGCGGCCGAAACCTCACATTTGCCGTTGAAAATTAACCCGACCGGCGTTATTCCGCCAATCTTTGCAAGCTCTTTGTTGCTCTTGCCGATTACGATTGCGAATCTGTCGGCTGAAAACGGGCCTGAGTGGGTTCAGACCATGAGCCGCTTACTTGGTCACGGTCAGCCATTGTATTTGGCTTTGTATGCCTTTTTAATCGCGTTCTTTGCCTTTTTCTATACCGCGGTTGTGTTCAATCCGGAAGAGACGGCAGATAATTTGAAAAAGCACGGTGGTTTTATTGCCGGAATTCGTCCGGGTAAAAATACCGCTGAATATTTGGACTATGTGATTACGCGTTTGACGGTGCTTGGCGCTTTCTATTTGGTGGCTTTGTGTATCTTGCCGGAAATTTTGATTTCGAAACTCTCGGTCCCGTTTGTGCTCGGTGGTACAACTTTGCTCATCGTGGTTCAAGTTACCATGGATTTTGTCGGACAGCTCCAGTCTCATCTGATTGCTTATCAGTATGAAGGCTTGATTAAAAAAGCTGCTCTTGCTAACAGAAAGAGACGCTAATGGATAAGAACGGAAGAGGTCGCCATATTATCTTTACCGGTGTTCCGGGATGTGGTAAAGGAACGCAGGCGCGAATCCTGAAAGACAAATTGCATATTCCTCATCTGTCAACCGGTGAGATGTTGCGTGCCGAAGCCGCCAAAGCAACGCCGCTTGGCTTGGAAATTAAGGCCTTGCTTGATCGCGGTGAGTTTGCGACCGATGACATGATTATTGATATGGTTTCAAAACGAATCGCCGAGAAGGACTGCGAAAACGGATTTATCCTTGATGGGTTTCCGCGCACTTTGCCTCAGGCCGAAGCGTTAGAAAAATTGCTTAAAAAGCATGGAATTACTCTGGATGCCGTGATTGAAATTCAGGTTCCGGATGAAATTATTATGGAACGTATTTTGGGGCGTTATGCCTGCATGAAATGCGGTGCCGGTTATCATGACAAATTTCAAAAGCCAAAAATTTACGGCGTTTGTGATGTTTGCGGCGGTACGGACTTTTATCGCCGTGTTGATGATAATCGTACGACAGTGCAAAATCGTTTGGTTAACTATCGTGCTTTAACCTATCCGACAATTCCTTATTTTGAAAAGTTAGGGTTGTTGCGTTGCGTCGATGGTACCGGTACGATCGAGGCTGTCAGCAAAAAAATTGATAGTATTTTGGGAATCGCCTAACCTTTGCCTTAAAGAGAATCGCAAAAGGGCGTGCGGAGAATCGTCTTTGTTCTGTTTGGTCTTTGCGAATCGTTGTGAATCTACATTCGGCTTCCCTAAAAAGTTAAAATTTTCTAAAAAAATGCGTTTTTTTTAGAAATTTTAGCGATTTGTTGTTGACACTTTTAAATTATAGCCTATAATCCGGCTTAATTTTGAAAAGTGGTGATCAACTTTTTGAATGTGGTAATTAATATTTAATGGAGAGTTAATTTGGCTCGTATAGCTGGTGTAAATATTCCTACTGCCAAAAAAATTGAGGTCGCGCTGACCTATATCTATGGCATCGGAAGAAAAACTGCTCAAGATATTTGCGCAAAATCGGGAATCTCCCCTGAACTTCGCGTCCATCAGTTGTCTGATGAAGACGTTGCTAAAATTCGTGAGGTTATTGATCACGATTATTTGGTCGAGGGCGAGTTGCGCCGTGATGTCGGTGTTAATATTAAAAGATTGATGGATCTCGGTTGTTACAGAGGTCTCAGACACCGTAAAGGTTTGCCGGTTCGCGGTCAGAGCACTAAACAAAATGCTCGTACCCGTAAAGGTAAACGTAAAACTGTGGCTAATAAGAAGAAGTAAGAGGTAATCCCAAATGGCAAAAGCAGTACAACGTATTAAGAAAAAAGAAAAGAAGAATATCACTGCCGGTGTTGCGCATGTGAATTCGACTTTTAATAATACCAGAGTAACAATTACTGATGCTCAGGGTAATACCGTCGCTTGGTCTACCGCCGGTGCAAACGGTTTTAAGGGTTCTCGTAAGTCTACGCCTTATGCCGCTCAGGTCGCTGCCGAAGAGGCCGGTAAAAAAGCTCAGGAAAACGGTATGAAAACCCTTGAGGTTGAAGTTAAAGGCCCTGGTTCTGGTAGAGAATCTGCGATTAGAGCTTTGCAGGTTATCGGTTTTACCATCACGACAATTCGCGATGTTACGCCGATCCCGCATAATGGTTGTCGCTTGAGAAAGAGGCGCCGCGTCTAATCTTTTTTCCTTTTGAAGATGATGAGGAACTTTCCTCGTCGTCTTCCGCTTTTCAAATAATTTGCATTCGTGCACTAAAAAAAAGAGGACATACCAGTGATTCAAAAGAATTGGCAAGAACTTATTAAACCAACAAATTTAGATGTTACTTCCGAAGGCGGAAAAAAAGCTAAAATTGTGGTTGAACCTTTGGAAAGAGGCTTTGGCCTTACTCTCGGTAACGCTTTGAGAAGAGTTTTGTTGTCTTCTCTGCAAGGTGGTGCCGTTACGGCTATTAAAATCAATGGTGTCTTACACGAATTTTCGGTTATCCCCGGTGTTCGTGAAGATGTTACCGATATCGTTCTCAATATCAAATGCTTGGCCGTTGCCGTTGAAGGCGAAGGTCCTAAAACTATGTATTTGAAGGCTGAAGGTCCTTGCACCGTGACCGCCGCAATGATTGAAACCGGTCATGATGTGGAGATTAAAAATCCTGACCTCGTTATTTGTAACCTTGATGCCGGCGCTAAAATCAATATGGAATTGACTGTTGGTACCGGTAAAGGTTATGTGCCGGCCGCTTTGAACAAGCCCGCTGATGCTCCGATTGGTGTTATTGCCGTTGATGCGATTTATTCTCCGGTTAAGAAGGTTTCTTACAAAGTTGAGAATACTCGTGTTGGACAAGTTACCGATTATGACAAGTTGACAATGGTTGTTGAAACAAACGGTGTTGTTACACCGGAAGATGCTGTTGCTTATGCTGCTCGCATTCTTCAAGATCAGCTCAAACCATTCATTAACTTTGATGAGCCGGAAGCTGAGGCTGAGGCCGAGAAAGAAGAATTGCCGTTTAACAAAAACCTGCTTAAGAAAGTTGATGAGCTTGAACTTTCTGTTCGTTCAGCTAACTGCCTTAAGAATGATAATATTGTTTATATCGGTGATTTAGTTCAAAAGACTGAAGCAGAAATGCTCAGAACTCCGAACTTTGGTCGTAAGTCTTTGAATGAAATCAAGGAAGTTTTGGCTAAGATGGGTATTCATCTCGGTATGGATACTCCGGGTTGGCCGCCTGAGAATATTGAAGAATTAATTAAACGTGTTGATGAACATTTTTAATTAGTCGTCTGATTTGATAAAAGCTCCTCACTCACTCATGAGTAAGGAGCTTTTTTATGCAATTTATAAAAATGCTTGCAAGTTGTTTTGGGTTGTGTTATATATATTTTGTCTAATCATTATTTTGTTTTACTAAAATTTTATACAATTATGGAGACATTACAAAAAAAATTGTCAGATGCTCAAATGCAGAGTCTGAGAGAAAAAATTGCTCAAGTTGAATATGATCGTGTGCGGAAAAAGCTTTTGAAGCTCTGGGCTATTGATATTGATTTGCCTGCTGCTGAGGAAGCTCTGGAGGACAAACTTAATAAGACTTTGGGCAGAGATATTCCTCAAGATGTTATTGATGCGATAGGTCAAGGCGCTTTGATGAAAAAAATTTCAACAAATCATCTTAATCTTATGCTTAGCAAAGCTTATCTTTCGGTGACCTTGGTTGATAAAATTTTGTTGGCTTATAAAGCCGGACAATTTTCTGAAGTTACCTTAGATTTTCTCATTAAAAGGCCTTATTGGATTTATTACAAGGATTTTGAGCCTGTGTTGGTGGAATTGCTGATTGAGGGAAAAATTTCTGAAAAAACATTTCACTCTTTTCCCGCAAATTATCGCTTCAAGAAAAGCAGCTGGAAAAAAATGTTTGAAAGCGGCGTAGATTTTTTGGTAAAGGCTTATTTGGAAAAGTTTTACCCTGAAATTAAATTTGAGGTATAAATTTTGTAATTTTATTATTTTTAATTTGACTATGAAAACTAGGAAATTTTGTCTTAGCCTGTCATGGGTAATTTTGGTTGTTGTCGCAGCACTTGCCGGATATGGTTTTTATCTCGATAATCTGAATTATGTTGTGATTGCGGTGGTTATCGGCATGGTGTTTGTTTTGCCATTGGTTTTTTATCAGGATTATCTCAAAGAAAAGGCAAATCCTTTGAATTTTGACAACAGGCGCAAGGCTTTGGCTTATGCAATCCAGCTTAAGGAAGGCACAAAAGATGATTTTGTGGCGACTTGGGGAGAGGATATGTATGAGGACTTGCTGAACCGAGGTTATCTTTTTGAGCTACGTTCTTCTCTTACGTTAAGCAGGTTTAAGCGATGGGAAATCACGCGTTTGGGGCAGAACTATTTTAGGGCTTTGGATATGTAAATTGCTTTAATTAAGGGCGTCGGAGAAAAAACGACGCTCTTTTTTTGTCCTTGACAGTTTTGGTACTCAATGATAATTTCTGCGTGTTATTTTTATTATTAATTTAATTTTATAGATATGTATATTTTTAGGTTTGTGAAAAGCTTTTTCTTGAGAAATTGGAGCTTGAAATGGCTTGATTTGACCTCTGAGCCCTATCTTCTTTCTCCGTTTGTGGTTTGGGAAAAGTGGATTGAGTCGGCTGATTGGTGCAGAGTTTATAAATGTTGGCTGAACAGAAATTATTTGCAAGACGAATACGGGCGACCTATTTATTTTGGAAGGGTATTAAGCCTTTTGAAATTACGGTTGCAAGATATTCAACGGCCGGTTTTACCTGATGAGTTTTTTGCAAAGCATCATAATGTGCTGGTGATTAAATCCAGTTTAACTTTTGCCAATATTGTTGCAGATGTTGAAGCGCAAATGACGCACAAAATGCGGCCGCATTTTGTGGTGGATGAAAAGCACAAGCTGGTCGGGTTTGCTTTGACACCAACGCTGATTATTGCCGGTGTATCGGTTCTTAGGATGTTTCCTCATGAGGCTCTTGAGGTGATAAAAAAAGGTGGGTTTCGTCTTTTATCAAAAGAAGATGCAGCGCTGGTATCGCGGCAGAAAGATATTCTTTCCGAGATGATGAAAGAGGCTCAAGTTCCTGACTTGTCGGACGTTAAAAGTTTTCCTATTGAGTTTCATGTTAGTGAGTTTGACGATCGTGCATTACTATGGCATTTTTCGCCTCGAGGTAGTTCTCATTTGATGAACAGCACTGATGCTTATGCTCATTTGTTGGTTAAACTTTAAGCTAAAAAGGTTGGTTATCGACCAGCCTTTTTTTGATTTTAAAAATGATGAAGATTTTGCTTGCTTTTCAGATTTTTATGTGTTATGAGTCTTGCGATTATGTTGTTTCCGTGCATCAGAATTTTGTTCACGGTGGCGGAAACGTGGTTTTATCCGCTTTGCCCTTGCAAAGCTCAGAATAATTGAAAGGAAAAGTCATGAGACACGGAATGGCTCACAGAAAATTTAGCATGACAAAAAGCCAGAGAAGAGCTTTGTTCTCTAACCTGACCAATGCTTTGCTTACTCACGAACAGATTAAAATTACTTTGCCTCGCGCTAAAGAATTAAGAACTTTCGCTGATAATATGATTACTTTTGCTAAAAAGGGCGATTTGAACAGCCGCAGATTGGCTTTGGCCTTTTTGCGTGACAATGAAGTTGTCAGCAAGTTGTTCTCGACTTTGGCTGAGCGTTATAAAGAACGCAACGGTGGTTACACCCGCGTTTTGAAGGCTGGTTTGCGTTATGGCGACTGCGCTCCGATGGCGATTGTTGAACTCGTTGATCGTGATGTTAAAGCTAAAGGCGCTAAAGATTTGGCTCGTGTTGCCGCTGAAAAAGCCGCTATGGCCGAAGCTGAAAAAGCTCAGAGCGAAGAGAGCAAATAAGATTTAAGCCGAAAGGTTTTGAATTTTTAGGTCGTCTGAAAGGGCGGCCTTTTTTGTTTTATTCTTCGATTTCCGCAATCATGGTTGAGAGGCGGGAGGAACCGGACAGGCTTTCGGCGGTGAGGGCCTGAAAAACCGCGTCTTGGTCGCTGTGGTTTAGCAAAAGGCGGATAATGTTATCTTCGGCGTTTGTCATGACGGCGATTGTCAATGGGTAGACTTTTTTGTTTTTGTAGGGAATAGGGCGATTGGCGTCGGCGCCGCCGTTTATCAGCAATTCTATAATTTCAAGCGGAAGATGATTTCTTAACGCCAAAGATAAAGGTGTTTGGCCGTCTTGGGAGCGGAGATTGATATCAGCGCCGTAGTCAATCAGTTGTTTGATATTTTCGGCTTTTGCTTCCTTATTTAAGGCAAAAAATATGGCGGTTCGGCCGTTATCATCTTTTTGTTCAATATTGGCGCCGGCGTTGATTAAGGTCATGAGAATGGCTCGGTCGCAATTTTGGCGGCAGGCGTCATGCAGCGGATAATTTCCGTTTGTTCGTGGTTGATTGAGCCATAAGCCTTCTTCTATCGCCTCAGAAACTAATTCCGGTGAATTAATGAGAAGGCCTTGTTCCAATTTGTCATCCGGTGCGGCTTGGGCGTTCCCTATCCCTAAAGACAAGGCAAAAAATATTAAGGCTATGAAACTTATTTTGCTATTCATCTCGTTTTTATCAAGAAAAGCCGTCGGCCTTGCGGCTGACGGCTTTATGTTGTTTTAGATTATTCGCCAAGGTGTGGCATGCGGGCTTCTTCAACCAAGTTCTTAATGAAGTCGTCTAACTTCAAAATCTCTTGCTTGTCAGAGCCTAAGCGGCGGACGGTAACCGTGCCGTTTTCTTTCTCCTTAGCACCGACAACCGCAATGACCGGAACTTTGGCAACCGAGTGTTCTCTAATCTTATAAGTGATTTTCTCGTTGCGCAAATCTGATCTGGCCAGCAAGCCGTTCTTTTTCAGCTTGGCGGTGACTTCTTCGGCGTAATCGTCAAACTCGTTGACAATCGGGCAGACGACAACTTGTTCCGGTGACAGCCATAGTGGCAATTTGCCGGCGTGGTTCTCAATCAAGATACCCAAGAAGCGTTCGATTGAGCCAAACAAAGCGCGGTGAAGCATTACCGGTTGATGTTTCTCACCGTCTTCGCCAATATAAGAAATATCAAAGCGCTGGGGTAGGTTCATGTCAACCTGAATGGTGCCGCACTGCCATTCACGGCCAATCGCATCCTTCAAAATGAACTCAAGTTTCGGGCCATAGAATGCGCCTTCGCCTTCGTTGATTTCATATTCATAGCCGTGAGAGGTGAGGGCGTTGGCCAAAGCTTTTTCGCAGATGTCCCAAATCTCATCACTGCCAATTCTCTTTTCCGGACGGGTCGACAGATAAATCTTGACCTCATTAAAGCCGAAGTCTTTATAAATATCCAAAATCAGCTTCAAGGTGGTGATGCATTCTTCTTCCATTTGTTCCGGTGTGCAGAAAATGTGCGCATCGTCTTGGGTGAACTCACGAACTCTCATCAAGCCCATTAATGAACCGGAAGCCTCGTAGCGGTTGACCTTACCAAACTCAGCCATTCTTAACGGTAAATCACGGTAAGACTTAATCCCTTGTTTGTAAACCAGCAAACCTCCGGGGCAGTTCATCGGCTTAATGCAGAACCACTTTTTATCCTCGGTTTGGCCAGAATAGTTGTGTGCGCCGTATTTTTCCCAGTGACCCGATGTCTCCCACAAAATGCGGTCCATGACACGCGGGGTTGAAATCTCGATATAACCGTTGTTTTCTTGACGGTTTCTCATATATTCAATCAACTTGCGGTAAATTTTGTAGCCTTTGTCATGCCAGAAAACCGCTCCGGGGGCATATTCGGGTTCAAAGTGGAACAAGTCCATCTCTTTGCCAATCTTGCGGTGGTCGCGCTTGGCGGCTTCTTCCAACATCAGCAAATAAGCGTCCAGGTCTTTTTTATCTGCCCAAGCCGTGGCGTAAATACGCTGCAACATTTCTTTGGTCGAGTCGCCACGCCAATATGCGCCTGCAACCTTGGTCAGCTTGAAAGCGTTACCAATCTTGCCGGTCGATGGAACGTGAGGACCACGGCACAAGTCCGTGAAATTGCCTTGGCGGTAGAGAGAAATTGTTTCTCCTTCCGGCAGGTCTTCAATGATTTCGGCCTTGTAATGTTCGCCTTTGTTCTTGAAGAACTTAATGGCTTCGTCACGCGGCATGACGATACGCTCAACTTTTTCGTCACGCTTAACAATCTCGTGCATTTTTTCTTCTATCTTGGCGAAGTCTTCCGTCGTGAACGGTTCTTTTCTTGAAAAGTCATAGTAAAAACCATTTTCAATCGCCGGTCCAATCGTTACTTGAACATCAGGCCAAAGTTCTTTAACCGCCTCAGCCATGACGTGAGAGCAAGAGTGGCGCAGAATGTGTAAGCCCTCTTTGTCTCTGCCGGTGATGATAGTCACGGTTGCGTCGGTAGTTATCGGAGTGCTTAAATCCTGTGTGGTGCCGTTTACGGTGATAGCTAATGCCGCTTTGGCTAAATTGGGACTAATCTTATTGGCAATGTCAAAACCGTTGACACCGCTCTCCATTTCTAAAATACTTCCGTCCGGAAGTTTTATCGCAACCATTTTAAAACCTCTTTTTCTTTATTAAAGTTATTATTTATTTTCATTTTGATTTACCACTTCGCGGTAAACCTCAATAGTTTTATCACACATTATTTGTTTTGTAAAATGTTCTCTTACATTTTTTATGGCCGAATCTGAAATTTTTTTCGTTTCAGCCTTGTTTAAAGACAGTGCCCAGTCCAACGCGTCGGCCAAAGACTGCGGGTTGTTGCTTTCAAACAGTTTGCCGGTTATGCCGTCTTGAATCGTGTCTAAGCTGCCGCCGATGTTGGAGGCAACAACGATTTTGCCCATGGCTTGGCCTTCAATTGAAATGCGGCCAAAAGCTTCCGGCTCAATTGCCGTTGACAATACAACCGTTGAGATCATCATTAAGGCCGGAACATCTTGGTAGCGGCCGAAGAATCCGATACGGTCGTCAAGCTTGTATTTGCGAGCCAGTTTCTTTAAGTAATCTAAATATTTCTGTCTTCCCTGTGCGTCGCCGGCAATAATGCAATAGTAATTTTGATTCTTCATTAAATGCAGGGCTTCAATCAACAAATGCTGGCCTTTCCAGCGGGTGACTCTTCCGGGGAGGAGCAAAACCGGACGGTCGTCGGCAATGTTATATTCTTTGATTTTGTTTATCATTCGTGCTTGGGTTACCGCCGAAGGCGAGAATTTTTCAATATCGGCGCAACGATGAATCAAGCGAATCTTGCTTTCTTCCGTTTTGGGATAATTTTTCAAAATGTGATTTTTGATGTGATTGGAAATCGCAATTACTCTTTCGCCGTATGTCATAACACGGTTGTATAATTTCTTTATTCCCAAAGGGCCTAAGCCATAGGTGCCGTGAAATGTGGTGACAAAATGAACGCCGGCTTTCTTGGCTGCCCAATAGGCACTCCATGCCGGTGCACGTGAGCGAGCATGAACAAGATTAATGTTGTTGGCTTTAATGTATTGGGCCAATTTATTGGCGTTGCTCAGCATGGTGAAGATGTTTTTGCTCTTTAAGGGTAGCGTTAAATGCCCGATTTTGTTTTTTTCTAATTCGTAGACCATGCGGCCGCCTTGTGAAGCCACAAAATTCTTGATGCCGGCGGCTTTTAAGGCGGTGGCAATCTCGATTGTTCCGGTTTCAACGCCGCCGGTTTCAAGCTCGGGCAAAACCTGCAAAACAACGGGTTCAATCTCGTTTTTTTTCATTTTTTATTCCTTAATCTTAAGTTCAATTTATTTATTTTTTTACATCTTTTTCTTGGTGTCGCCAAGCATAATCCTTGGGAAATTCACAAGGCAGCGTAAAAAATAAGCTCCCTTGCGGGAGCTTTGCACTTATTTAAGCACGGTTTTAATTATTTCTGCCGGAGAAAGTTTATAGCGGCGGTACAGCTCTGTGGCTGAAACACGATTGGTGAATTCTTTATTCGCGCCAAAGCAATAAGTTTTTATTCCTTTTTCTGCAAAGAATCGGGCAATTTTTTCTCCGAAGCCGCCGGAGGTGCATCCGTCTTCTAAGGTGATGATTGTATCATGCTTTTGGCTTATTTCTTCCAGCAGTTCTTTATCCAAAAGGCTTGAAAAACGCGGGTTGATAATCGTGGCGTTAATGCCTTGTTGTTCAAGCGCAGCGGCGGTTCGTTCGGCTAATTCAAGGAAGCTGCCAAGGCCGAAAATTGCGACTTTTTCGCCTTGTTTGGTGATTTCAAATTTTCCGAGTTTTATCTCTGCCTTGGGGGCGTGGGTGAGGTGAGACGGCGCTTCCCATGGAGTCCGAATGGCAACCGGAAAGTCGGTTTGTTCTAGCGCCCAGTCCAGCATTTTTAAGGTTTCTTCTTTGGTCGAAGGTGCCAAACATACAAGATTTGGAATATTTGAAAGCAGCGGTATGTCAAAAATCGACAGGTGCGTAACATCGCCGCCGGATATTCCCGTACCTTCAATAATCATAACCGCCGGAGATTTATTGATGCACAAATCTTGTGAAACTTGGTCATAAGCGCGCTGGATAAAGCCGCCGAAGAACAAAGCAACAGGCTTAATGCCATAATGCGCCATGCCTGATGCCGAGGCAACAGCGTGTTCTTCGGCAATGCCGGCGTCGATGTATTGTGAGGGATGTTTTTCACGATATTCTTGGAGGCAAAGAGCTCCAGGGGTTCCGGCGTTGATGACCATGATTCTTTTGTCGGCAGCGGCCTTTTTATCAAGGTAATCGGCTATAATCGTGCCGTAATTTTCTGATGATGATGTTTCCAGATTTTTTCCGGTTTTAAGGTCAAAGGGCGTGGTCCAGTGGAAATGTTCTTTATCTTCCGTTGCCGGTTTGTAGCCGCAGCCTTTTAGCGTGTGAACATGAATGACTAAAGGCTTTTGCGTGTCTTTGGCTTGTTGTAAAACTTTGATTAATTCGGCGGCGTTGTTGCCGTTTTCAACATATTGATAGTCGAATCCGATGGCTTTGAAATAGTTATCCGAAGCGTTGCCTTTAGAGGCTCTGAGTTTGGCGAGGTTGCCATAAATTCCGCCGTGATTCTTAGCAATTGACATTTCGTTATCATTAATAATGACAATGAAGTTGGTGCCAAGTTCGGCTGCGTTGTCCAGTCCTTCAAAGGCTTCGCCGCCGGAGAGCGAGCCATCCCCGATAATGGCAATGATATTTTCTTTGTTGCCCAGAGTATCACGTGCTTTGGCCAGACCATAAGCCAAGCTGACAGAGGTTGAGGTGTGTCCTATGGTGAAAATATCGTGCTCGCTTTCTTCGGGGGCGGTAAATCCTGAACATTCTCCGAATCGGCTGTCATCTATAAAAGCGGCTTTTCTGCCGGTCAAAATTTTGTGGGGGTAACTTTGGTGGCTGACATCCCAAATGATTTTGTCTTTGGGTGATTCAAAAACATAATGCAAAGCTACGGCCAGTTCGACAACGCCTAAGTTGGGACCGACGTGGCCACCGATTTTGCTGACGCGGTTGAGAATCGCTTGGCGCATTTCTTGGCATAATAGGGGAAGTTTTGAAAGCTCCAGTTTTTTTAAGTCTGCCGGAGCATTTATGGTTTCCAATATTGAATAGTCAGTCATCTTATTCCTCTCTTTATAAAATTTTATTCGGCGTTAGCTTAATCTATTATAGCTACTCTAAGTCAAGATGTTTTTTTGATTTTTAAGTGCAAAAAAAAGCTTCGGTCGAAACCGAAGCTTTTTATTTTTTTTGATTTGGTATTACTTCAAAATCTTAGAAACAACACCAGCACCAACAGTGTGACCACCTTCACGGATAGCAAAACGAAGACCTTCGTTCATTGCAATCGGGTGAATCAATTTAACGGTCATGCGAACATTATCACCAGGCATTACCATCTCGGTTCCTTCCGGCAATTCGATTGATCCGGTTACATC
>CALXTE010000023.1 GCA_944391345.1 uncultured Alphaproteobacteria bacterium
CAACAGTTACGGTTTGAACAACAACAATAAGAACAACAGCAACGAGGTCCGCCCCGTCCTCGCTTTTTGTGTAAAAACCCCTTTTCATAATTATTATTTTTCTGCCGGAATCGGCGCAGGATATTTATCACTGACCGAGCGAGCGTTTTTTACATAAAAAGGACTGCCGACAAGAAGACTTTTTTTCTTGTTAAGATGAACACAGACAGTTATCTTGGCGCGCTTGGTCGTCGTCCGAGAACAATAACAACAACGCGTGGCGCTCAAACTTTAGCAACGAGTATGGGTTGAACAACAACAATAAGAATAACAGCAACGAGGTCCGCCCCGTCCTCGCTTTTTGTGTAAAAAATTTTTTTTCTTATAAAAAACAAGCCCTTTGCCGTTCTCCCGACAAAAGGCTTTAATAAAGTTTTATCTAAATTATGCTTTTATCAAATAAAAAATCTCTTTGACTTTCCCCCAAAGAGATTTTTTTACCTTCCGCAATCAAGAAATAAAAACCTAAAAAGCGAGGACGGGGCGGACCTCGTAGCTGTAGTTCTTATTGGTGCTGGTCAAACCGTAACTGTAGTCAAAGTAAGAGTCCCACGCGAAGTTGCTACCGTACTCGGACGACGACCAAGCTTCAGTGCTGGTTGTGAATTGTGTCCCATTTGCGCGGCTAAACCCTGTGTTTATAGCTTCTTGGTTATTATATACTGAGGTAATTATTCCTGCTGCCGGCAAGCACCAATCTCCGGCCTCCGTTCCCGCGGTTTTATACTCATGTGCCGCCCATGCTGCCGGATACTTGCTCTTATCTCCTGCCGCGATTATTTTTGCCGTATTCCCACAGCTATCATAATCCTTAGATGCTGCTGATGATGATGTATAGTTTGTTAACGTTGAGATATCCGTGCCATATCCTCCCCATTCATAGCTGCCTATCGATTCCAGTGCTAGCGCCTGATATCCACTCGGACCTAAATAAACAACAATACCTATTGGCGTTTTTCCAGCAATGACCGTTAATGAACATGTCATATCTTCGTATAATATACTTCCTATAATACAACTCTCTTGTTGTTGCTGTTGATTTATCTTCTTTTCTAATTCCGTTATTTGGGATGTAACCTCATTTATTTTATTCGCCAAATCACAATTCCAATAATTACCGAATGGGCATTTAATGCCGTTGGTGCAGCTTGATGTGCTGGTATAACCAAGGGAGGAACAAGTCGGGGTTGGAACGCAGGTTTGGGCTTGAGTTATGCCGCAACTTAAGACAAGGGCTGTCGTGGTGTAGTAGAATATTCTTTTCATTTTTGTTCTCCTCATTTTAATAAGCTGGGCAAAAGCCGCAATAATAAGTATAGTTGTTTTGGCAAGCGGTCATATACCACAAGCCAGAACAGTCTTCATATTCACAGACTGAACCACTCGGGCAACTTGTATAAGTGCCTAAATTCGGGCAAGGTTTACAGTTATCGTATTTGATTGTATTACCTGATTGACAGGTTTCTGCGCCGGCCGCACCACCCATAGAGCCGCAGTCTTGAAAGCCATCACAGGGATTGATTTTAACTTTATATTTGGTTTGTCCGTCACAATCGAGGCAGGCTTCGCCGTCTTGGATATATCCTTCGGGAATAGTGGTATAATCATATCCGGCACCGCAGGGGGTGCAGGTACAAGATGCATATTTGCCGTCGCAAGGCTCACCAACCCCGACATGCGGTTCTTCACAAGTCACATAATTACTCGGACAAGCTTTTACACATTCCGAATAATAAGCGCCATAAGGACATTTCTTGCCGCCGGCTTTATAACCATCGGGGCAACTCGTAATCGTATAGCCTTCGTTCTGACAACGCTTGTTGGGATTAAGGTCAAAACTCGGGACATTATTACCGCTGCCGTTTTCTTTGCCGCTAAATAAACTATCGGCACAAGCCGAAGTGTCATTAATAAAACAAACTGCCGCGATTTGAAATTCATCAGAAGAAGGCAAACTTGGTGACCAAGCATAAAGGTGTGTGTGAAGTGTGTAGACAAGCTGCTCGTCACTCTTGATAACAGAATTATCAGCTCTCGCGCCACAAGGCAAAATACTTACCGCCAAACATAGCGCCGCGGTCATAACCGCCTTTTGTCGTGAGATAAACATAATACTTCTCCTATCTCGTTTGCCTTCACGACTCGATTATAGCATAATTTTAATTTACTTGCAACAGACATTTTTGAGAAAGATGGGAGGGTGGTGAAAAAAAAAGACCGGCGGTTTTCCGTCGGTCTTTGAGGTTTGGTGTTTTTTACTACTAATCTTTTACAACCTGAATATGCAACTCATCAAGCTGTTGTTGGGTGACAACATTCGGAGCTTGCATCATCAAGTCTTGTGCTTTTCCGTTCAACGGGAACAAGATAACGTCACGAATAATCGGTTCATCAAGCAACAGCATGACCAAACGGTCAATACCATAAGCTGAACCGGCGTGCGGAGGGGCGCCAAACTTAAAGGCGCTAATCATACCGCCAAACTTGTTATCAACAACCGAGTTGTCATAACCGGCAATTTCAAAAGCTTTATACATGATTTCCGGCTGGTGGTTGCGAACAGCACCGGACAGTAATTCAACGCCGTTGCAAACAAAGTCATATTGATAAGCCAAAATATCAAGCGGATTTTTGTTCAGCAAGGCATCCATGCCGCCTTGAGGCATGGAGAAGGGGTTATGTGAAAATTCAACCGCGCCGGTTTCTTCGTTTTCTTCATAGAACGGAAAATCGACAACCCAGCACATTTTGAATGAATTTTCATCAATCAAGCCTAATTCTTCACCGACTTTGTTGCGCAGGCGGCCGCTGAATTTGTCAAACTTCATGCCTTTTCCGACCACAAACAAAACGGCGTCACCGTCTTGAGCCTTCAGCGCTTGTTTGATTTGTTCAATCTTTTCAGCACTCATCATGCGGGAAATACCTTTGGTTGCGCCTTCGGCCCAAGCGATGTAAGCAACACCGCCCATACCTTCTTCTTTGGCATAACCATCAAGCTTATCAAAGAACGAACGCGGTTTTGCGGCAATCCCCTTAACCAACATGGCTTTAACGACTTTTCCTTCTTTGACCATAGAGTCATAAACACCAAAGCCGCTGTCTCCAAACAAAGAACTTGCATCAATCATAAACAGTGGGTTGCGCAAATCCGGTTTGTCTGAACCATATTTTAACATGGCTTCACGGAACGGAATATGGATATAAGGCGCTTGGTCAACGGTTTTGCCATTGGCAAATTCATTAAAGATTGTTCCCAAAGTATGTTCAATGACCGCAAACACATCATCTTGAGTGGCAAAGCTCATTTCCATATCCATCTGATAAAATTCTCCGGGGGAGCGGTCAGCTCTCGGGTCTTCATCACGGAAGCATGGGGCAATTTGGAAATATTTATCAAAGCCCGAAACCATCAATAACTGCTTGAACTGTTGCGGTGCTTGCGGCAAAGCATAAAACTTTCCGGGGTTTAAGCGGGACGGAACCAAAAAGTCGCGCGCGCCTTCCGGTGATGATGCGGTCAAAATCGGGGTTTGATATTCGGTAAAGCCTTGTTCCCGCATTAATTCACGCGAACGTTGAATAACTTTTGAACGAACCAAAATATTTTTATGAATATGGTCTTTACGCAAGTCCAAAAAGCGATATTTTAAGCGCAGTTCTTCCGGCTCGCCGCCATCTGAAGCAACTTGTACCGGCAAAATGTCGGCTTCGGAATAAACCTCTAAAGTTTTGACTTTAATTTCGATATCGCCGGTCGGAATGTTTTTATTAACGCTTTCACGATGGACGACTTCGCCGCTGACACCAATAACCGACTCAACGCGCAAAGCCTCAATTTTTTCAAATAAATCTGAATGGCTGTCAAACACACATTGGGTAATTCCATAATGATCTCGCAAATCGACAAAGCACAAATTTCCCAAATTGCGTTTGCGATGAATCCATCCGGCGAGCTTAACCTCTTTGTTGACATCAGAGGCTCTGAGTTCGCCACAGGTATGTGTACGATAGCCGTTCATAATTTTCCTCATTTATTGTTATTAAACCTAGCCTAATAGTTCTAGCGCCGTTTTCCGATAAAAGCAAGCGCAATTTCTAAAAAAAGAAAGAGCTGTCTGAAACAGCTCTTTTTCAATCGCGGTAAGGCTAATTTTTGGCTTTGTGCCCAATAGCCCGAAAAGCCCCTTTTTCGCGGAAAATAAAAGCGCGAAGCTTTTTGCCTTTATGAACATTTTTCCATAATCTGGCAGTGCTTTTGAGGTCTGCTCCGTCGATATTTTCTTCAAAGAGCTCAAATGTGGCAGGCTCTTTGTCCGGCAGGTTGTGCAAACCTCGGCGCAGGTGTTCCTTTAACCAGCAGGCAGCACGGCGGCAATCATCAATATCTGAAAATCCAAGCGCATAACCTTTTTCGATATTATGCATTTTAAAGTTAACAAATATGGCGCGCGCCTCTTCAAAAATCGTAGGGCATAATCCGGCCTCTACCAAAACCTCAGAAACATACTGATGCAAAAAAGCAACATCATTTTTTTCTTGGTCTTTTGCTTTTCCAACAAAAATTGCGTACATAATGATTAGATATTTAGTTAAACAATAATAAAACTTTCTCCTACAGAATACACAAAAATTTGTCTAAATCAAGTTTTTTATTTTTCGGTTGCCAAAAAAAGAAACAATCGCTACAATCATCTCTTGAAAGAAGGGACAATGCAAATAGTTACAAATAATCAGGAATTAGATGAGTTTTGCCGCCTGTTGGATCAGCAGGAATTTATAACGGTTGATTTAGAATTTCATCGCGAAAAAACTTATTACGCTCAGCTGGGGCTCATTCAGGTGGCTTGCCCTGAAACAGAGGGAATTATCGATCCTTTGGCACCAGAAATTGATTTGTCCCGTTTTTTTGATGTGCTTAAGAATCCAAAAGTTACAAAAGTTTTTCATTCTTGTCGGCAAGATATTGAAATTTTGTATCGTTTATGCGGCTTTATTCCTCAGCCGTTGTTTGATTCTCAAATCGCAGCACAAATCTGCGGGTTTGGAAGTTCGGTCAGTTATGAATCTTTGGTGAATGCCATTTTGGGAATCGAATTGGACAAGAGCTCTCGTTTGACAAATTGGTGTGCACGTCCTTTGAGCCCCAAACAGCTTGAATATGCCATTTCGGATGTGACGCATCTGGTTAAAATTTATGAATTTATGAAAGAAAAAATCAGCCAAAGCGGGCGTGAGCACTGGCTCGATGAAGAAATGGCCGAACTGCTTGATAAAAATAATTATGAAACCAAGCCTCAAGACGCTTGGCTTAAAATCCGTCAGCATGTGCATAATCGCAAATATTTAACAATTTTGCGTGAGCTTGCCGCCTGGCGCGAAAGGCGTGCACAGCAAAAAAATCTTCCTCGTCAAACCATTATTAAAGATGACTGTCTGCTTAATATTGCGGCTGCCGCACCCCATGATGTTACCGAGCTCAAAAACATCAGAAATATGCGCGCCGATATATCAAACGGAAAATTAGCCCAAGAAATTGTTGATATTGTTTTATATGCGGAAAGCTTGCCGCGCAGTGATTATGCCAAGCCTAAAACCGAAAACAAAATTATTTATCCGCAAGGGTTGTTTGAACTCTTAAAGCTTTTGCTTACGCTCATCAGTCAAGAACAGGAGACCGTGCCCCATATCATCGCTGATGAAAATGAGCTCAAGCTCTTTGCCGCCGGTCAAGATAAAAACTTAAAAATGCTTCAAGGCTGGCGGTTTGATGTTTTCGGAAAACAGGCTTTGCTTCTGCGGCAGGGCAAGCTGAACATCCGCTATGATTGCAACAGCAAAAAAATTGTCCTTACCGAAATTTTATAAAACTATTCTGCCTGTAAAAGACGTACAATTTTTAAGGCTGTTTCGTTTTTTACCGAATAAAAAACATTTTGCGCAAAACGTCTGGTCGATACAATGTTTTCTGCTCGCAAAATAGCCAAATGTTGAGATAAGGCTGATTGGCTCAGCCCGATTTTTTTCTCAAGTTCGCCAACTTTCAGTTCTTTGTTTTCAAGCACACACACGATCTGGAGACGTTTTTCATTTGCCAGGGCTTTTAAAAGCTTGGCGCCATTTATTACAGCTTTATTTTCCATGATTTTCATCCTCCATAACACACCACACTATAATTAACACGTTTTTTTTAATCATGGATAGATAATAAAACTAATATACAGATAGCCTTTAGGTTAATAAACATAAGTTGTATATAAAAGTTGCGAAAGAAAATATAATAATGTATAGTCACATAAAAATATATTATTCGGAGATGATGATGACACAGGAAGATATTGAAAATTTGAGCTTTGAAGAGGCAATGACCAAGCTTGAGACCATTGTCAGAGAGCTTGAAAGCGGACGCATCAAGCTTGATGATGCCGTTAGCGCTTATGAACAGGCCGTGGCTTTGAAAAAGTTTTGTGAAGGAAAGCTTAAAGCGGCTCAGCTTAAAATCGAAAAGCTGGAAATCTCTCCTAACGGAGAAATGACAACGACTCCTTTGGATAAAGTAGAAGAATAATCATGACAATAAAAGAAAGCTTAACCGCTTATAGTACGGAATTTAATGCACGTTTAAGCGAGTTTTTTCCACTCGGAAAAGAAGAAGAGTTTCGCGTTGTAGAGGCGATGAAATATTCGGTGACCAATGGCGGAAAAAGACTCCGTCCGTTCTTGGTTAATGAAAGTGCAAAACTTTTTGGCCTAACTTTTGAAGATACTTTGCGCACAGCCGTGGCTTTGGAATGCTTGCATTCTTATTCTTTGATTCATGATGATTTGCCGGCAATGGACAATGATGATTTACGTCGCGGCAAGCCGACTTGTCACAAAGCCTATGACGAGGCAACCGCCATTTTGGCCGGAGACGGATTGCTTACCTATGCTTTTGAGATTTTGGCAAATGAAAAGACGGCTCCTTTGGCACAAACCAGAGCGGATTTGATCGCTTTATTGGCTAATGCTGCCGGTGCGTTTAACGGCATGGTTGCCGGTCAGATGCTTGATTTGTTGGCAGAAAAATTTCCGGAGCAAAATTCAGAAACTATGATAAAACGAATCGAGGAGATGAAAACCGGTCGTTTGATTCGTTATGCCTGCGAGGCCGGAGCTGTTTTGGGAAAAGCAACACAACAAGAAAGAGCCAAATTGATTGACTATTCTCGCGCTATCGGAATCGCTTTTCAGATCGCCGATGATATATTGGATGTTGAAGGAGATCAGGCTTTGGTCGGTAAAAAACTGCAAAAAGATGCCGCACAGGGAAAGCTTACTTTTGTTAGTCTGTATGGATTGGACAAAGCCAAAATTCTTGCTCAAGACTATGTGGAAAAAGCCAAAGACGCCTTATCCCTCTTTGGGCAAAAAGCTGAAACATTGCGCTTGTTGGCAGACTTTATGATAAACCGAGATCATTAGCTTTCATAAACACTTAGGTTAAACACGTTTTCTAAGAAAAAGAGCGAGACAAAACAGACCGCGGCCGAAATAATCGGGGTTAAAAACCAGCCGAAGACTATTTTAGCAACGATTTTCCAGTTAATATTTCGACCGCCTTTGGCAACGCCGATTCCAAGTATTGCACCGATAACGGCATGAGAGCTTGAAACCGGTACCAAAGGTAAAGACGGCAAGCCGTGGGCATCAAGAAAAAGCTTGAGCGGCTTAAACGCAAACAAAAACAAAACTAAAGATTGGGCAAAAACAACAATCAGTGCCACAATCGGAGTCATGCGCATCAGATTGTTTCCAATGGTCTTAATCGTTTTGTGAGAATAGGTAAAAATCCCGACAGCGATTGATATAGCGCCGATAAAAAACAAAATTTGTGTTTTTGAAAAAATTATTCCGCCGATGGAAAGGGCATGAAGCGGGCTGGAATCGACAAATACCCCCATAACATTGGCGATATTGTTGGCTCCTAATGCATAAGCACCGAAAGCACCGATAAGGATTAAGCCGGTGCGCACATAACTATCCATTCTGAACAAATGGATTTTGAGATGTTTCATGAGCAGCTTAATGCCCAAAAAAACAAAAATCGCCACAGCCGCGCTCAGCAACGGACACAAAACCCAAGAAGAAACAATCTCAAAAAGTGTATCGGTATCTGTCGGATTACCGCTGTAAAAGTTCCAGCCGATAATGGCGCCGACAATTGCTTGTGAGGTTGAAACCGGTAAGCCGGAAGAAGACATCCAATAAATGGTTAGGGCCGCCGCCAGAGCTGCCATAAAAGCACCGGCACGCGCATTTATTTTACCAAGGTGGGACAAGGTTTCACTGGCACCGGAACCCGTAAAAACGGCACCAAGGATAACAAATATTGAGGCAATTAAGGCAGCGGTTTTGAATTTTATCATACGGCTGCCGACGGCCGTGCCAAACAGATTGGCCGCATCATTAGCGCCCAAAGACCATCCTAGAAATAAACCACTGCTCAAGAAAAGAAAGAACAGCCCTTCGTTCATCTTCTGCTCCTAAATATCGCGTTTGATAACAAAAATCAGCAATCTGTCAATCGAGTCTTCGGCCAAATCGGCAATGTTTTCAATTTCATCAAGAATGGTTGTCAGTTGCAATTTATTGGCCAAAGGAATGTCGGAGTCAAATACGGCGGTTTTCAGATGTCCGGAAGTTAAATCTGTTTCGTGCTCTAAAAAATAAACTTTTTGAGCATAATCACGCACTAAGCTCAGGTCTCTGAAATAAGAGCGAGAGGCAATGCACATGTTTTCAACACAGTCTGTCACCTGTTCAACCAAATTGCGGATGCGGGAATGATAAATTTCCGGAATCTCGGGACGTTCGATATAAAACTGATACGATACCTCATCAAAGCGGTTAATCACGCGGTCTTGGTTTTCAACCAGTTCCAAAACATTTGCCCGCAAATCAGGAATTAGGTTTTGTGAATAGAGGCGGTTTTCAATATCGCGCCGCAGTTGGTCTGCATCATGCTCAATTTGACGCAGCTGGCTGTTGACCTTTTTGAAGGTTTCACTTCTGCCGTTTTCTAAAAATTCTCCGATAGATTTTTTGAACGTCATGGCGGCGTCAATAATCTTGTCGTGAAACATATCAATTTTAGATTCCAGCGTTTTTGCTGAAGAAAAAAGTTTTAGTTTGATTTGAAACATAAATTCATGCTCCGAAAATGAATATTATTTTTCTATTATAATGCAAAATTATTAACCAAAGCTATACTCCTTAAGAAAATAATAATAAATATCTTTTATTTTTGCCTTGTAAATAAAAAGAAAATTCGCTAGATTAGTAATGTTTATGTAATTTGCTTTTAGAAGAATTAAGGAAAAACAACGATGAATAAAAACGGTTCACTTTATATATCACTGATTGCCTTGCTGGTTTCTATTTCAGCAGTCGTCATTGCTTTGAACGGCGGCAAGGAAACACAAAGCAGCATGAGTGTTGAAGAAACGCTGAAAAACAATCCGAAGTTGGTTGTTGAGGCTATGCAAAATTATGAAAGAATTGCCAGAGAAGAGGCTTTGGCTTCTGCTCAGAAAGTTTTAGAAGACAATATTGAAGCCATTAACAATGATCCGAACACACCGGTAATCGGCAACCCTGACGGTGAAATTGTTTTGGTTGAGTTCTTTGACTTTTCTTGCGGATATTGCCACCGTTTGTATCCGGCTTTGAAAAACATTATTGCCAAAAACCCGAACGTAAAAGTTTTGGCTAAGTCTTTGGCCTTTGTTTCTCCGGTTTCCGGTTATGCTGCTAAGGCGGCTTTGGCTGCAGCTGAACAGGGCAAATATGCTGAAATGTATACTGCTTTGTTTGAGGCTGAAGGCCCGATGACTGAAGAATCTGTTGATGCGGCTGCTGCCGGCATTGGTCTTGATATGACAAAGTATAAAGCTGATATCAACTCTGACAAGGTCAACGGCATTATGGCTTCGTTTAATGATTTGGCCGGAAAGATTCAGGTTAACGGTGTTCCGACCATGATTTTGAACGGCAAGCTGTTGCAAACTATTGATGAAAATGAAATTCAGAGAAGAATTAACGAAATCAAATAGTTTTCAGTTTAATTATCAAAAAGACCGACGGAAAACCGCCGGTCTTTTTTTTCACCACACTTCCATCTCAAAACAAAAACAAGCTTGCAAGTAAATCAAAATTATGCTATAATCGAGTCGTGAAGGCAAACGAGATAGGAGAAGTATTATGTTTATCTCACGACAAAAGGCGGTTATGACCGCGGCGCTATGTTTGGCGGTAAGTATTTTGCCTTGTGGCGCGAGAGCTGATAATTCTGTTATCAAGAGTGACGAGCAGCTTGTCTACACACTTCACACACACCTTTATGCTTGGTCACCAAGTTTGCCTTCTTCTGATGAATTTCAAATCGCGGCAGTTTGTTTTATTAATGACACTTCGGCTTGTGCCGATAGTTTATTTAGCGGCAAAGAAAACGGCAGCGGTAATAATGTCCCGAGTTTTGACCTTAATCCCAACAAGCGTTGTCAGAACGAAGGCTATACGATTACGAGTTGCCCCGATGGTTATAAAGCCGGCGGCAAGAAATGTCCTTATGGCGCTTATTATTCGGAATGTGTAAAAGCTTGCCCGAGTAATTATGTGACTTGTGAAGAACCACATGTCGGGGTTGGTGAGCCTTGCGACGGAAAATACGCGTCTTGCACCTGCACGCCTTGCGGCGCGGGATATGATTATACCACTATTCCAGAAGGTTATATCCAAGACGGCGAAGCCTGCCTCGATTGTGACGGACAAACCAAATATAAAGTTAAAATCAATCCCTGCGACGGCTTTCAAGATTGCGGCTCTATGGGTGGTGAAGCCGGTGCCGCGACTTGTTTGTCCGGCACAATCACGAAATATGATAACTGCAAAGCTTGTCCGAATTTAGGCACTTATACAAGTTGCCCAAGCGGCTCGGTCTGTGAATATGAAGACTGTTCGGGCTTGTGGTACGCCACCGGATGTAAAAGCGGCTATACCGATTATTGCGACTATTGCGCAATGTAAAAAACAAAGGAGAAAGAAGATGAAAAAATTACTCTATACAACAACAGCATTTGTTCTTTGTGGCGGCATTGTGCAAGCAAATGCAGCCTGTATCGCCACCCCGAGCTGTACGGCAATGGGCTATACCAGCACATCAAGCTGCACCAACGGAATTAAATGTCCGTTTGGCAATTATTGGAATTGCGATTTAGCCAATAAAATAGCTGAGTTAGAAAAGAAGATAGAGCAACAAGAACAAGACAATGCATTAAAATCCTGTGCGGTAGGTCATATATTTTATTCCGATATGAGTTGTTTTGTATCGATGCAAACAGGCAAAACGCCAATCGGCGTTGTGGTATATACCGATGGACAAGGACATGGGCAAGTATTAGCCTTAAAATCGATAGGCAAATATGAATGGGGACCAACAAATAATGATATACCAACATTAACGAACTTTGGCGGTGCCCAAAATGCAAGTTATGACTTAAATAGTTGTCCAAATACAGAGAAAATAATAGCGGCGGGTAATAAGAGCAAGTATCCGGCAGCATGGGCGGCACATGAATATAAAACCGCGGGAACGGAGGCCGGAGATTGGTGTCTACCGGCGGCAGGAATATTTACCTCATATTATAACAATCAACAGCTAGTAAATATAGGATTGACGAATGCGGGTGGGACACAATTCACAACCAGCACCTTCGCTTGGTCGTCGTCCGAGCGCGATAACCTCGTCGCGTGGTACTCGAACTTTGACTACAGTTACGGTTTGGGCTTCAACTATAAGGACGACAGCCGCGAGGTCCGCCCCGTCCTCGAGTTTTAGATTTTGCAACAAACTGATGTCGCAAAATCTGTATTAGTCGACCTCAGAGCAAAAAACAGCGGAGAACGCGGCAAATAATAAGATTTTAGGGCGACGACACCGCAGCGTACAAAGAAGTACGTGAGGATGGCGGAGACCCGCTAAATCTGTATTAGTTGTCCGTTATACGCTGTTTTTTTCTTTTTGGAAAAAAGCCGATATGTGAGTCGAATAATAAGATTTAAGGAAGGAAAAAGCGCAGTGTACACAGTAGTACATGAGCATTTTTCCTATCCGCTAAATCTGTATTAGTCGACCACAGAGCGGTCTTTTTTTAGTTTTTTGAGCAACATACTCCTTTTTAGGCGGCTTATCCTGTCGATGTATAGAATACCGTCAAGATGATCCATCTCGTGCTGAATGACTATGGCAAAAAAGTCATCGGCTAAAACTTCCTGCTGTTTACCATTGTAGTCAAGATAACGCACACGAACTTGGGCATAACGCTCAACTTCTGCACGCTGTCCGGGGACGGAAAGGCACCCTTCTTCGCCACAGACTTTTTCTTCTGATTTCCAAATGATTTCGGGATTAACCATGTAGATTGGATTTCCGGCATGCTCTTCATCGCGCTCATAATCTATGACCAAAACGCGCTGAGAAACACCGACTTGCGGTGCGGCTAAACCAACGCCGCCGGCCTCATACATTGTTTCAAGCATATCATCAAGAAAGCGACGCATTTCATGGTCAACGCCGGAAACTTTCTCTGCTTTTTTTCGTAAAATCGGGTGCGGATATTCATAAACTTTTAAGCGCGTCATAGCCGGTCACCCTGACTTTGGTCTTTTGCAATTTTATCAAGCAAAGCATTAACCATCTTGGGTTCTTTCTTGGCAAAAAAGGCATAAGCCAAATCAACATATTCTTTGATAATGACTTTGGTATCAACATCATGAGTGTTAATAATTTCATACATTGCACAAAGAAGAAGGGCGCGCAAAGTTCCGTCCATCCGCTCAAAAGAATATCCCTCGGCCAAATAAGACATAATGGCTTTTTCCAGCGCTTCTTTGTTTTTCTGCACATTGCGCACGATTTCGGTAAAATAAGGCTTGTCCATTTCATTAACTTCGACCAGCTCTTCGCGCTGCGTAAGCGCGTCTTCATCAATCACATAGCGACCGACTTCACCGTTTACAAAATCTTTAATCACCTCATCAACCGGCAGCTGCCCATATTCAATCATATAAGTTGCCTGCACGGCAGCCAAGCGGGCCTCGCTTTTCATTTTAATTTTTTCAGAAACAAATCCTGCCATAATTTAAGAGCCTTTCTTTAATCATCAAGTTTAGCCTGAGCAATTTCCGGCTTAGCCATCCGGTCGATTGTCTCAACAAAATCTTCAAAATCCTTCACTTCGCGAAAATCCTTATAAACCGAGGCAAAACGGATATAAGCAATATGGTCAAGCTTAGCCAAGGCCTCCATCACATATTGCCCGATAAGCTCGGAAGGAATTTCGCCCTCACCGGAGACCTCGAGCTGACGCTGAATAGAATTGACCACCTTTTCGACCCGCTCTTGATTAACCGGACGCTTGCGCACCGCCAAAGAGATTGATCGAGCCAGTTTATCGCGATCAAAGGGCACCCGCTCACCATTTTTTTTAATCACAATCAAATCGCGCAGCTGCACGCGCTCATAGGTTGTAAAACGAGAGCCGCATTCCGGACATTCACGACGGCGGCGAATGGCGGTATTATCATCGGCATTACGCGAGTCTTTAACCTGTGTATCATCGCAACCGCAAAATGGACATTTCATAATCAGGCCTCACCTTTTTTTATCAGGCTTTCAGCCACCTGATAGAGTTTTGAAGAATACCTTGCTCCTTTTATAAGGACAATATCATTATTTTGCAACAAGTTATTTAATAAAAATTCATCTAAACCGTCTTTATTTTCAAAATAATAGGTCTTTTGCGAGGCATCGAGCTGCGCCAAAGTATCCTTCGTTTCGGGACAAACGCCGACCACAACATCGATTCCGGCGGATTTTAGGCATTGTCCGACCTCAATATGCTGAGCCTTTGAGCTGTCACCGAGTTCGGCCATTTTTCCAAGCACAGCGATTCGGCGACCGCCTTTTTGCTTGGCCAAATTTTGAATAGCCAGCTTCATTGCTTCCGGCTGACCGGAATAGCTGTCATCAATCAAGGTATAATGGCCACCGTCAGCCAGCTTGAGTCTGCGCTTTTGCCCCCGTCCCGGCAACGGCCGAAAATCTTTAAGAAAAGTTGCGGCTTTTTCCACATCAAGCCCCAGCGCCTCAACCACCGTCAAAACACAGAGAGCATTGGCGACATGATGTTCACCGCTTTCAGAGAGCTCAAAACAAAGCTTTTTACCGCCGATAACGGCTTTAACCTGACAGCCGTCTTCAGTTTCAGTCACCTCGGGACAATTACAAGACCCAAAGAGCAAAACATTTGCTTGATGTTCATCTGCGCGGCGCACCAACAAATCGGCAAAATTCGTATCACCGTTAATAATCGCGGTTCCGCCTTTTGTCAGACCTTCAAAAATTTCGGCCTTAGCTTCGGCGATTCCCTTAAAGTTTTCAAAAAACTCGATATGCATCGGATAAACATTGGTCACAATGGCAATATCGGGCTTAACATAAGAGGTCAAACGCGAAATTTCCCCCTTGGCGCTCATACCCATCTCGATAATTGCATAATCGGCATGATAGCTCATATTGCACAAACTCTCGGGAACACCGATAAAATTATTGTGATTTCCCTCGGTTGCATAAACATCGGTAAAGCGGCTCAAAACAAACTTTATTTCTTCTTTTGTGGTGGTTTTTCCGGCACTTCCGGTCAAACCGATAACTTTTCCTTTAAAGTTTTGACGGATATAGCGTCCGATTTTTCCATAAGCATCAAGCACATCGGGAACAACCAGCTGCCTCATCGCCGGCACATCCGGCAAAAGCCGAGAAACCAAGGCCAACGGACACCCGTGCTGGATAACCTCTTTCACAAAGTCATGCCCGTCAAATTTTTCACCTTTGATGGCCACAAACATTGAGGTTTTATGCGCTTTTCGACTATCCGTAACGATATTTCTGATTTCAACATCCACCACGGCCGAAGGTGAATGCACAATCTCGGCAATTTTTTTAGAATTAATGCTCTCCATTTTTCGTCCCCATAATCATAAGAATGGAAAGATAATAACATAAAAAAATAAATTTAGTGTTTAAAACGCCGCCGATAACGCGCCATTTTCAAAAGAACGACTAAATTGAGAAGCCCGCAAAACTGATCGAAAATTTTTGGCATTCAGAAAATATTTTAATCTTAACGGCATTTGTCCCGATATCAATAACGCAAAAGTTCTTCATATAGCCCTGCACTATTTTTTCCACTAAACAAATAACAGCACAAAACACTCCCTTGTGCAAGATTTATTCCTCAAAATTAGGATAGTTTACTCCACCTCATGCGCTTCCAAGAACAAAGACTGCGCCAAAGCATTAAAAAAGTTTTGATAAGCAATTGGTTCTTCCAAAGCTTTCAAACCGACTTGGGCATTTGCTCTGACAATAATCTGCTTAGAGTTGACCACCCTTACCGAAACCGTCAATTTTGAAGCATGAGAAAAAGACGTACCGCTAACAATGCCAAGTTTTTCATCAGCTCTGTCAATAATAAAGCCCAAGTCCTGCATTGTTGATATCACCGCACGCATCACCATTGCTTTATCATTTGTATCAAATGAGCGAGATTGATAATTTCTCATCTGAACCTGAGATTGCGATGTTCCGAGAACATCATTGTGAACGGAAGCGCAACCACACAAGCCGCAGATAAAAAAACAAACTAAAAAAAATCTTCTCATTTTTCCTCCTAGATATTATGTGCTGTCAAAAAAACAGACTGGCTAAGCTTATCAAAAAAATCAGTATAAATTTTTTTATCCTGAATTTTTTCAATTCTTGCCTGCTTGAAATTGTTCCAAATAATTCTGGCAAACTCGATTCTGACATTATAGCCTTTAGCGTCATGCGACTTTGTTGACACTAAAGTCACATAAATTTTTTGATTAACATCATAAACAGCTTGTGTTCCGACTAAAGCCGCTAAAATCATAATCCCAATTTTTTCACCACTAGAACCGGCTTCTCTGTCTTTGCTGGCGGTTATTAAACCAAGCTTTGTTTCGCTTTCGTTTAAGGTAAAGCCCAAATCTTGCAAAACCTGAGCCGAAGAAATCAACAACAATTCCTCGTTTTGGGTTTCAAAACGTCTTGTTTCAAGCTGCCGACGTGCCAAATAATTTTCATCGAGCTTATAATAGTGTTCATAGGAAACACAGCCGGAGAGAACAATCACACTCCAACATAACAAACAAAATATTTTTTTCATGGGCATTACCTAAAAACTTGAGGTTCGATAAGCAAAATCACGCACCAACCCATTCTCGTCAAACTTGACAATAATGGTTAATGTCCTTTGATTTGAAGAAGACTGAAAATCGCTGCCACCTGCCGAAAAGAGCAACAACCACACGCCTTTTCCTGATGAAGACGAGCGAACATTGGTTGATACTCGGTCATAAACCCACGTTTCACGACGCTCTGCATCTGTTGTAACCATATTAGGAGCCCCCAAAGCCTCAACCACGGCAGAAGAAGGCATTCCTACTTTAATCTCTTTCTGAGCCTTAGCAACAGTCATTTGCTCCTCATGCAAATCAACCGAAGAACATGAAGAAACAAATGGTATTGTCACAAAGGCAAGGGCTGATAAAAAATATTGAAATTTCATAACATACCTCGCAATAACAAACAAGTCGCCGTGATGAAGGGCGACTGGAAGTTGAGAACAATACCACTAGTTATTGTGCGATATATTGACTAAAAGCGTATTTTATCGCCTTCCAGTCATCAAAAACCGGATGGCGAAAATATCGTCTTTCGCAAAGACGCTAGTGGAAATTAGGTTCTCACACCTAAGTCAGACCATCAATTCTGACCATATCATTATAGAAATAGATAAAAGCAAAAAGCAAGAATTTTTTTTATAAATAAAACGCCACAAAAAAAGCCGTGATAAAAATCACAGCTTTTTTATAGTCATACTAAAATACCAAAAAGTATTCCCAAACATATAACAAGATAAACTCTCGTAAATAGATTGAAGGCAAAATCATTACGTATCCAAGCTGTTGCAACCGAAAAACAAGAAAAGCAACAACAAATATCAGATATCGCCCCCTCTTCTCGGGTTCGAATCTCAAATTCAGACACAAAAAAAGCTCTGCCTAAGCAGAGCTTTTTAACTGGTGAGCGCGTCGGGATTCGAACCCGAGACCCTTTGATTAAAAGTCAAATGCTCTACCGACTGAGCTACGCACCCGAAATATCCCCTTTCGGAATTTAACGATGTGATTTATAGATGATAAAATATCGTTAGTCAATAAAAAAAATAACTTTTTTTGAAAAAAATGATTTTTGTATTTATTTATTAATAAATTTATGATATTATCACTATCAGTTTTGATAAAAATAACTTTTAATAGGTGCAAAATGGCTATTGGAAATAATGTAAATGAAGAAGAAGGCGTATATGACATTCTGCAAAACGCCGCCGGAGAAATTTTAATTATCATCCGCTATCGCAACGGCGGCCCAGAAAACCCGCGTTTAATTTACGACGGAGGCAAACAAGCCCTCTTATACCGTAGCCGCGAAAGCGCCGTTATGCTTGATAATATTAACGAAAACGCCAGAGCACCGCTCAAATCCGTAAGCGAAGTTCTTATGGTAGAGCTTGAAAATGATGACGTTGCCAGAGAATATTCTGTTCCGCTCCGTCCGGTAAAAAGCCTTGAAGCGCTGATGAAAAACTAAAAAAACTAAAAAAAACCATTCATACGAATGGTTTTTTTTATTGCCTTCTCAAGATTCGCAAAATCACACCCCCAAGTGCTCTATGCGGCTTCTTTGCAAAATTCCCAGCAACTTATGCTCTTTATCAACCACAAAAGCATAATTTTTTCCGCTGTCATTCATCTTAAAATAAGCCTGATACAAGCTTTCATTCATCATCACCATCAAAGGAGACGGATTCATCACATCTCTGACACGAATCGGCAAACCGGTTGCTTCAATCAAAGCATTATCAACATCATGCAGAGAAACCGCCCCAACTAACTGCTTACCCCCATTAACCACCGGAACAACCTTTCCGTCACCGCTTTCAAAACAAGATAATGCTTCTGACAAAACCATATCTTCCGACACAGAGGCATCAATCGCTTCAACTGCATCCGCAACCTTTATTTCCGACAGTTTTTTAGCCTTTGGTGACTGCTGCATATAATTAAGCTGCAACAAGGTATAAATCGGTTCATGGCCGAGTCGTCCGGCGACATAATCAGCCGCCGCCGTCGCCAGCATAATTGGCAAAATATAGCCATACCCACCGGTCATCTCAAAAACCATAACCACCGCCGTAATCGGCGTACGCGCAACCGCTGCCATAAAAGCCGCCATTCCGGCCAAAGCAATCACGCCATAACTCACCTCTGCGCCTAAGGCATCAGCGCCATAAGCCAACAAACACCCGATAAACGCCCCAATCATCAGCATGGGCAAAAAGATTCCACCGGCCGTTCCCGAACCAAAACAAAGCGGCGTCAACACAAAGCGCACCACCAACAAAATCATAATAACATCCCAAGACAATCGGTGATATAACAAAGCCTCTATCGCCTGATTTCCGGCACCTAAGGCCAAAGGCAAAACCAGCCCCAGCATTCCGACGACTAATCCGGCCAAAGCCGGTTTTGCCCAATAAGGAAGAGATTTTGCCGCCGCAAACACTTGCCTGAAATAAAAAACAAGATAAGAAAACAATACCGCGGCCACACCGCAAATACCGCCTAAAACCAAACACACAATCAAGCTCTGCCACCCAATTTCGGCGGCAAAAGCCGGCACCTCAAAAGAAGGATAATCTCCCAACACAAAACGCATCACCGAAGCTGCCGTAACGGTTGCCACCAAAACCGGAAACAGCATAACCGCCGAAAACCGATGCAACAATTCTTCAAACACAAAAATAGTTCCGGCAATCGGCGCATTAAACACCGCCCCCAAAGCTGCACCGGACCCTGCCGCAATCAAACTATCACCGTGAGTTCCGCGCCGACCAAAAATTTTTGCCACCAAAGCGCCGGCCCCTGCACCAAGCTGAACACTTGGCCCTTCACGTCCCAGCGGCATTCCGGTACCGATTCCGGCAACACCGGCCAAAAACTTAATCACGATACTGCGCAACCGCACAATCAGCCCCACGCGACTCAAAACTGCTTTGATATAAGGGATACCACTGCCCGAAGTTTCTGGCGCAAACCGAAAGACCAACCAACCAGCAATCGCTCCGCCTAATGTTGTAACCAACGGCAAACAAAACCATGGCCCCGTAAAATCCAGCGCCACCAGATTTTTTTGCACTATGGCAAACGACGATTCGACGGCCAGCTTAAACAGCACCACAAACACACCGGCAATCACCCCGACACACAACGCCTGCAGCAAAAAACTTGGTTGAATCACTTTTTTCAAAAACATCGGGGAAGCTTTCTTTTCCAGCATAAATCTCTCCACAGAAACAACATTAAGAAAATAATCACTGAAAAAATTTTTTAAACAACCTACAAAAAAACCCTGAGAAAAAACTCAGGGCAATGATGGTAGCGAGGGGGGGATTCGAACCCTCGACACAAGGATTATGATTCCTCTGCTCTAACCAACTGAGCTACCCCGCCATCAAGACGAAATATTTAATAATATTTATCGAGCCACTTGTCAATAGTTAATTTTTAATTCTGTTAAATTTAGGTGCAAAAAATTAAAAATCATCTTTATTTTTGAGGGCGTCATAACGTTTGTGAATACATTGGATTGCCGTTTTTGCCACTCCCTGGGTTATGGAATAAAAAACAAAACGCCCTTTTTTGTGCGAAACCACAAAGCCATCATCTTTCAAACGCTTCAAATTCTGCGAAACCTTAAGCTGCTCGCTATCCACGGCTTTAATAATATCAGATACATTTGCCTCCCCGTTCAAGGTCAAATACTCGAGAATCCGCATTTTTTCAAAATTGGCAAACAGCTTAATCTGATTAGCCACCAACACCACATAATCATGCGGAAGAAGAATTTTTTGATCTGACAGATAATAAAAACTATCGGTCATATAAGCATAAAGCTTTCTCAAACAGGTAAACAAGCTGGCCGGATATTCTTCCTGAATTTGATAATAAATAAACAGCCCTCTGCGCTTGGTCTTAACCAAATGAGCATCGCGCAACTTGCGCAAATTTTGTGAGACAATAACCTGCTCTTCACCAACGGCTTTGGTAATATCAGAAACACAGGCCGCGCCGTTCACGTCCAAAAACTCAAGAATGCGCAACCGCAAAGGGTGAGCAATATAAGAAATCCCCTTTGCGGCACGTTTCATAATCTCAAGCGGAAGCTGTTTTTCCACGACCAGAATCCTTAATCAGAATTTGTTTCCAAGAAAGGCTTTACATAAGCATCAAACTTTTTCTCAAAGGCGGGAGCCCAACCCATCATATGCTTATCGCCCATACAAAACAGCGGTGTTCCGATCATATTACCAAGATTAAACTTTTTGGCACAAGTCAAAAACAAATTATATCCCTCAGGAGTCGCCACATCTACACGCTCCATTTTCAGATTCGGATACGTCTTGGAAATATAGGCTTGAGCATCATGACAATGAGGACAAGTTTCTGAATAAAAGAAATAAACCTTATCATCAGACAATCCATCACCTTTTGAACAAGCTGTGGTAAACACGGCAAAAGCCATCAAAATTCCCAAAAATAATTTCTTCATATAAAACTCCTTACTCAATGCAACAATCAACCGCCTTACGAACAAAAGCCTTCATCTTGGCCAAGCGTCCTTGAGGTTTGTCCTCTTCTGTTTTTTTGTTTTCTGCCACGGCAGCAGCTGAAGATTCGAGCTTTGAGGTAATTTTTTTAAGGCTCTCGGAGCTATCTTCAATCCACTTAACATCATCAACATTAAGCATGTTCATATTCAGCCCCCAGAACAAGCAATAAAGCTCATAAGCCTGATTAAAGAGTTTGTAGGCTTCATCTTTATGTCCCAAAGATTGCTGCTTGGTACCGACTTCCATCAATCGCATCGAAGACGCCAACAAATGCTTAGAGATACACCAAACCTCGCCTTCATAAGAAGGAATAATTTTTTGCATCAACTGCTTTCTTGTTTCGCGCACTTCTTCAATCAAATCATAAAAAGAGGTCTTACCGGTCTTAGCGCCGCTAAACACCAAATGTTCTTCAATCGAGATTAGGTTCATAATCGCGATTGTCAAATCCTGATCAGAAGACAAATCTTTCGGATTAACTTTTTTGCTGCTGTCAATACGTTCAACAAACTCTTTTAGATTTTCTGCTTTTTTCATAGAATCCCCCAACGATGAATAGTAAAACTAATATATATTATTAACACTATGTATTAAAATTGTCAAGTATTATTTTTTGGTTTTATGATCAACCACTTCATACTCAACATCAATCACATCTTTTGGAGCAGACTTAGACTTTGTATAAACATTTTTATCAACCAACTGAGCCCATTTTTCCATAAATTTATATTTATAAAACCAATATCTCCCGAGATTAATCAAAAAGACAACGGCAATAAGAATCAGCACAAACGGCAGTAAAAAGGCAAAAACATAAACCGACAACATCAACGCCGCCGCGCTGACAATCACAAATATAATCCACGAAACCAGACCGTCCAATCGATACATTGAATGCATTCCTTTATAAAAATTAAACAACACAAATAATATAGCGACACATTATTCAAAACGCAACCGCGATTAAAAACTTTTAGAAAATTTTTCGCACTCTTGCATAAAACGGGCAACAACATCATCGGGATTTTCAAAATTTTTTAAATCAAATAATAAATTATCGCCTGAAAATTCCTGCAAAACAACACTAGGCAAAGTCTCACCGATAGCAGATTCGTCTTGTTCATACAAAATCTGAAACACATTTTGCGGCATGAGCTTTTCAGACTTTATTTTTCCGTGCAAATATCGAGAAACATAAAGCTGATAAAACCCCTCAAAATCATCTTGAAACGAGCACCAATCCCACGCCCGATTAAGCGTCTGATAACGCGTATGAACCCTTTTTTCAGAAGAATTTAGCGCTTTGCTAAACAAAAAAATCAGCACCGGATAAAGCATAAGCTCACAAGACTTTACCTTTTGCGCCAACAAAGAAATATCCAGATTAAATGAGGCCTTATTATTGAGCATACTTCATTCCCAATCTTCCTAAAAACGGAAGTTTTATCGCCGGATTCAAAACATCTAGCCCAAAAACCAAACCAAGAAGATTAACCTCAAAGCCGGATTTTGTAACCGTCGCTCCCAAAATTCCCAACACGGAAAACTGATATCCTTGCCCGTTTTCGGCCGGTTCCACAAAATTTGTAAAACCAATAAAATCTTTACCCAAAGCCGTTGGCGGCAGCTCGGTTGCCAGCTCCGGCGTCCGACGAATAATATAAGAAATAAAAGTATTACTGTTTGGCCCCGGAAAGGCAGTATAAAGATGCCCATAAGGATAAGACTTAACGGCATCATTAATATGAACAATGGCTTTTTCCGCCTCTTCACCGCGAATATCTTTCAATAGCTCGGGCATAGCCCCAAACCATTTGCGATCAGGAATCCCTTTCTGAATATCAATAGCATTCCCCGTGCGCCATTTCTTAAAGCCCAAAACCTGATAAATGGTATAAGAATCTGCATTTTTTTCTTTTACCGCAATCCACGAATGCACGGCAAAATACTTGCGCCAGTTATAAGTGCGCGCGGCATAGAGCTGAACCACGGCTTCCGATTCTTCTGTCGGTGCGGGAGCCAATCCGGCACTGTTTCTATCAGCATTACGCCAATCAACATAATTAAACACGGCATCATAGGCAACCAACACAAAGGCGAGTGTTAAAACCACACCGCTCCAAAATGACTTTTTAAGCACAAAATTTTTCAGCATCTAAATCTCTCATAAACAAACGCAGGCATTTTAACATGAAAAAAATTAATTCAAAAAGTAACCCACCGGCTTAGCCGGTGGTTCTTCACAAGCGGGTGTAACCCTAACGGTGCCAGCGAACGCCTTAAG
>CALXTE010000024.1 GCA_944391345.1 uncultured Alphaproteobacteria bacterium
TGCTTAATCCTCCCGCTTGACTTACACCCCTCAGGGGATTTTCTTTTTTATTTCCACTTTTCAGGGTACAGATCATTTCAAACTGAGGGATTTTTATTTTCTAAACCTTGCCGTGGCAATGTTTATATTTTAAGCCCGAGCCACAAGGACAAGGATCATTTCTTGACACCTTTCCCCAAGTGCTGGGATCTTTGGGGTCTATGGCCGTCTTGTTATATGAAAACGGTGAGGCTTTTGCGGCTTCCGCTTCTGCTCTCGGAGCCTCTGCCGGACGGCGCGCAATTAAAGACTGCGGTTCCTCATGAACTTCCTTCATGCTGCGCGGCGCCTCGTTTCTGCTTTGCAAGGTATTGGCGTCTCCCATCTGGATTTGAACGCGGCAGATTAAGAAAGTCAGGCGTTCTTTGAGCAAATCCAGCATTTGCGAAAACATGTTAAACGCCTCTTTTTTATACTCATTCAACGGGTCTTTTTGGCCATAAGCGCGCAGAACAATCGTATGACGCATTTGCTCTAAGGTGGCGATATGGTCTTTCCATAACTGATCCATAACTTGCAGCAAGATGCTCTTTTCTACCATATGCATCAGCGAATCGGGAACATCTTTATTGCGGGCTTTGATATTTTCAACAACAAAGGCTATGACCTTATCTGACATAGCATCCGAATCGATTTCCGGCTCTTGAGCCCATTCCTCAACCGGAATATCCATTCCCGTAACGCGGAACAACTCGGCCTTGAGTTCTTTGAGCGGGCATTCTGACGGCAGGCTTCCGTGCGGAATATAAGAAGCGACAATATCCTCCAAATATTCATCACGCATTTCTTCAACCGTCTCAGAAACATCATCGGCCTGCATCAATTCACGGCGCTGTTCATAAATGACCTTTCTTTGGTCGTTCATTACGTTATCGTATTTTAACAAATTTTTACGGATATCAAAGTTGCGCTCTTCGACTTTTTGCTGCGCTTTTTCTATCGCGCGGCTTATCCATGGGTGAACCAGCGCCTCACCTTCCGGCAAACCTAAGCGCTTTAACATCGCGCTCATTCTCTCAGAGCCGAAAATACGCATTAAGTCATCTTCAAGCGATAAGAAAAACTTTGAGGTTCCGGGGTCGCCCTGACGGCCGGAACGTCCGCGCAGCTGATTGTCAATGCGGCGGCTTTCGTGGCGCTCCGTTCCCAAAACATATAGACCTCCGGCTTCGATGGCTTTCTTTTTGCCTTCTTCAATTTCGGCTTTTAATTTTTCTTTTATCTTGGCAATTTGCTCTTCACTTTCATCGCCTTTGAGTTCTTCTTTTAAGCGCATATCCAAGTTACCGCCGAGCTGGATATCGGTTCCGCGGCCGGCCATGTTGGTGGCGATGGTCACAGCCCCCGGGACACCGGCTTGGGCAACAATCGCGGCTTCTCTTTCATGGTGGCGCGCATTCAAAACCTCAAACTTTATATTACTGCGTTGTTTTAATAAATCGGCAATCAGTTCTGATTTTTCAATCGAGGTTGTGCCGACCAAAATCGGCTGGCCCCTTTTGTGGCAATCAATTATTGTATTTATAATCGCATTATATTTTTCTTTGGCAGTACGATAAATTTCGTCATGTTCATCTTTGCGCTGTACCGGCTTGTTGGTCGGTATTTCAACGCAAGTTAAATTATAAATATCACCAAACTCGGCTTCTTCGGTCATGGCCGTACCGGTCATGCCTGCCAGCTTTGGATAAAGACGGAAATAATTTTGGAAGGTAATGGAGGCCAAAGTTTGGTTTTCAGACTGAATATCTACCCCTTCTTTGGCTTCTAAGGCCTGGTGCAAGCCATCTGAATAACGGCGACCTTCCATAATGCGGCCGGTGAACTCGTCAATAATCATTACCTTGCCGTCTTTGACAATATAATCCACATCACGAGAAAACATTTTATGTGCGCGCAAGGCCTGATTAACATGGTGAACCAAGGTGACATTGGCTAAATCATACAGTGAGCCTTCTTTTATCAGGCCGACTTCTTTTAGCAAGGCTTCAACATGAGTCATGCCGGCTTCGGTTAAAACGACCGTCTTTGCCTTTTCATCTTTTTCATAATCAGCCGGTATTAATTTTGGAATAACTTTATTTACCGAGATGTATTTTTCCGACGAATCTTCTGCCGCTCCAGATATAATCAACGGAGTGCGCGCTTCATCAATCAAAATTGAGTCAACCTCATCCACAATCGCATAGTTAAACGGACGCTGGACCAGCTCGTTCATGGAAAATTTCATATTATCACGCAGATAATCAAAGCCAAGCTCGTTATTTGTTGCGTAAGTAATGTCGCAATTATATGCCTGTCGGCGCTGATTGTCGTCTTTGCCATGAATAATGTAATCTACGGTCAAGCCCAAAAAGCGGAAGACTTGTCCCATCCACTCAGCATCACGCTTGGCCAAATAATCGTTTACCGTAACAATGTGAACGCCTTTGCCTTCCAGCGCATTCAAATAAGCCGGCAAGGTTTCGACCAAAGTTTTACCTTCACCGGTTTTCATTTCAGCAATCATGCCGTTGTGCAAAACAATACCGCCGATTAGCTGGACATCATAGTGGCGCTGCCCTAAAGTTCTCTTAGCAGCCTCACGTACTACGGCAAAAGCTTCCGGCAGTAAGTCATCCAGCGTTTCGCCTTCTTTTATTCGGGTTCTGAACTCTTCAGTCTTGGCTTTCAGCGCCTCATCGCTCAAGGCGGACATCTCTGGTTCAAGTGAATTTATTTTTTGGACTATCTTATATTGTTTTTTTACAAATCTGTCGTTTGCGCTACCGAAAATGGTTTTTGCTATTTTTCCCAGCATTATTCTTTCCTATTTTTTTATTTCAATTATTTTACATTTAGTGTGAATCGCGCTCAAAGTCAATACTTACCACCAAAGTTATAAACTTCTTAAAAAAATTATCTTGGAATTACGTTTTTATTTGGCTATATTCTATATGATTTAATTTTTTTTAAGGAGATGCTTTTTATGCAAAACAAACTGATTGCCGCTGCCGCTTTGTCGCTGCTCGTCTTGGCGCCGAATGCCGCTCGTGCCGAAGGAAAAGACGGTGTGGCCGCCGTAGTTAACGGTGAAGAAATTACGGTTGAGGAAATGAAGCAAGGCTATGAAGATAATGCTCCGATTAAAGAGCAGGTGTCTTTTGATGTTTTTTATGACAAAGCCCTTGATGTCTATGTAAACGGAAAACTTTTGTATCTGGCTGCAGAAGAAGCCGGTGTGCTTGACATGCCCGAATATAAGCGCAATGTGCAGACCGCTAAAGAAGAGCTTGCCAGAAAGTTTTATCTCCAGAAAAAAGTTGATGAAAAAGTTTCTGACGATGATATCGAAAAACTCTATGACGAATACAAGTCAACTTTCAAAAGCGAAAAAGAAATTAAGGCTAAACACATTTTGGTTGACTCTGAAAGCAAAGCCAAAGAAGTCATCTCTAAGCTCAAAAAAGGTCAAAAATTTGATGACTTAGCTAAAGAATATTCTCTTGATAAAGCCGTTGATCTCGGCTATTTTACCCGCAATATGATGGTGCCTGAATTTTCTGATGCCGCTTTTGCAATGAAAAAAGGAAAATATTCAACCAAACCGGTCAAGACGCAGTTCGGTTATCATGTGATTTTGGTCGAAGATATTCGCGATGCCAAGCCATTGCCGCTCAAGCAGGTTAAATCTCAGCTGAAAGCCATGCTCTCGCAAGATGCTATCGCTCAGGTTTTCAAAGAGCTTTATGATTCTTCTAAAATCACAAAATATTCTCTTGACGGAAAAGTGATTAAAGATCCGGTTATTATGCCTAAGAGCTCAAAATAAGGTGACTTATTTTAGTCTTTGCCCTTTTGGTCTTCTGCCAGAAGGGCTTTTCTTTTGCGCTCAAAGTTTTTGATATTTGCAATTTTATTTTTCACATAATCCATTTGCTGCGGCGTCAATTTATTGGCGGAAAGTGTTTTTTCTAATATCTCTTTTATTTCTTTTGCGTTTTTTGGCTCATTTATGGCAATGTTATGCAGATAAAAAACTGCGCCTCTGAAAATCTGATCATTTTTGGATTGCAGCTGTTCGGCAATGCTAATATATGGCGGCGTATAGCTGTCTTTTTCTTCGGCTGTCATTGCGTCATAGGCGCTCTTTTGAATTTTGCGCGCAATCGCCTCGGTTATGCCGACATTTTTTTCACTTCGAAATAAGTTGCCGGTGCGGCTGACAATGCTTTTAATCTTATTTATTATCGCAAATTGTGAGCTTAGTTGTGACATTTACTTTTTCTCCTCTTCTTCAGGCTCTTCCTTGTCTTTACGGCTATATAAATTGCTTAAAAACTGGCCTTCTATTTTGTGGTACTGATCCATCAGCAGCCGTGAACGATACATTAAAAACAGCAAAATAAAGACTATTATATAAGTTACATATATATTTTTGGTCAAGAAATGGTTTATAACAACCATAATATACATGGCTGCAATTATCATGCGGAAAGCTATCATCAAAATGAGCGGCAGGCGTTTTTTTACACTTCTGGTCCAAAGTGTGTTATATATTTTTTTTACCCTGTCTCTCGGCGTCAACAAATTGCGTAAAAACGGGGACATCATGGCCAAAGCGATAACCGTGGTCAGTAAAGAGGCCATTTTCTCCGGTAAAACTTCATTCAAATACGGATATATTACGAAAAAATTTATATTGATTATGGCGATAACAATAATAGATGTTAAACTTAATTTCATAAAATAATTATAAAATAGTTCTTTCCACAGATTTTCTTCAGCATGGGTTACCGGCTGATTGCTCGTATGCTTTTCAAGGAAAAGTTTTACTTTTTCGGGTAATCTTTTGTTTACATAATTATAAAACGGACGGCTCATTTTTATCATTAACGGCGTGGTAAAAGTTGTTATAACCGATACCGCCACGATTATCGGATAAAGCTGTGGCCCAATAACCCCAAGCTGTGTTCCCAGCGTTGCAATAATAAAGGCAAACTCTCCGACCTGAGCCAAAGAAAATCCGCATTTTATTGCTACATCCAATGGTTTTCCCGAAACCAGAACACCAAAACTGTTCATACTTATTCTGCCTAAAACAACGACTAATGTTATTATCACTATCGGCAATGTATATTCTATAAAATTATACGGATTAACCGCCAGTCCCACAGATACGAAAAATATGGCACCAAAAAAGTCTTTAACCGGCTTGAATATTTTTTCTATTTGCTCCACAACATCTGTTTCAGCTAAAATAGATCCCATGACAAAAGCCCCTAATGCCGATGAAAAACCAAACTTTACCGCAAGCATGACCATACCCAAACATAAGGCTATCGACGTTATCAAAAGCATTTCATCATTTAAGGAATCTTGAATTTTTTTCAAAAATGTCGGGATAATGTATATTCCCGTAATAAACCACAAAACCAAGAAAAAGCCCATTTGCAAGACACTATATATAACATCAAGCCCGTTAACCGTTTTTCCGACGGCAACGGTTGGCAGCAGAACCAAAATTAAAATTCCGACCAAATCTTCCACAACCAAAATACCGAACACGATATCTCGAAAAGGCTGTCTTTTAAGGTTTAGTTCTTCAAAAGCCTTAATGATTATCGTGGTGGACGACATGGATATCATACCGCCCAAGAACAAACTATCAGTAGTGCTCCAGCCCAGAAACAAGCCGACCTGATAGCCTAAAAACAGCATGAACAATATATTAGCATTGGCGGCAATCATGGCCGACTTGCCGACATTGACAATCTTTTTAAAGCTAAACTCCAAGCCCAATCCGAACAGCAAAAAGATTACACCGATGTCGGCCCAGACTTTGAGGTTTTCAAAATCAACGACCGTGGGGGAGATTTTGCAATAAGGGCCAATCAAAATGCCGGCCAGAATATAGCCCAGAACGACCGGCTGTTTTATCTTTTTAAAAACCAGCGTGACGATGGCAGCATAGATGCTTATCAGTGCCAAATCGCGTATCAGCCCGGGAAGTTCTGTCATTATTCATTCCTTTAAAAAATCAAATTTCACCTATTTTTATTGTTGCAAAATTAGGTTAAAATATCTTAAAAAATTGTTGTTTTTAAATGAAAAATTATTTTTTTTGCGGAAAGGCTTCAGCTTGAGGCGTGTCCGGTTCGCTGAGGTCTTTCACTTTTATGCTAAAATCTTGCCAAAGTTTTTTGACCTTATCTAAAAATGATGTTTCGTATTCGCAAGTCTGAGTTTTTTCATTCCACTCACCACCCGAATCCTCACATTTTTTAATTTCTTTTTGAGAATAAGCGTAAATACCATAGCCTATTCCGCCGATGATGGCCAAAACAATGACCGTCTTAAACAAATGTCTGACAACAAAATAAACACCCCATAAGACCAACAGTCCATATAAAACGGCTCTGTTTGTTAAGGTGTCTCCGCCAAAAATATAAATTTTTGAGGTATAATAAAGTATGGCAACTATAAACAGGCTTGATATCGGTGCCGCTAAGAAAAACAGTCCTAATCTGGTTAAAAAACCTTTGTTATCATCTGACATGTTGACCTCCCTTGCTCTTATCTTTTTATTATTTTTTTTCGGTTTAAGCAAGGATGTTTTGATGGTTATACGTGTCTAAAAAAAAATCCGCTAAGTGCGGATTTTTTAATGGTGCCGGTTATGTGACTCGAACACACGACCCACGCATTACGAATGCGTTGCTCTACCAACTGAGCTAAACCGGCGTTTAACCTTACGGCTTTTACTTATACATCAATTTTATTTACAATGTCAATAAAATGCTGTCCTCTTTCCATAAAGTTTTTATATTTTCCAAAACTCGGTGAGGTCGGCGAAAATAACACAATTCCTCCTCCGTGCTTCATCAAACAAAAATATGCAAGAGAAACAGCCTCTTCCAGACTCTCGCTCTCAACTATCGACATATCTTTACGGGTTATAACTTCTCTTAGCTTGGTGGCTATTTTGGGACCGCACTGATACAAGGTTATGGCCATTTTAACCTTTGGATGCGAATCGATATATTCGGCATAAGCGGTATAATCCTGCGTGTTTTCCTCTCCGCCCGAAATGATTACAATATTTTCATCAAAGCTCTTCATAGCCCCTATGGCTGCTTCCGGCGCGGTTGAAATGCTGTCATTAATAAAGGTTACGCCATTTTTTATCGCTACTTTTTGCAACCGATGCGCCAGAGGCTCAAAAGTTTTTAAAGCTTCAACCGCTTTTTTGACATCAAGTCCTAAATATTTAATAATAGAAAAAACGCCGGCAAAATTCTCCAAATTATGGTCGCCAAAGAGTTTCAAATCCCTGATATCAACCAGCTCGGTTTTACCCTCATAAAGCTTTTTGCCTTCGGCATGAAAGCCGTCTTCTTCGTTATATTTTACAATATTTTTATCCTTATATTCCGAAGCATAGCGCACAAGCTCAGCGTTGCGCCCATTGATAAAGCAGATATCCCCCTTCTGCTGATTGGCAATCAAGTGCAACTTATCTCGGCAATAATTTTCGTGGCCGTGGTGCCATTTATCATGCACAAAATATAAGTTTGTAAACATGGCAATTTGCGGTGAAACGCTTAAATCAGCCGCTTGATAGCTTGAGACCTCGGCAATGAGATAGTCAAAATCTTTATCTAAGAGTTCAATTAACGGCACGCCGATATTTCCGCCCAGAACGGCTTTTTGCCCTTGCGCAATCAAAATATGATAAAGCGCGCTGACGCTGGTGCTTTTTCCTTTTGAGCCGCTTATCGCTATAATTTTACTATTTGGCTTTTGCGCTCTGATTTCAGACAAGCATATATCGGTTGATGAGGTAAATTTTATGCCTTTTTCTTTGGCTTTTATAATTTCTTCTTTATACAGGCTTACCCCCGGAGATTTGATAACCACATCAACCTCGTTGAGCAAGTTTTCTATCGCCTCGCCATCATAAGCCGGATACTGAGAAAATTCGGCGGCGATGTCAATTTTTGAATCATTATAGATACAAATATTTTTATCTAAGCCGCGGAGCGCCAAAAAGTGCAAAATCTCTCGGCCTTCCGCTCCCAATCCCCAGATTAAGATTTTTTTGTTTTCTAATTCTTTAACCTGCATTTTTAGCACCTTTTTTCTTTGATGCATAGAACTGGCTTTCGGTTTCTTCCGAAACAATACTTCCTTGGTGAACAACCAGCTGTGCAAACGGAATTTCTATTCCCTCTTCATTGAAGCGGCGGTTAATCTCGCAACGTATGTCACTGGGTGCCGTGAAGCCGTCCCAGATGTTGCTGACATAAAATCTTAGTTCAAAATCCAAACTGCTGGCGCCGAAATTTTGGAACAAAACATATGGTTCCGGTTTTTTCAAAACGCGTTTATGGTTGGTGGCACATTCCAGCAAAATGGCTTTGACCTTTTCAACATCCGACCCATAAGCCACACCAACCGTGACGCTGTATCTGGCCCAGTTGTTGCTATGGGTTAAGTTGGTTAGTGATGTTGACAGCAAGGTGGCATTCGGCACAATCACGCTGGCGCGGTTAAACGTCTCAATCTCGGTTGAACGAATATTAATTTGCTTAACCTTGCCTTCCTCGTTATTGATTTTAACCCAGTCACCGACTTTAATCGGGCGCTCAAACAACAAGATTATACCCGATACAAAGTTATTGACGACATCTTGCAGGCCTAAACCGATACCAACGGATAAGGCACCGGCAATCAAGGCCAGATTGCCAAAGCTGCCGCCCATCATCAATAACGCTAATATCGCCGCGATAATAAAGCTGATAAAGCTAAAGCCGGATATCAGAGAATGTTTAATTCCGTCATCAATATCCATCTTGTCCAGCACATTTGACACAGCATGACGGCGCAGCGCTTTCATAACGGCTAAAGTTACAAAGAAAGTTGCGATGCCGATGACTATAGAAATGATAGAAACTTCAACATTGCCTACCTTGAAGCCAAATAAAATTTTCTTTAAGCTCTGAAGCATCAAATCCGTCGAGACGCCCCACATGCCTAATATCAGCAAAGCCCCAACAACAATAAATATCGGATCGACAATCAAGGTCAGCCAAAAATCTATCTTGGTTATCAAACGGCGGCGCAACTTGAATGTTCTTGCCCAAAAGCGTAAAAACAGCACGCGGTGCAAAATTTCACTCACGGCACGACGCAAGATTAAAAAGACGCCAATGACTAAGGCTGATCCGATAAAGCGGTCAAATATAAATGAAGACAGCCGCTGATAGCCAAACAGAGATAATGAAAAAACGCCAATACACAATAATGATACAATAAATGTGATTTTTACCTTCGGATTAAGGTGTTCTTCGTCGCTCAGTTCTTCATCTGTCAGCTCTACAGGCTGGGTGTCATCGTCATCGGTTACCTGAACGTCGTCCCACAACATGGTCTTGACAATCATAATAACGCTCAAGCCTTTGACGGCACTTGATATGGCCATTATATAATAGATGACATCCATAGAATAATCTGTCTTGAAGGCAATGCGCTCAAAAAATGAACAAACCCCGATGACGGTGATAAAGAAGTATGCAACGCTGGTCAGCTTTTTGGCTTTTTCGGTTGAGATTTTTACCAGTCTCCAGGGCTCGTTATAAGGGGTTAAGGTTACACGTGTCAGCGCGCGGCAAATGACAATATAAAACAAGCAGACCAAAGCATTGGTCAAAGCAATAAAGAAGAAACTTCCCTTCAATAGCTCTGCATTATAAACCCAAGATAAAGCCGCACCTATCAGGCTGGCCGGTATTATTCCATAAGCCAAGGCGACAAAGATTGCCGCGCTCACCTTGCGGCTGTATCTGATGCGGTCATCATTGGTTTTATAACCAAAATATTTCATGATAAACATGCGTAGATAAATACTGACAAGCAAGGTCAGAACAACAATCATGATTACCGGCAAAATATTGCTTTTAACCGAGGCTTTGCCTTCATCATTTAAGTTCAAATACCAGTCAAAAGGCGAACTGGCAATGTCAAAAAGCATGGTTGCCAACAGCTTATTCGCCGTATAAAAATTTTGCGGCAATATCAGGGCTTCTTGTTTTTCTAACAGGCGCGAAACCAAAGCCTGATTGCGAACCTGAATAATCAGTCCATCAAGCTCATCTATTTGGGTCAATAAAATATCAGCCTCGGATAATTTGGCCTTTAACGACGCAGCCTCGGCATTAAATTCTTTGCGCTTTTGAGCAATTTCGTTCACTTCTTTGCTGCCGTCTTCCGGCGCTGCACCTAAGGCTTCTATCTTTTTTTCAACAAACTGGAGCTCACTCTCCGTGCTGCTTTTATAATTATTTATGGCACTGATGGTTCGGCTTAATCCATCTAAATATTCAGAGATGAGCGAGGAGCTGAGATTGCCTTCTTTGACATTTTTTTCAACTTGCTGAAGTTTTTTATTAAGCTCATTATAGTTGAGTTTGCCGTTTTTTATGACCTCAATCTCTTCGGTCTTGGTACCGGTTTCTGCCGCATAAACCGTTGGAAAACAGTTAAAGCAAGACATCATTAAAATCAACAGAGCTAAGATTCTCAGCTTCATCCGCCGTCTCCTTATCTTTTTAGTGGATTGTTTCTTGTTTTTGTAAAGCCAGCATTACTTTATAGGCATTTTGAGCTGCACCGGCATGAAGATTGTCGGCAACACTCCAAAAGCTAATGCCGTTTTCGACCGAAACATCTTGGCGAACTCGGCTGATATATACATCATCTTCTCCTTGGACATCAACCATGGAAACATAGCCGCCGTCAACCTTTTTATCAAAAACGACAACGCCTTCAGTGGCTTTCATGAGTTTGCGCGCCTCGTCTGCGTCTATTTCTTTTTCACATTCAATATTCACAAATTCGGCCAAGCCGATAAAGGCCGGTATAATGGCCAAGTTGGCATGAACTTTTACATCACTGCCCAAAACCTTTTTGCATTCTACATTAATGGCCCATTCATTGCTGGTTTCGTCGCCGATAAATTCGCCGGCTTGCGGGATTACGTTAAACGCAATCTGTTTGTTAAAGACTTTTTGATGATCAACCAGACTTTCGTTCATAAAAATCTTTCGTGTTTGGTCAAACAACTCGTCCATCGCCGCTTTGCCATAAATTGAGGTTGACATATAGCCGTTGATGACCATTCTTTTTATTTTGTATTTTTCATCAATCTTTTTTAGAGGAATCAGAATTTGGGTTACTGCGGCTGATGGAATGGTTACCAAACCTTTTTTGGCCGAGTTAATTTCATCATCATTAACGCCGGCAATAATCATCGGAACATCCGAATCGCTAAAATATGCACCGGTGGCGTCTACCGTTTTGGCGCCAGCCTTTAAGGACTTGGGAATAAATCTTTTGGCAACCTCGGCCGTTGTTGCAAATATCGCCGCATCAACTTGAGAAAAATCAAATGTTTCAAGCATATGGACATCAAGTTCATCATCTTCTCCGTATGAAACCTGTGTGCCCAGCGGCGCATTGACATCAACAGCAAAAACATCTGCCGCTTTTATGCCGTCGGCTTCCATAATGTCCAAAATTTCGTGTCCGATACCTTCCATGGCTCCGACAATCGCATATTTGCTCATTTCAAATTCCTTCCTTAATTTTTTACTTTACCTTTTTATATAACACAATTGTTTTTAAATTAATAATTTTTTTTACGAAAAGCAACAGCTTCCGCACAGATTTTGATTCTAAAGCACAAAAAAGCCCATGCTATGCACGGGCTTTTTAACTTTTGTCCGAAAGATATTATTCGGCGCTCTTGTTCTCGTCTTTGGCTTTAGCCGCAGCTGACAAATCATCAGCAATACGAGCAGAACGACCACGCAAAGCACGCAAGAAGTATAATTTTGCACGACGGACTTTACCGATACGTGATACTTCAATCTTAGCAACATTCGGAGAATAAAGCGGGAATACTCTTTCTACTCCTTCGCCGAACGAAATTTTTCTAACCGTGAATGATGAATTCAAGCCATCATTCTTGCGGGCAATGCAAACGCCTTCATATATCTGAATACGTTCTCTATCACCTTCTTTTACTTTGGTGTGAACTTTTAAGGTATCTCCCGGTTTGAAATCGGGGATGTTTTTACCTTCGGTGAGCTTTGAAATTTGCTCTTTTTCGATGTTTTCCAATATATTCATGGTTCTTCCCTTTTTTAATTTTTTAACTTTATATACCTAAACCTTTTTCAAATCAAGATATTTTTGATAAAGGTCCGGCCTTCTGGTTTTGGTTACTTCTATGGCTTGTTCTTGGCGCCATTTGGCTATGTTTTGATGATGTCCGCTCAACAAAACCTCCGGAACTTTGCGACCTTCCCAGTCTATCGGGCGGGTGTATTGCGGATGTTCCAGCAAGATGTTTTCAAAGCTCTCGTCGCTCAAGGAATCTTTGTTTCCTAAAACGCCGGGGAGCAAACGGATAACCGCGTCCAGCATGATTAGTGCCGCCTGTTCACCGCCGGTCAAGATGTAATCGCCAATGCTGATTTCCTCAACATTATAGGCTTCTAAAACCCGCTCATCTATTCCCTCAAAGCGGCTGCAGATGATGCTTAAGTTTTCTTCCTTGCTCAGCTCGTGAACTTTGCTTTGTGTCAGAGGAATGCCTCTCGGACTCATACTGATTATTCTTCCCGTTTTGTGGTTGGCTTTTATCGCCTCGCTCAAGATATCGGCTCTCATAACCATTCCGGCACCGCCGCCGCAAGGCGTGTCGTCAACCGATCCGTATTTGTCCTTGGCATAATCTCTGATATTGACTGTCTCTATTGACCAAAGGCCTTCGCTTAGTGCCTTTCCGGTTAATGAATAGCCCAGAAACCCCGGAATGAGCTCCGGAAATATCGTGAACAACTTAACCTTCAGCACCGGCTTCGTCCTCTTCGTCGTCAATCAAATTCATCAAAACACTTTCGACAATAATATAACCTTCTTTAATATTTACCTCCGGAACATAAGCCTTGCTAAAAGGTATCATCTCTTGACGATTGTCCTCTTTAAGCCGCAGCTCCAAGACATCTCCCGCGCCGAAGTTATAAACGCCGATAACTTGTCCGACGACCTTATCTTCTCCGGCCTGTTTAACGTCTAAACCGACCAAATCATCAAGATAATATTCGTCATTTTCCAAGTCCGGCAACTGTGTGCGATCGATGTAAAGCTCTAAGCCTCTGAGGCCTTCCGCCGTGGTGCGGTCATCAATGCCTTTTATCTTTACTCTTAACAGTTCCTTTGAATGTCCGGTGACTTTAATTTCAAACTTTTTGCCAAGCTTGTCTTCCACAAGACCATATTTATCAATATCCGTGTCTTTGGCGGTATAACTTTTGACTTTTACCTCTCCTCTGATCCCGTGGACACCGACAATCTTGCCCAGACATACTTTTTTTGCGTTTGTCATTATTGTCTTCCGTTTGTCATAAAAATAACCTTAATCTTTAAGAATTATTCAGCAGAAGAATTGGCTTCTTCAGCAGCAGCTTTGGCAGCTTCAGCGGCTGCGGCAGCTTTTTCTTCTTTTTCTTTCATTCTCTCTAAGGCTTTTGCTTTAGGAGCAGATTTCTTTGGCTGATTGCGCAAAGCCGGAGCTGCGCACAAACCCAAATTAGCAAAAAGCTTTTGCAGTCTTTCGGTCGGTTGAGCACCTTTTGAAATCCAGCTCTTTACTTTCTCGGCATCAACAACCAATCTCTCAGCGCTGTCTTTCGGAAGCAGAGGATTGTAGGTGCCTAATTTTTCAATGAATCTACCATCACGAGGCGCTCTTTGATCGGCCGCAACAATGCGATAAAACGGACGTTTCTTTGAACCACCGCGTGATAATCTGATACGTACTGCCATTTTTATTTCCTTTCGTTGTGTTATTAAATTTCAAATTTCCGCCTTATGGCTAAAACGGAAACCTGTTGTTCATTCCGCCCGAAAAAACTCCGAACGGATTTTTCTTCATCATCATTTGAGCCGCCAAGCCTTTCATGCCGCCCAGCTTGCCCATTCTTTTCATCATTGTCGACATCTGCTCATAAGATTTGAGCAATTTGTTGACGTCATGAACTTCTACTCCGGCTCCTGCCGCTATTCTCTTTTTGCGAGAGGCTTTGATAATATCCGGCTCGCGGCGCTCCTTCTTGGTCATTGAAAGAATTATCGCCTCTTGCTTTTTTATCAAATTGTCGCCGACGCCTGATTCTTCAATCTGCGCTCTGAACTTTGACAGCCCCGGAATCATCCCCATCAAGCTGCCCAAGCTTCCAAGTTTTTGGATCTGACGCAGTTGGGTGAGCATATCTTCAAGGTCGAACTTGCCTTTCATCATTTTTTTGGCGACTTCTTCCGCCTCTTCGCGGTCAATCTTTTCCATGGTCTTTTCAACCAAAGAAACAACATCACCTTGCCCTAAAATGCGTCCGGCCAGACGCTCGGGATGAAAGGCCTCAAACTCATCAATTTTTTCGCCGGTTCCCAAATATTTTATCGGAGCCCCCGATATCATACGCATCGACAAAGCTGCACCGGCACGAGACGAACCGTCTACTCTGGTCAGAACAATTCCGGTTACGCCGACTTTATCATTAAACTCTTTGGCAACATTGCAAGCATCTTGGCCTATCATTGAATCGGCAACCAGCAAGACTTCCGTCGGATTGGTGATTTCTTTTATCCGAGCGACCTCGTCCATCAAAGCTTCATCAATATGCAGGCGACCGGCCGTATCTAAAATAATGACATCATAACTACCGCTTTTGCCTTGTTTCAGAGCGCGGCGGGCAATTTCTTCCGGCTTTTCCCCTTTAACAATCGGCAAAGTGTCAACCCCAATCTGCGCACCGAGCTGAGCTAACTGTTCTTGGGCGGCCGGACGATAAATATCCAAAGAGGCCAGCAAAATCTTTTTCTTGTTTTTCAACAAATTTGCGATTTTGGCCGAGGTTGTGGTTTTGCCCGAACCTTGCAAACCGACCATCAAGACACAAGCCGGCGGAACAGCCTTGAAATTAAGCTCGCTTTCATCCGAGCCCAGAAGTTTGACCAGTTCATCATGGACAATCTTAACCACCATTTGCCCCGGTTGAATGGAACGGACAACCTTTTCGCCCAGTGCTTGTTCCTTAACCTGTGCGATAAAGCTGCGAACGACGGGAAGCGACACATCGGCCTCCAGCAAGGCAACGCGAATTTCGCGCATGGCCTCGTCGATATCTTTTTCATTAAGCACGCCGCGTGAGGTTATTTTTGAGAAGGCTGCGCTTAATTTATCCGTTAATCCGTCAAACATCTTTTTCCTATAAGCTATTGCACGACAGTGGGCGAAAACTCGCTGACTGCCGGCACCCCGCAGAAGTGTAAAATCTCTTTCCTTTGGGAAAATCCTTTTATTTACTTTGCGTTATAAAGATATTTTTTATAAAAGTCAATAAGTTTTTTGCTGATTTTTCCATAAAAAAGGCACTGCCGAAGCAATGCCTTGTCTATTCTTCTTACGCTTAAAATTTATTTTTTCTTTTCCGGAAGATTGCAGGTGTTGCTTTCCGTCAAAATATAAGCGTCGGACATGGAGCCGATTACCGGCTGCATATGGTTGTCTAATTTACGAACCTGACCTTCTTCCAGTTGAAAATAAGACATGGCCATGGTTTCGGAATTTAGCGTTAAAACATTATCATAGCTTATGCTATAAGTTCCCGAATCGGCAAAAACCGTTGTATTTTTATCAACATAGACGCTTTCCATCTCGAATGTTCCGTCCGGATTTAAGGTTAATTCCGTGGCTAGTCCCGACCCTTCCGATGAGGGCAAAATGCCGGTATAAGTTGCGCAAAGATTGTGGCTGGCGCAAGCGCTTAAGCCCATCAGTCCCAATGCGGCTAATAAAACTTTTTGCATGATTTTCCTCCTTATGATGTTTTCTTTTTAATCTATATCTTAGGCGTTAAAATTCAAGCCCCATTCGCTATAACGCGCCGGATCATCGCCCCAATTTTCGCGGACTTTAACATACAAAAACAGATGTATCCGCTCGTCTAACAAACGTTCAATTTCTTGGCGTGCCGCCTGCCCGATTTTCTTTATCATGGTGCCGCCTTTGCCCAAAACAATTATCTTTTGGCTTTCTCGCTGAACATAAATCGTCATCTCGGCGCGAACCGAATTGTCTGCCCTTCTTTGCCAGAGCTCCGGCTCAACCGTCAATTCATAAGGAATTTCTTGCTGCAAATATAAAAACAACTTTTCCCGCACAATCTCTGCCGCCAATAACTTCAAGGGCATATCCGACATCTGCTCTTCGGGATAATACCACGGGCTCTCGGGCAAATGCTCGGCCAAATAAGCATAAAACTCTTCGGTATGCTCGCCCTTGGTCGCCGACATCATAAAAGTTTCTTCAAACGGATAGCGGTTATTTAGGTCTGCACTCAGTGCCAAAAGTTTTTCTTTTTTGATTAAATCAATCTTATTTAAGACCAAAACCGCCGGTGTTTGTTTTTCCTTCAAAGCATCTATAATCGCCTCGACCTGCGCGTCAACACCTTTATGCGCGTCTACAACCAAAACCGTTATATCGGCATCCCCGACCCCGCTCCAAGCCGAAGCAACCATGGCTCGATCAAGTCTTCTTTTGGGCTTAAAAATCCCCGGCGTATCAAGAAAAATAATTTGGGTATTACCATATATTCCAATGCCTTTAACCATTGTTCGCGTGGTCTGTTCTTTGGGCGAAACGATTGACACCTTTGAGCCTACAAAATTATTGGTAATGGTTGACTTTCCGGCATTCGGCGCCCCAATCAAGGCCACAAAGCCGCAGCGTGTTACCGGCTCTTGTTGTGTGTTTTTTTCCTTATTTGCCATGATTGGGTAAGCTCCTTATTTTTTCAAGCATTTTATGGGCTGCGTCTTGTTCTGCCAGTTTTTTGTTTTTACCGGTTCCGATTTCTTCTCGGTCGGCACCCAGTCGAACTGCAATATGAAAAATCGGCTCATGCTCCGAACCTTCGCGTTTTATAACCTCATAAACCGGCATGTCAAACCCTTTGGTATGAGCCATTTCTTGCAGGGCTGTTTTGCAATCCTTTGGCGGAATAACGGCTTTATGCAACTGTTTTTCCCAATGATTGCGCACATAAGCAAAGGCCGCATCGGCCCCGCTTTCCAGAAAAATGGCGCCGATTATTGCCTCTCCGACATCGCACAAAACATTGTCATTTTCACGAATGTCTTCCGTGGCTATCCGCACATAGTTATCTATTCCAAGCTCGCGCGAAATTTCTGCCACGGTTTCTTTACAGACTAAGGCCGTGTGACGCTGTGAAAGGCTTCCTTCCGGCTCGTTCTTAAATTCTTTGTACAACATTTCGGCAACGGCCAAGCCTAAAACGCGGTCACCCAAAAACTCCAATCGCTCATAATTTTCATCGGTATTGCCGGTCACGCTGCTATGGGTCAGTGCCTGTTTTAGCAAGCTTTTATGCTTAAATGCATATCCTAAAGCCGCTTCCAAATTTTCATATCCGCTCATGTCGGCTCCTTTATTTTATCTTGTCAAACATACGGCTCCAGCGAATCTGCCGCGGTAAATTCCACAATTTATACCACGGGCCGCCGTTTCCGTCATAAGAAAAGAACAAAACTCTGGCCTTTCCGACCAAATTTTCAAACGGAACAAAGCCCACATTGACGCGGCTGTCATCCGAGCGATCGCGATTATCGCCCATCATAAAGTAAGTTCCTTCCGGCACGGTTAATTCCGGAACGTCATCATAAAGTTCAGAATCAGAAATTTCTAAAATATTATGCTTTACCCCATTGGGCAAAGTTTCAACATATTGACGGAAGCGCTCGACATTGCCATATTTGTCCCTTAGAACAAAGTCATCAATTTGTTCGCGCGCAACCAAATTACCGTTTATATACAATCTGCCGTTTTCAAGCTTTATCTTATCTCCGGGGAGGCCGATAACACGCTTGATATAATCCGTGCGGTTGTCTTGCGGAAATTTGAAAACAACGACATCGCCGCGTTCCGGTTCATCGGCCCATACACGCCCGTTGAACAAAGCCATGCTGAACGGAAAAGAATGCTTTGAATAGCCATAGGTATATTTTGACACAAACAAAAAGTCGCCAACATAAAGCGACGGATACATCGAGCCTGAAGGTATTTTAAACGGCTCATACAAAAATGTGCGAATCACTACCGCAATCAAAATTGCATAGATGATTGTTTTTATGGTTTCTGCCAAACTTTCTTCTTTTTCCATTTTTTCCTCGCTTTTTTAGCGATTATTTTAGATAAACCTGCTCTGCGCAATTTTATCCAAAACAATCTAGCCCAACTGCTCAATAATAACTACGGCTTGTGCCCATGGATAATCATCGCTTATGCTCAGATGAATTCCGCCAGTCTTGCCGCCGCAAAGTTTTTGAAACTGCTCCAAAGCCTTGCCCGAAAGCACAATCTCAGGCTTGCCGTCTTTGTTGTGAACGGTCTGTATCTGGCTCAAATAAATTCCGTTACGAAACCCTGTCCCCAAAGCCTTTGAACAAGCCTCTTTGGCCGCAAAGCGCTTGGCCACGCTGGCCGCATATTCTTGCGGTGAGATAAACTCTTTTTGCTCCAGTTCCGCTTTTTCTTTCTCACCCAAGGCACGATCAATCAAGCGCACGCCATAGGCCTTGATGGAGCGTTCAAATCTTGAAATATTGGTAATATCCGAGCCGATTCCGATAATCATGCGTTTTCCTTTCTATTGTGCCGCACGGGCAACATAACTAACCACGCGGCTTGCTTTTAATGCCGCTATTATATCATTTAGGTGTTTGACATCCTTAACTTCAACATCTACCAAAAGTTCAAAATAACTTACCGTGCGATAAACGATATTCAAATTTGAGATATTGCCGTTATTGCGTGCAACCAGATTTGATAAGTCCGCCAAAGCTCCTGGTTCATTCGCCAGCATGATTTTTAAGCGGCCGACATGGGTTTCGTTTTCGGCATCATCACCCCAAGCAATATCCAGCCAGCGCTCCGGTTCATCGGCAAATTTTTCCAAAACCTTGCAGTCAATCGTATGGACTGCCACGCCTTTACCGGTGGTCACAATACCGACAATTCTGTCCCCCGGCAATGGGTGACAACAACCGGCAAAATGCACAGCCATTCCGGGCACCAGTCCTTTTATTTTCAAAGGCTCGCCCTTGCTCTTGTTCTTTTTCAAAACATTTTTCAGGCTCGGAACTTTTATCGCCTTAACCACTTTTTCAAGTTTTGATTGTTTATAAGCCGGATATACCGCGCGCAAAACATCCCAGCCGGTAATTAAGCCTTCACCGACTTTGGCATAAATATCATCTATGGATTCCGCCTCAAAATTCGGCATAACATTAACCAAAGCTTTTTCTGAAAATTCCAGTTTTTCTCCTTTAAACTGGCGGTCCAAAATATCTTTGCCAAGCGCAATAAATTGGTCTCTTTTATGGGCGCGAACATAGCGGCGAATCGCGGCCTTTGCTTTTCCGGTAACGACAAAGCGTTCCCACTCGGTTGAAGGATGTTGCGCCTTTGAGGTTAAGACCTCAACCTGATCACCATTTTGCAAAACCGTTCTTAAGGGTTTTATCTCGCCGTTAATTTTAGCTCCGACGCAGGTATCTCCGACCGAGGAATGAACCGCATAAGCAAAGTCAACCGGCGTTGAATTTATCGGCAGACCGATTAAATCTCCCTTTGGCGTAAAGCAAAAAACTTGATCATTATACATCTCAAGCTTGGTGTTTTCTAAAAATTCTTCAGGATTTTGGGCTTGATCCAAAATTTCGAGCAGCTCACGCATCCAGCGGAAGTTTCGTCCTTCAACTTTTTGACCTTGCTTATAAGCCCAGTGGGCAGCCACACCTTTCTCGGCGATTTCGTGCATTTCATAAGTACGAATCTGAATCTCAATTCTGGTGTTTTCCGGACCGATGACCCCCGTATGAATCGACTTATAGCCATTGGGCTTCGGGGTTGAAATATAATCCTTAAAACGGCGCGGTATCATGTGATATTTGCTGTGAATGACACCAAGTGCCTGATAACAAGTGCCGATATCTTCTACGCAAATGCGAAAGGCCATAATGTCAAGAAGTTGCTCAAAAGAAGCATTTTTTTGCTGCATTTTGCGCCAGATGGAATAAGGCGTTTTTTCCCTGCCGGTTACGGTGGCCTTTATGCCGTTTTCTTCCATGTCTTTTTGCAGATGTTCGATGATTTTCGGAACAATATTGCTGTCTTTTTCGCGCAAGAAGTTTAAACGCGCAACGATTGAATCATGTGCTTCTTTATGCAACTCGGCAAAAGCGATTTCCTCCAGCTCGCTTTTGATTTCCTGCATGCCGATACGCTCGGCCAAAGGGGCATAGATATCCAAAGTTTCTTTAGCAATGCGGGCTCGCTTTTCCGGTTTGCAGAAATGAAGTGTGCGCATGTTATGCAGTCTGTCTGCCAGCTTTATTAGCAAAACGCGAATATCATCAGACATTGCCAAAAGCAGTTTGCGGAAGTTTTCGGCCTGTTTGCTGCTGCCTGATTTTTGTTCAATCATGGCCAGCTTTGTTACACCGTCGACAATAGAGGCAACCTGCTTGCCAAAAAGCTGCTCAATTTCTTCAATCGTGGTATCGGTATCTTCTACCGTGTCGTGCAGCAATCCGGCAATAATTGAAGCGCAATCAAGCTTAAACTTGGTTAATATACCGGCAACTTCAATCGGGTGAGAATAATAAGGGTCTCCGGACTCTCTTAATTGAGCGCCGTGCTTTTTCATGGCAAAGACATAAGCCCGGTTGAGCGCATCTTCATCAGCGTCCGGATCATAAGATTTTACTAATTCGACTAATTCGTACTGTCTTAACATCTACTTGTTTATCCACTTCTAAAATCTTGCGCTCAATCACAAAAAAACCGGTTTACAGCTGTTGCGATTCGCACTCGAATGTAATTGCAACAATTATAAACCGGAGAACCTTAAAAAATGTTGAATCGGAGATTATTCTTCCTCGTCAAAATCTCCGTCCATGTCATCACCCATGTCAAGCGCATCGTCATCAAGAGCATCATCATCAAGTGACAGGTCCGAATCGGCGTCGCTGTCCAAATCCAAGTCATCATCAGCATCATGAATCTGCATGGAGTCATCAACATCGGCTGCGTCAAGGGGAACGGCAGAGAACTGTTCGTCCAAATCTGCCAACTCTTTTTCGGCAGCCATAATCTCAAGCTCTTCTTCCTCGGGTTCTTCAACCTCAACATATTTTTGAAGACCCAATACCAAAGACTTTTGCAATTCTTCAATATTTACCGTGCCTTCGGCAATTTCTCTCAAGGCAATGACCGGATTTTTATCATTGTCACGAGAGACCGTAATCGGTGCGCCGGCGCTGATATCCTTAGCGCGCTGAGCGGCTACCATAAGAAGTTCATAGCGGTTTGGAATTTTTTCAACACAATCTTCGACTGTTACGCGTGCCATTTTATTTATACCTTATGAAAAAAATTTTTAATTCTGATTCAGACTTTATACTTGTTTTTGCAAAAATTGCAAGCTTTTTTTCGATAAAAAAAATCAAAACGCCCCACAAAAGACAAAACATCTGCTTATGGAGCGCGTTATTTATGTTTTTTGCTTAAAATTCAAGCACCGGCCGAACCTCGCGTGGTAAAAATTTCTCTGTTGTATATATTCCATATCTATTATCAAAAATTTGCACCCACACAAGACTATCTCTCATTTCTGTAGATGTTATTATATGATCATATTTTCTAACAGGCGTACCAACTCCTGCTTCATAAAATGCATTTCGAATAATGTCCTCATTGTGATAATATGAAGTAAATATTCCTGCTGCAGGCAAACACCAATCTCCAGTACTCGTTCCTTCTGTACTATAATTATATACTACCCACACTGCTGGAAATAAATCACTATTACCAGCACTCATAACTATTTGGCTATTATAACAACTAGAAACATCTTGCAAAGCAGCATTTTGATCTTCATAATTATAGAGTTTACTAACATCAATTTCGCCAGAGCTCCAAATATACTCTCCTATAGAATCAAGTGCAATAGCTTGACCTCCTCCATTTCGATATGAACATACAACTATTCCTATCGGAGTTTTTTCGCTATCTAAGCTCCATGAACGAGATTTATCACTATAAAGAATCTTTCCGATTTCATCTCCTAACATACATTCATTGCCTGCCAAACAAGAATCTCCATTCCAAAAATAACCATAAGAACAAGAACAGGCAGTATACTTTCCATTACAATCATCCAAAAAACCTATTTCATTTGGCCCCGTACAAGTATATTGATAAAAACTACTACACTGTTGAGCACAAATTTGCTCAGAAGCATCCCAATCATAGCCAGATTCACAACCAGATTTATAATAACTATTTGAACACTCTTCATAAGTACACGTATAAGGACTTGGGCAACTCGTATAAGTCCCTAAATTCGGACAAGCTTTACAGTTATCATATTTGATTGTATTGCCGGACTGACAAGTTTCTGCTCCGGCTTCACCGCCCATAGAACCGCAGTCTTGAAAGCCGTCGCAAGGATTGATTTTGATTTTATATTTTGTCTGCCCGTCGCAATCGAGGCAGGCTTCGCCGTCTTGGACATAACCTTCGGGAATTGTGGTATAATCATATCCGGCACCGCAAGGCGTGCAGGTGCAAGACGCGTATTTTCCGTCGCAAGGCTCACCAACTCCGACATGCGGTTCTTCACAAGTCACATAATTACTCGGGCAAGCTTTTACACATTCCGAATAATAAGCTCCATAAGGACATTTCTTGCCGCCGGCTTTATAACCATCGGGGCAATTGGTTACTGTATATCCTTCATTATGACAGCGATTAAGCGGGTTTAAATCATAGTCCGGCGGATTGTT
>CALXTE010000025.1 GCA_944391345.1 uncultured Alphaproteobacteria bacterium
TAAGGCGTTCGCTGGCACCGTTAGGGTTACACCCGCTTGTGAAGAACCACCGGCTAAGCCGGTGGGTTACTTTTTTGGTTGTTCTAAATTTAAGTATTTATATGAACAAATATGGTAAATATATAGTATGTTAGCATTGAGCTGCGTAAGAATCAAAACATCCGTAAGAACAGTTAGGTCCAGATGCCTTCCAACTATAGCCGCTTTCACATTGACAACTGGTATATTTTCCATTGCATGAAGATCCTTCTCCTCCTATTTCGTGTTCTCCTGAGCATGTATATTTTGCAGCACAGACACAATTTCCGTTGCTCCATTCATAAGGCGATGAACAAGTACAATTTTGGAACTTTCCGTCACATGCTGTTCCAGAACCTCCAATAACATAAGAACCATTTGTGCAGGTGTATTTATAGCTGCTGTCACAAGCTGGTGCTGTATGTTCTTCTACCGGAAATTCTATGACGGGGCGGACCTCGCGGTTGTAATCTTTAAAATCTCCTCCCACGCCATTGCCACCACCGCCTCCGCGCCATGCGGTGTTTTCGGTTTTTTCTGTTGATGACCAAGTTAAATATGAGAATTGTACTCCACCGGCTTTTGTAAAACCTGAAACAATTGCGTCTTTGTTATTGTAATATGAGGTAAATATTCCAGCTGCCGGCAAGCACCAATCTCCGGCCTCAGTTCCCGCTGTTTTATACTCATGTGCCGCCCATGCTGCTGGATTCTTACTCTTATCTCCTGCAGCAATTATTTTTGCTGTATTTTCGCAGCTATCATAATCTTTGGAGGCAGATTCGTCTGTATCATAGTTTGTCAATGTTGGAATATCTATACCGTATTCGCCCCATTTATGACTTCCTAATGATTGCAGCGCCATTGCTTGTCCGTGTCCCATTCCATCAGTATAAAACACAATACCTATTGCTGTTTTTACCCCTATATCATGGTCATATATAGAAGAAGAACAAGTCATGTCGTTATATAGTATTGCGCCAATTTTACATTCTGTTGAGCTTTCAATACATCCTTTGCCGTCTTGCCATTCAAATCCTTCATAACATTCACATTTCACATATTTACCATTACAATCAGCACCAATTCCGGCAGCTTCAACATATCCACGGCCGAAGCATGTATAAGGAAATTCTGCACATTCTCCGTCTTTTGGGCAATACCAATAATCCCCGAAAGGGCATTTAATGCCGTTGGTGCAGCTTGATGTGCTGGTATAGCCCATTGCCGTACAGCTCGGGGTGGCAATACAGGCTGCATTTGTTTGCACAATGCCGCCACAAAGAACAAATGCTGTTGTTGTATAGAGTATTTTTTTCATCTTCTTTCTCCTTTGTTTTCTTACATTGCGCAATAGTCGCAATAATCGGTATAGCCGCTTTTACAGCCGGTGGCATACCATAAGCCCGAACAGTCTTCATATTCACAGACCGAGCCGCTTGGGCAACTCGTATAAGTGCCTAAATTCGGGCAGGGTTTGCAATTATCATATTTGAGTGTATTGCCTGACTGGCAAGTTTCCGCACCGGCTGCGCCGCCCATTGAGCCACAATCTTGAAAGCCATCACAGGGATTGATTTTAACTTTATATTTGGTTTGTCCGTCACAATCGAGGCAGGCTTCGCCGTCTTGGATATAACCTTCGGGAATAGTGGTATAATCATATCCAGCACCGCAAGGCGTGCAAGTGCAAGACGCATATTTTCCGTCGCAAGGCTCACCAACGCCGATATGCGGTTCTTCACAAGTGACGTAATTACTCGGGCAAGCTTTTACACATTCCGAATAATAAGCGCCATAAGGACATTTCTTGCCGCCGGCTTTATACCCGTCAGGACAACTCGTTATCGTATAGCCCTCATTATAACAACGCTTGTCGGGATTAAGGTCAAAATCTGGAATATTATTACCGCTGCCGTTTTCTTTGCCGCTAAACATACTGTCCGCACAAGCCGAAGTGTCATTAATAAAACAGACTGCCGCGATTTGAAATTCATCAGAAGAAGGCAAACTTGGTGACCAAGCATAAAGGTGTGTGTGAAGTGTGTAGACAAGCTGCTCGTCACTCTTGATAACAGAATTATCAGCTCTCGCACTAACAGGCGAAATTCCTACCGCCAAACATAGCGCCGCGGTAAAAACCGCCTTTTGTCGTGAGATAAACATAATACTTCTCCTATCTCGTTTGCCTTCACGACTCTACTATATCACAAATTCCTTATATTTTCAAGATGATTTTTATTTTGAGATGAAAGAGTGGTGAAAAAAAGAGCGTGTTTTTCAACAACGCTCTTTAAGGTGATAAAATTATTTTTATCTGGCACCGACCAGTGAGATAGACGATATGGTGTCACCCATGCCGACCAAAGTTACCGGTTTTTCTACCAAAATTGTCGGAATAGCGATGATGTCAAAACCATCATATTCTGCAATGCCGTGGCTTAACAGTTCAGGCTTTTTAATATGCTCTGACAGGTCACGCAACTCATTTAAGCCGACATCTGACACTTCTTGTCCTTGTGCCCAAAGAAGGTTCTTTTCTTCGTTGATATTTCCGGTGCCGGCTTTTCCGGCAGCAACCGTGGCAGCTAACATCATACCTCTCAAGTTTTCTTCAGGTTTAACCTTATAACCTTTGTCTTGAATGGTGATGTATAAGCCAAACATGTGCAACTGAATGCGCGGTGTTTTGATGTGTTTTTTGATGTTTAATATTGCTTCAAACATATTAACACTATGAGTGTCTTTGTTACATTTTTCTGCTAAGTCCTCATAACCGGTGACTTCAAGAATGTCAATTGCTTCTCTTTCATTAACGCCAACAGAATCGACAATCGGAGCAATTTTTTTAATAATTGCTTTTCTGACGGCAATGTCTTGGGTTGATGCAATTTCAAGGTGAATTAAGTCACCGTTGTCTTTCCAAGTTTTGATAATCGGAAGAGCGTCATCTTGCAATTTGACCCCGTTATTTCTTTCGGTTAAAGCATGGAATCCGGACAGAACTACGTAATCAATTTTCTTTTTGCCCATGGCGGTTACAAAATGTTCGTCCATGACTAAATGCAAATTAAGCGGGTCATAGGTGGCAATAAAGCGGTTTGACTTCGGGCAAGTGAAGGTTTTTCCATCCAGCTCGACGCTGTCGTTTTTATCAAATTCGAGAATCCAGTGAATCAACGGAATATCAACTTCACGATTAATGCTGTAAGCCGGTTTTTCTTTGCCATCGTGGTCAAAGGACATCAGGTTTTCTCTTTTTAAAAACTGTTTGGCTTGAAGTTCAGGCAAAGAATTGGTGTGAGCATAAACTTTTTGGACACCGGTAACAGCCAAAGCATTGGCTACAATGCCGCCTTGTCCGCCCATTTGCAGGCGGTCGTATCCTAAGTTTTCGACCATCCAGTCATAGACTAGTTTATCTTCGGTCAACCATTCTTCGGCAATGCCGCTTTTGAAGCATTTGAAAAGGCCTTTTATGACATCTGATGGCTGTTCAAGCTTGGTTTGTTTGATGTCTTCAATTTCTTTTAATCCCAGTCCCAGCTTTTTTGCTAATTCTGCGATTTTTTTGCCGCTGACTTTAAGAACGGCATCAATATTTGTATTAAACGCGGTGGCAACAGAACCAACCTCTTTCATCCTTTTCAAAGTTTCAGGTACGGTTGAAAAATTTTTGAGCCAGAGCTTTTTTAGTTCTTGATTTTCCATTTCTTGTTTCCTTCTAATTTGCTGCTTTTGTTTGTACATAATTAAGTTTCATCAAGGCGAGAGAGCTGCTGCAGAGCTGAGATATTGCCTGATTAAAGTTAATGTGATTTTGAGCCGATGAAATCCATTCTTGGAGAATCGGATTTTGTGAAACGAGTTCCGGCGCGGCATTCAGCAGAGTTATTGCCTGAGCAAAGTGGCCGGTATCGACTTCTTTTTGTGCTGCACTCAGCAAATCCGGTTGAGCTGTTTCATTTTCTTGTTGGTTGGTGTGTTTTATTTGGACTACTTCTTGAAATTTCATGTTCAAGCGCTCTTTCCAGTTTTTGTCTTTTATCTCACGTTCTTGTTCGGCTTTTTCTACAACTTCGCGGACTTGAGCAAATTTTTCTTGCAATTCCTGTTTGTTTGGAATTTTTTTCTGAGCGTAGCTGTTGATGATCCTGACCGAATTTTGCATTTGAGCCTCTTGTGCGGTTAGTTGTGACAGCATTTCGGCTTCGTATTCAAAGTTGTTGCCTTTTTCGGCACTGTCTTTAATCATCATGACGGCGGATAATATCAAAGCGCCTTGATCAGAAATTTTGGCCATGTTGTTCAGGCGTTCTTCCATGCGGTCCAGTCGATTGATAATTCCCATTAGGCTTTCTTTATCGGCTTTGGTCTCAATCAGCGCTATGTTTTGTTTTTCATAATTTGAAATGCGGTTATTCAGCGCTTTTAGGCTTTCGGTATCAAAATTGCCGTTTGATGCGTTTCTTTGCAGAACACGCATTTGGTTTTGCAAAGCGTAAAGTTGTTTTTCTAGCTGTTTGATACTGGGCGCGCCGGCAGCATTTGTTTGTTGTGGCATTTCAAAGCGTGAAATTATCTGTTGTAAAATTTCTGGTTTGACCCATAAGCCGGCAATTACGGCCAAAAAAATGATCCACATGGCTATTCTTGCCATAAGGCGGCCGTACATCTTGTTGGCGGCTTTGCTTTCTTCAGCAGAAGATTCTATTTCTTCTGTTTGATTTTCTTTGATTTCTTCCACTTTTTTGGTGGAGGGGACGGTTTTGTTTTTGCTCATTGTAAAATCCTTGTCATCTGTCTTTTTCTAGTGTATATAATCTTAAAAGATTAAATTAAAACTGCAATACTATATTTTGGAATATACAAATGATTGTTTTAGGTATTGAGAGCAGCTGTGATGAAACAGCCGCCGCCGTTGTTTCTGATGATAGAGAAATTTTGGGCGAAGTTGTGCTCTCGCAAGAAGAACATAAAAAATTTGGCGGGGTGGTGCCGGAAGTGGCGGCACGCGCCCATTTGGAGCATATTGATGAAATTATAGAACTCACATTAAAAAAAGCCGGTGTAAAACCGCAAGAACTTGATGCGATTGCTGCTTCTTCCGGTCCGGGGCTTATTGGTGGTGTTGTGGTCGGTGTTATGGCGGCAAAGGCTTTGGCTTTGGCTCTTAATAAGCCTTTTGTGGCGGTTAATCACCTTGAAGGGCACGCTTTGACTGCACGCTTGACCGCCGGTGTGACTTATCCTTATTTGTTATTATTGGTTTCGGGCGGGCATTGCCAAATTTTGGTGGTGAAAGATGTTGGGCAATATGAACGTTTGGGCACAACGATTGATGATGCGGCCGGTGAGGCTTTTGATAAAGTGGCAAAAATGCTTAATCTGGGGTATCCCGGCGGGCCGATGATTGAAAAACTGGCTGACCAAGGGAATGAGAATCGTTTTTCTCTGCCTCATCCGTTGCAGAATTCCGGTGATTTAAATCTTTCGTTTTCGGGGCTTAAAACAGCAGTGCGGAAAATCATCGAATCTTATTCTCCCGATGGGAAAGTCGAGCATGCGATTTTGCCAAAGCAAGATGTGGCAGATATTTGTGCTTGTTTTCAGAAAACGGCAACCGAGTGTTTGCTTATTAAGCTCGAGAAAGCCATAAAGTATTTCAAAGCTAATTATCCTGACGGAAATGACCTTGTGGTGGCCGGTGGGGTGGCGGCAAATTCATATTTGCGTATGGCTCTTGAACGCTTGGCTAAGAATAATAAATTGACTTTTGCGGCGCCGCCTGTTCGTTATTGTACCGATAACGGTGTGATGATTGCTTGGGCAGGGTTAGAGCGTTTCCAGAAAGGACTGACAAATTCTTTAGACTTTAAGCCGCGTCCGCGCTGGCCGTTAGATGAAAATGCACCGAAAGCAGCCGGTGCCGGCGGAGTAAAAGCCTGATGCGTAGTAAAAAAGAAATTCTCGATATTATGGCGGTGTTTAACAAGCTTGATTCGAATCCGCGGTGCGAACTTAATTTTCATAATGCTTATACGCTTTTGGTGGCGGTTGTGCTCTCGGCGCAGTCAACCGATAAAGGCGTTAATCGTGCGACAGAATCGTTGTTCAAAATTGCTGATACGCCGCAGAAGATGCTTTCTCTCGGTTTGGAAAACTTAAAATCTTATATTAAAACCATCGGTCTTTATAATAACAAAGCCAAAAATATTATCGCGCTTTCTCAAGAGTTGGTGGAAAAATATAACTCCGAAGTTCCGGCGAATCGTGAGGCTTTAGAAAATCTATCGGGTGTGGGGCGGAAAACCGCAAATGTGGTGCTTAATGTGTGGTTTAATCAGCCGACTTTGGCTGTTGATACGCATGTTTTTAGAATCGCTCATCGCCTTGATTTTAGCCAAGGGAAAACGCCGCTTGAGGTGGAAAAAGATTTGCTTTCCGTTCTGCCGGATAATTATGTTAAAAATGCTAATCACTGGTTGGTGCTTTTTGGGCGCTATATTTGTAAAGCACAAAAGCCTGATTGCAATAATTGTCCGATTAAGGAATTTTGTCATTCAGCTGATAAACGGATATGAAAAAAGGAAGGTTATGAAAACCTTCCTTTTGTTGTTTAGCCTTTTGCAAAGATTTAGTTCTTTGCAAAGAAGTCAATTAGTTCACCGACAGTGCGTTGGTTGCAGTCAAAGTTTTTGGGGAGTGCTTTCTTGAAAGCATCTTCCATCCAGAAGATGATGACATAGTAGTCGTCTTTTCCGATGGAGCCCTCACTGGGGTGCAAGATGATAACCTTGTCGGTTTCTTTTATCTCTTCCAGTTTGACGCCACAAGATTCCGCCAAATACTCTTTAACTCGTTTGCGGGAGTTTTGTTGTTCCTGCTTCTTTTTCCAAGTTTCAATGAAAGACGGGTTGGCGCGGGCGATTATTTTGGAAATCTTGCGGTCTTGTCTTTCAGAGAAGTAGTCGGCGATGTCTTCAATCGTCACTTCTTCGCCTTCATCGCAAAAATCTTCCAAATAGCGCAACGGGGCGTCACAATCTTTGGTGATTTTGCTGCCAGTGTAGGTTTCAAGAGTTTCAACCAAATCTATCAAGGTTTCTCTCATGATGCGGCCGCCTGAGATGCTGTCTTCCTTTCTGACGCAGGCTACATTTTCAAACAGGCGAAGCGTTTGCTTCTTGTGCAGGCGCGGAAATTCTTTGATGGTGTCGGCCAGTTCGGAAATCAGAATAGCTCTTCTCAGTGCGTAGAGTTTCTGAGTATTTTCTTTGCCGAGCAGGGGTTCAACAGCTTCAACAAATTCTTTCTTCTTGATGACAGAGATGGTCTTGTTTTCGACCTCTTTGTACTTTGATAATAATTCTTGTAATTCCATAATTATTGTTTTTTATGATTAATAAATAAGTGAAATAATAAATTTAACATGCTGAAAATAGCACGCTAATTTCTTTTTTGCAAGAATTTTTTTTGTCAATTTGTAAAAAATTATATTATGGAAGCCAGTTTTAAGTATTCTTGCGGCGAGATTTGCTCTGCACGGCGGGTGTCTTCTATCCCCAATGATTCCAGTTTTTCTGAAATTCCGTTGATTGACTTTAAACTTTGACGGACCATTTTGCGTCGTTGGCTAAAGGCTAAAGTGGTTAAATGCTCCAGCTTTTTGAGCTCTTGGGCGCTGGGCCTGTTTTCTAATGGACGGAATAGTAAAACGCTTGACCATATCTTGGGCGCCGGAGTGAAGCAGTTTGGATTTAAGTCCATTAATTTTTCAATTTTGCAATTTAACTGCGATAGAATCGATAAACGTCCGTAGTCTTTGGTGTTTATCGGAGCCATAATTCTTTCCGCAACCTCTTTTTGGAACATTAGCGTCAGGCTTTTGAAATGTTCAATGTCTTTTAACCAACCGGTTAGTAAGGGGACGGACACATTGTAGGGCAAATTACTGATTATATGGCGCGGTGCTTCATCTCTGTTTTTTATTTCAATCGTTAAGGCGTCGCCGTTGATAATTTCCAGTCTGTTCTTAAAGCGTGCTTGCAGGTCTTTCATAATGCTGATACAGCGGTCGTCCATTTCAATAACCGTTAACTTCTTCGGCTCTTGTCTTAAAATTGACCGTGTTAATCCGCCGGGGCCGGGGCCAATCTCATAGATGTTATCACCGGCGAACGAATCCTTATTTTGTTTTTCAAGCGAAAGGCGAATGATTTTGTCGGTGATGTTTCTATCCAGTAAAAAGTTTTGACCTAAGGCTTTTTTGGCTAATAAGCCATGTGTTTCAACCGTTAGCCGAAGGCTGGGCAAGCTGTCTATGATTTCTGCGGCGGATAATCCCATTTTTATCCTCGGAATTCAATCACTGCTTTTTGGCGAAGTTGCTGGATATATTTGGTGGCCGTTGTATCGAGTTGTTGGTTTTCCAAAAACTGTCTGATTTCTTTTTCGGTCGGCATGTGTTTGTTTGAGCTTGGGTTATAAACTTGTCCCAGTCTCATAATATAATAATCTTCGCCAACTTTTATCGGTGCGGAAATTTCACCGGTTTTTAGTTTTTTAACGGCTTTTTGTAATGGTTCGCTTAATGATTCTATGTTTATCCAGCCCAGTTGTCCGCCAGCGGAAGCGGTCGGGCTCTCTGAAAACTGGAAGGCATAATATTCAAAACGCGGGTCATTTTTTAAGGCCTCGGATATTTCGTTTACTTGTGCTTTATTTTTGCCGCTGATAAATATTTCTGACAGTTGGTATTTGGGGCTTGAGAAGTCTTTTTTTGCATTTGCCAGCTCTTGCTCAACATCTTTGTTGCTGATGCCGCCTTCTCTTTCTACCTTTTGACGGATTAATTTTATCCAGGCTAAGTCTGCTTTCATTTGTTCTCTGAAGGCTTTTTCCGAAACGCCATATTCTTTCAAAATGTTTTTCATTTTACCTTTGCCGATTTTGTTTCCCGTTTCAAAATTAGCAATTGAGGCGTCTATGTCGGCTTCGGTTATATTAATACCATTTTTTTCGGCCTCTTGAACTTTTAGTTTTTCATCAATCGTTGAGCTTAAAACCCTTTGATAAATGACGGCTTTGTTTTCGTCATTTACCGGAATTTGGCTGGTCATGATGAAGGCTTTGACGCGGTCGTCCAAATCCTCGCTGGAGATAATATCGCCATTGACAACGGCTACGATTTTTACCGTGCTGCTTTTTATCGGCGATAAGCTTGGCGTGGCCTTTTTTTCAACAGCTTGGGTCATGCTTTGCGGACTGCGAAATACTTTGGATTTTTCTGTATTATCTTCTGTTGATTCATTACTTGTTCCGCCGCCTCTGTCAGAGGAAAGTCTTGGGTCTATTGATGAAAAGTCGAAGGCAGAAGCATTGGATATGCTTAAGATTATTGCCAGTACCGAAAATATTATTTTTTTCATTGTTTGTCCCTTCTTTATTCTGAGCCGATCATGCCTAATGTTTTGAACATAAAGGTTGCGGTGTATTCATAATCATTGTCATAGTCCGTTGTATCATAGTTATAACGTTCAATGTTTAATATAAACTTCATGCATTCGTCTTCATAGATGACAGAGCCGCCATATTCAAGCGATTTATCAATATTTGCCAGATCTTGGCGGTTATAAAGTCTTAAGGTCCAATCTCTGCTGAGACCTAAGTTTAAGGCAGTGTAGAGTTCTTGGCGTTCTCTGTAGCCTTGGATTGTGGCGTTCGGGTTGTTTTGGAGATAAATATAAGATATATATAATCTCATCATGTTAGGTCCGATACCTGCCGTTAATTCGTTATAGTTAAAGTTAAACGAATCTTTGTCAATCGTGAAGCGATAATTTAGGTCCAGATATTCATTCGGGGTGGCGTTAATTCTACCGACATAGTCGCTGAAGTAGCTTCTTTGGTCAAGATATTCGCCAAAACCTTCATTTTTATTAAAACGATAGCTTTGAGCAATAAACGCTGACGTTCTGCCCATGCGGTCGCCGTAAGCGCTCCAGTTGATACCATAGCTGATGCGGCTGCCGGAATCGTTGCGATCATATCCGGCGTAGCGGTCAAGGCTCAAGATATTGGTATCATCTAATTCGATATCTTGGCTATCTTCGTTAGGAATCTTGTTGTCTTTATTGCCACCGTTCGGTGATAAAGCAGCTACGACAACCGGCTCAATAATTTGACGCGATGTTTCCGTGGCTTTCACAAAAGGTAAACGCCACTCTACGCCGATTTGAGGAAATACGCGTGCTACGGTGCCGGTAAAGTCATCCCCTTCTGCATTGGTATAATTATCAATATAATATAAATCGGATTTAACAGAAGCTACAAATTTATACTTTTCACCATAAGGGCTGGTGTAAGGCAAATTCCATGAATTTATCATGGTTAGGCGCTGGTCGCTGGTGGTATCTTCGCGATAGACCGAGGCCATATTGAAGGTGTTTTTGAAATAAGCGCCGTAACTATTCGAATCGCTGATATTCTCATAAGTCATGACCGGCATTATGAATGGCTTTTCTTCATTATTCGGCAAGCCGATGGAGCTTATGAGTTTGTAATAATAGGCGCTGATGTCAGCATAATCTCTGTTTTCAAACATTTGAGCGCCGATATGTGAGGTTAGCCACATATCATCTTTTTGTGGAAGAGAAATGTCTTTTAGGTAATCTTTGTCAGAAACATATTTTAGGTCTGCATTACCGACCCATTTGTTATTGAATTCATATCGACCGTTAAAATAAAGATTGCCGCGGTCCTTCTTTTCGCCATATTCGGGAAGATTTAATCTTTTATAATTGTCGTTTCTGACCTCGGCATTAAGGTAGGTGCCGCTGGTTTCCATATAGCCGCGTTCAAGATATTTACGATAAGTTCCACCCCATAAAATGCCGCGATCGGTGGTAAATGTCGGGGTGAACAAAAAGTCTTGATGCTCGTCTATGGACCAATAATATTTCGGGGTTATGCTTTGACCCAAATATTTGGTACTGCTTAAGTTTGGAAATAAAAAGCCTGAACGTCTTTTTACACTGGGATCAGGATGCGAAAAATACGGCGTATAGAGAATCGGGACGCCTTTTAGTTCAAGAAAGGCATGATTATAAATTACATTTTGGCTTTCTGCATCATGTGTGACTTCAGCCGCGTTTAGCTGCCATAAAGGTGATGAATTTTCGCAGGCATCGCAAGGGGTGTAGGTGGCGTCTTCCATCTCTTTGTCATTATTGGCGAAACGGCGAAATTTTTTGGCCGTGATTTTTGTTTCGTCAGCCATTGTGACTTTGACATTATCCATAAAACCTTTGGACATTTTATCAGTCAGCTCAACATAATCTGAAAAGGCTACATTGCCGCTTTCTTCGACAATAATAACGTTACCACTGGCGGTTACAACGTCTGTTGCCTGATTGTAGGTGACTTTGTCGGCGACAACCGTAATGTCATTTCTGATAATATTTACATTACCGAGGGCGGTGATGGTTTGTTCTTTATTGTCATTTATCATCTCATCGGCGCTGAAGTAAATATCTTCTTCATTTGTGCCTTCAGAGGCTTCTTTGGCGGTTTGGGCATCAAAGAAGCCGGTCATGTTTAAGGGTTTTATTTCTGCCTTCGGGGCTGTTTTAGAATCGTCTCTGGTTTTGACTTGTCCGGCAATATATTGTTCTTCATATTCTCTTTGTTGGTCTTCCATAAACTCGTCTTCATCAGCGCATACTTTTGTTGGCAAAAGACTGACACTGCCGATTAAAATCGCAGATAAAAACAAGAGAAATTTATTTTTCATCAGGTTCTTCTCCCTGTGCAGGACGGCGGAGCTTTCTTCTGGCCGGATTGTAAAAAAATGTCAGATAAGTGACTAATGCCAATGGAATCGCGAAATTTAGGTACATGGCAATCAAAAAGCCTAAGTTTTTAGCCGCAAGATTTTCAAAAGTGAGGGACAAACTTTGTAAAATTACCATAGAGAGAATCGATAAAGAGATTATCTTGGTTTGGCCGCGGCGGTTAAAGTTTCCTATTACTAATCCCAGACAGCCGATTAATGCAAACAGCAGATTGTAAAACGGATTTAACAATCTTTTGTGACCGGTTACGATATAATGGCGAATCTCGCTTTCACTCAAGCTTTTGTCTTCATCGGCATTTAAAAGTTCCATGGTTGTTTTTTCGCGAGCATCTTCGCTTTTTTCTTTTTGGGTTTGATTATAGCCCAGGTCAACAGAATAGCGCTTGAAAGACAGCGATGAAAACTGGTGGTCTTGTTTATTAATTTCTTGGCGAACGCCGTTTACCAAAATTACACGTGGGCCTTTGTTGGTATAAACAATGCGCCCTTTCTCCGCAGAAACGGTGCTTTTTGTCTTGGGGTTGCGTTCGTCATTGAGCAGAAGGTTGCTCATTGAGCCGTCGGGTTCGTGCTTGGAAATAAAAATTGTCATATTCGGTTGAATTTCGGTAAATTGTCCTTCGCGGAAAATTAAGTGAGAGACATCATTTTTTACTTTCCACTCAAGTTCGTTGAAAGCGGCTTCTGCTTGCGGAATTCCCCAAATGTTTAGATACAGATTGAAAAAAGACAAAGCAATGCCGAAATATAGTGTTGGTAATATGCTGCGAAAAGGGCTTATGCCGGCTGATTTCATGACGATTAATTCGCGGTCGCCCAGCATGCGATTATAAACGAACAAAACCGCGGCAAAAGCTGCAATCGGTGATAATAACGAAAATAAGCGAGGCATGAGCAGTGAAGTCATTTGAACAAACAAGCCTATCGGCAGGCCTTTGTTGGTGACCAGTTCGACAAAGCGAAGCGACTGGGTCAACCACAATATGGCCAGCAGCGAAAAACTTACCAGCAGGAAACCTATTAATACCTGCTTTAATATGTATTTGTTCAATATTTTCATTATAATGATAGCTATCAGTTTTTATATTATGAATTTGTAGGGGAATTCTGCTAAAAAGTCAACACATGATGTTGTTTTTAAACCATTTCTCTGTGTTTTTTATCATAAAAAAAACGGAAGAAAAATCTTCCGTTTTTAAAATCAAAACCTTAGCGGTTTAGATCATGGCCATACCGCCATTGATGTTGATTGTTTGACCGGTGATGTATTGAGCCTCATCACTTGCCAAGAAAGCAACAACGTTAGCAATATCCTGAGCTTCACCAAGCTTGCCGGCCGGAATGCGAGCCATTAATTTGGCTTTAACATCGTCGGTTAAAACATCGGTCATCGGGGTTCTGATAAAGCCCGGAGCAATTGAGTTTACGGTTATGCCGCGTGAAGCAACTTCTTGTGCCAAGCTCTTGTTCATGGCAATCATACCGCCTTTGGATGCAGCATAGTTTGCTTGTCCGGCGTTGCCCATAACACCAACAACCGATGCAATACCGATAATGCGTCCAAAGCGGCGTTTCATCATGCCTCTGACAGCAGCGCGAGCCAGTTTGAAGCCAGCGGTTAAGTTGACATCAAGAACAAGCTGCCATTCTTCGTCGCTCATACGGATGAAGATATTGTCGCGAGTTAAACCGGCGTTGTTTACCAAAATGTCAATCTTGCCCATTTTCTTTTCAACGTCATCAACCAAAGTTTTTACAGCTTCGGCATCCGTCAAGTTAGCGGTGAAAACTTCAACGCGGCTGCCTAATTCGGCTTTTAATTTTTCCATCGGCTCGGCTCTCATGTCGGTTAAAGCCAAGGTGGCACCCTGAGCATGAAGAGTGCGGGCAATTTTGTCGCCCAAGCCGCCGGCGGCGCCGGTGATGAGGGCTACTTTTCCTGTTAAGTCAAACATTTGTTTTTCCTTTTCTTTATAAGTTTATAAATTTTTTGCCAGTTCTTCGATTTCAGACGGGCTGCCGACTGAAATTGCGTGAATTTCCGGCTGACTTCTTTTGATAATATTGGTCAAAACCTTTCCGGCGCCAAGTTCTACTGCGTCGGTTACGCCTTCTTCTTTCATGAAGTTTACACTTTCTCTCCAGCGTACGGTGCCGGTGACTTGTTTTATCAAATTCTTGATGATTTCTTCTTTAGAACTTTCGACTTGGGCCGTGACATTTGCAATCAACGGAATTTCGGCTGAGTGACTGTCAACTTCTTTCAGGGCTTTTGCCATAACTTCAGCGGCCGGTTGCATTAACGGGCTGTGGAACGGTGCGCTGACCGGAAGTTTGACACATCTCTTGGCGCCGAATTCGGAAGCAATGGCAACGGCTTTTTCTATTGCAGCCATGTGTCCTGACAAGACAACTTGTCCGTCAGAGTTATCATTAGCGGCGACGCATAAATTGTTTTCATCGTTGCAGGCTTCGACCAAAGCGTCAATATCTTTGAAAGATACGCCCAAAACAGCGGCCATACCACCGAATCCGAGCGGAACGGCTTGTTGCATGGCTTCACCACGGGTGCGAAGCAATCTTGCGGTATCGGCCAGAGAGAAAACGCCGGCGGCGCAGGCTGCCGTATATTCTCCGAGAGAATGGCCGGCAACATAAGCGGCCTTGTCTTTTAATTTAATACCGAATTCTTTTTCTAAAACACGGACAACAGCCATTGAGTGTGCCATTAAGGCCGGTTGGGTGTTAGCGGTTTTGGTTAATTCGCTTTCGGGGCCTTCGACCATGATTTTAAATAAGTCCTGTGACAGGGCTTCGTTGACTTCTTCATAGACTTCTTTTGCTGATTTGAAGTTTTCGGAAAGTTCTTTTCCCATGCCGACAAATTGTGATCCTTGTCCGGGAAATACAAAAGCATATTTCATAAAATTGTTTCTTCCTATACTTTGTTAGACCTGTTTTTTATTCTGTTTAAGCTTTAGATATTTGTGCCCAAAAGTCAAGGATTAAAACACATTTAGTCAGAATCTTGCCCTTTTTGTTAAGATAAAATTGAGGTTTTGCTTCTATAATGCCACCAAGTTTTAGTGTTTTTGTGATGTTTTTTTTGGTGTCATTATGGCGAAGAAAAAGAAAAAATCTTGGTTAAATCGGTTCTTGCAGCGCTTCGGTGGTGTTGCATTGTCTGTTGCTGCCCTTATGATTATTGTTGCATCAATTTTTTATCATCCTGATGATAATGCCGTGAATGTGGCAAACGGGCAACCCGTACGCAATCTTTTGGGACTGGTCGGAGCGATTTCTGCTGATTTTGCCGTGTCGTTTTTTGGTATAGTGTTGCCATTGTTTTTGCTGGTCTTTATTGCTTGGGGTGTTTCTTTGGCCCGATTAAGGCCGGTGATTAACCCTTATTCAAGACTGTTTGCTTGGATCGTCGGACTGGTTTGCGGCTGTGCTTTTTTTGCGGTATTTCCGCCGGTCGCCGGTTGGCTTGAAATGGGTGGTGTTTGCGGCGGTTTTGTGCTTTCGCATATTATGACTTTTGTAAATGAGCTTTATCCTTTGGCTTATGCCGATATTATGGTTTCGATTTTGCTCTTTGTTTTGATGATGATGGGTTTTGATTATGCTATGGGAATCACTTGCAAAGATTGGTGGCGCTGGGCGAAGTTTGTTTCGGTTAAAACCTATCACATTGTCGCAATTTGGTGTTTGTATTTGTATAAAGTTGTTGCAAAGATTTGCTTCATCTTTGGAAAATTATTCAGACGTCGTGCCGTCGAATCTGATGATGGCGAAGATGTTGTTTTGACACGTCCGTCGAAAAAAGAAAAAGTTCGTAAAGAGCCAAAACTTTCGGACGAATCGACCTCTAGCGATGAAAAATCTGCAGATGATAAAGAAAAACGCTTGGCAGCTAAGCCGAAAGCTACTTCCAAAAATGATGGATATGTTTTTCCTGATGTTACCTTACTTACACGTCCGGCGGCTAAAGGCGGAACAAATTTAAGCGAAAAAGAGCTTGATTCAATCGCGCGTGAGCTTGAAGGCGTGTTAGAAGAATTCGGCGTTCATGGGAATATTGTTAAAGTTCGCCCAGGGCCGGTGGTTACGCTTTATGAGCTTGAGCCGGCTCCGGGGACAAAAACTGCGCGTGTTATCGGTTTGGCTGATGATATTGCGCGTTCGATGTCGGCGGTTTCTGTGCGAATCGCCGTGGTTCCGGGGTCTAATACCATCGGTATTGAGTTGCCGAATAAAAATCGCGAAACGGTTTGGTTGCGCGATTTGATTGAAGACGAACAGTTCAAAAAGAGCAAGAACGAGCTTAATGTTGTGCTTGGAAAAGATATCGGCGGACGCAATGTTTATGCTGATTTGGCAAAAATGCCGCACTTGTTGGTTGCCGGTACAACCGGTTCCGGTAAGTCTGTCGGGGTAAATGCCATGATTTTATCATTGCTTTTCCGGATGAGGCCTGATGAATGCAAGCTCATCATGATTGACCCCAAAATGCTTGAGTTTTCAATGTATAACGGTATTCCTCATTTGTTGACGCCGGTTATTACCGATCCGGCAAAAGCGGTTATCGGCCTGAAATGGGCAGTGCGCGAAATGGAAGAGCGTTATCGTGCCATGGCGCAGCTAAATGTGCGTAATATTATGGGCTATAACCAAAAGCTTAAAGAGCTTAAGGCCAGCGGAGAAGTTATTAAACGCACGGTACAGACCGGCTTTGATTCTGAAACGGGACAACCGATTTATGAAGAGCAAGAATTGGATTTAACGCCGCTGCCGTATATTGTTATTGTGGTTGATGAAATGGCTGATTTAATGCTGGTCGCCGGAAAAGAGGTTGAGGCGGCTATTCAGCGTTTGGCGCAGATGGCTCGTGCGGCCGGTTTGCACTTGATTATGTCAACGCAACGGCCGTCGGTTGATGTTATTACCGGTACGATTAAAGCAAACTTTCCAACGCGAATCAGCTATCAAGTAACCTCAAAAATCGATAGTCGTACGATTTTGGGTGAGCAAGGTGCAGAGCAACTTTTGGGACGTGGCGACATGCTCTATATGCCGGCCGGACAACGCCCTCAGCGAATCCATGGTGGTTTTGCTCCTGATGCCGAAATTGAAAAAGTGGTTGAGTTCATTAAAGCGCAAAAAGCCCCCGAATATGTTGAAGGGATTACGGAAGGGGAGCTTAATACCGATAAGGGCGGTTCTTCTTCAGCCGTGTTTGATAAGTCGGACATGGGCGGCGGCGGTAGCGATGAGGATCTTTATCGCCAAGCGGTTGAGATTGTGCGCAATGATAAAAAAGTGTCGACCAGTTATGTTCAGCGGCGCTTAAGAATCGGGTATAACCGCGCGGCAACCATTATCGACCGTATGGAAGAAGAAGGGATTATTTCGGCTCCTGACCATACCGGACGGCGCCAAGTGTTGTAAGTCCTAAGAGCGAAATGTTACAATTTTTGTGATATTTGTAAAATTTGTCTAAATTTGTATTGACCATGTTTGTAAAATATGATATAACAAATCCCGATTTGAGATTATTATATTCTATTATTTTGCAGACAATGAAGGTTTTTCTTCGGAAATACATTCGTTCAAATTAATAGAAATTTTTTATAAAGAGGAGAGATTGTCTGGTCTTAACTCTTTGAACTAAAAATTTTTTTATTATGGATAAAATACAGCACCCCAGCAAGAAAGTAGAGATGAATGTTTTGAACTCTTCTTTTGAAGAGCAAAAAGCTTATTTCGAGAAGTATTGGCTTCTGCCGTCTTCTCAGCTTCTTTTGTTGGAGTCCGAGAGAAAAGAATCGAGAGACCTTTATCTGGCTATGCGACGGCCGTGCAAGGAGTTTGTGACGGCTGTTTTGTCGGCCGAAGAGGTTGACATAGAACTGGTAAGAAAATCTGTTGTTGGATGTTCGTTGCATCCGTATAATGAAGAGCTCCTCGTTGACCTTGAGGAATGGGATTTGTTGGCAGATTATGTCAAAGAGAATCCTTCCGGTCCGTATCTGTCAGAAGAGGCCATCGAGCTCTTGCAGGATATGGAGCAGTTTGAACTGGCTGAAAAATATTCAAAGCCGGTTTCAACCGCGGCGACAACCGGTTTGGGCGGTTTGTTTACCCCCGAAATGCTGGCTAAGCTCGGAAAGTAGACCTTAACATGAAAAAAGAAAAGAGAGATTGGCAAAAGCCTTTCTCTCTTTTTTGTGGAATTTGTATTTTTTTTATTTTCCGCCTTTGCTGACGACAACCATGGCCTCGCGCAAAATGCGGTCGTTTATCATATAGCCGCTTTGGAGCTCGTTGATAATCGTGCCGTTGGCTTTTTCTTTGTCTTCAACCTCTTGGATGACCTGATGAAAATTCGGGTCAAATTTGGTGCCGATAATATCCATTTTCTTGATGCCGAATTTTTCAAAAACTCTGGTGAGTTCATTTTGGGTCATTTCAACACCGGCTAAGAGATTTTTTAAATGTTCGCAATCGTCTTTTTTGTCTTCGGGAATCGACTTTAAGGCGCGGTCAAGGTTATCGGCAACGCTCAGCAGGCTTTTGGCAAAAGAGGAAATCGCGTATTTATTATTTTTTTCAATTTCTTGAGCGCAGCGCTTTTTGGTGTTTTCGGCGTCAGCATAGGCTCTTAAAAAATCTTCTTTGAGTTTTTTGTTTTCTTCTTTGAGGCGAAGCAATTCCTCGTCTTCTTCGGTAGAAACTTCGGCTGAGAGCTCCTCGGCTTGAGGTTCTTTTATTTCTTCTTCCAAAACTTCTTCATCAATCGGTTGGTCAGTCTCTTTTTTGTGGTCTTTCATTGCTTTCCTCTTTAAAAGTTCGGTTAATTATGTTACATTACCTTTATCTTAAAACTTAGTTATTCTGTTTCGTCGTGTCAAGAGCAAAGCGTTTTTTTTAATTGAAGGGAAATATGTTGATGGGTGCCGGTACTGAAGAAATTTTTGTAATGTCTAATTTCAAAATGCTGCCGCCGTTATTTAATCGCAAAAAAAATTCTCAACGCTTTTTTATCCCTACAACTTATATCACTCGAGAAATTCAACAACTTGCTCGTACGCAATGTTATGGCAAAGAAACTTGGCCGCTTTCAGGCAAACTAGAGGCTTGGATGGTGAGTGCCGAAACTGCCAATTTTATGAAAATGGGCGGACTGGGGGTTATTGCTTCAGAATTGCCGGAAGCTTATAATCGGACTTATGGAAATGAAGGTGACAATGTAAAAGTTGTTACGCCGCTCTATGTTGGTGATACCGGCAAAAAAAAGGCAGAGTTTAATCCTGAGACGTTGGTGTATATCGGTGCGGAAGGGAAAAAGGCTCAGTTTAAGCGGTTGACCACAATCGAGGTTCCTTTCATTATCGAAGAAAACAAGCTTTCAAACCAGCGGGTTGCGGTTTATCAAACCCGTTTGGATGGCGTTGATTATATTTTGTTGGAAAATAATCATTTCTTTTCAATTACCCCTCATAAAAACAATCCTTCAGCGCAAGGTGGTTGCTATGTGCTTAATGAAAATGGGGTTAATGAGGTTGAACGTTTTGCCTTTTTCTCAAAAGCAATTTATGTCTTGCTGAAAGATGTGGCCGAAAACAGCTATAATCCGTTAACTTATCCAAATTTGATTGTGGCAAATGATTGGCACTGCGGAGAGTTGGCCGGTTTGCTTAAATATTTTACCTTTGCGCAAGAAGAGCAAGGTGTGATGGATTCCGCCTTGGGTGAAAAGCTTAGAAATTTGCCGATTATTCACATTGCTCATCATCTCGGATATCAAGGTTGGGATTATAAAAATACGCGGCGGCTGCTGAATTCGGCTTATGAATATGCGGCAAATCTGGTTTATAGAAATGCAAAAGCCGTTAAAAATGCGAATCCGCGGACGCAAAATACACTCATCGTTTATGACTGTTATAACCAAGCAGCATGCAGTTTGCATTTGGCGGACAGGGTAGTGACCGTGTCTAAAAATTATATGGAAGAAGTGTCGCGCTTTTTGGAATTTGGTTGGGATTTTCGCGATATTCTTAAAATCAGGAAAGACCATAGAACCTTTCTTGGAATTGTTAATGGTTATGACAAAGTGAAAATTGCTCCGAATGCGGATAAAATTGCGCAGTTAAATCGCTTTTTTGATACAAAAGAGTTTTGTGTGTTTGATGAAAATTCGTTAGCTAAAAAAACGCAGAACAAAAAGGCTTTTCTAAACCTTATCGGTCGATTGGCAAAAGATGAAGCTTTTCGGAAAGAGAAGCTTCCGGCGGTTGACTTTTATAAGCTTGAAGATTTGTCAAAGTCGATTGATGATTTTGATAAGACACCGGTCTTTTGTGCCACAAGCCGTATGGTTGAGCAAAAAGGCTATGATATTGTGGCAGATGCCTTGTTGCGCTTAGCTCAGAAAACCAAAAAAGTTAATTTCAGTGGGCCTTTTCCGATTTTTGTATTGGGTGGTGCCGGTGATGCTAAGATTTTTGAGTATTTGAAACAGGTTAAAGAAGAGGTTAGTCTTGCGAATCCAAAACTCGGCGAGAGAATAATTCTCTTTCATGGATATAAAGATGAGTTGGCTTATGCTGCGCAACTTGCCTCTGATTTTTATTTGATGCCTTGTCGCTTTGAGCCTTGCGGCTTGACCCAGATGGAGGCGATGGCAAAAGGTGCTTTGCCTTTGGCTATGTCAACCGGTGGTTTGGTTGATACAATTACCAATGGTGTGGACGGTTTTCGGACAGAGGTGTTTTTTGTTGGGAAAAACCGTGTTTATGGCAGCAATTTGGCCGCGCAGAGGCTTAAAAATAATGTAAATGCTTTTGCGGATATGTTGAAAAATGTGCTTGAAATTTTTTATCGAAATCCAGATATTATATCCGCAATGAAAGTCGCCGCCATGAAGAAAGATTTTAGCTGGTCAGAAGGGGCGATTCAGAAGTATTATAACTTATTTCATTATGGAATTTAATGCGTTAGGAGTTGGTTATTATGCGTCATTCGGGGCGAAGTTTTGATGAATTGCGTCAGGTTGAGATTATACCGCATTTTAATCCTTATGCCGAGGGGTCTTGCTTGATTAAATGCGGAAATACGCATGTTGTTTGTACGGCTTCAGTTGAAGATAAAGTACCGGCTTGGCTGAAAGGACAAGAAAGAGGTTGGGTTACCGCCGAATATGCTATGTTGCCACGTGCTACACAAACGCGTAATTCTCGTGAAACAACAAAACCTTCCGGTCGGTCACAAGAAATTAAGCGCCTTATCGGGCGCGCTTTGCGTGCCGGTGTGGACTTAACACTGATTCCGGAGATTTCAATTATTGTGGACTGCGATGTTTTGCAAGCTGACGGCGGAACCCGCACGGCCTCAATTACCGGTGGGTTTGTGGCTTTATATCTGGCTTTTGAAAAACTTGTTAAAGAAGGAAAAATTGCTAAGAATCCGGTTACGCATTTTGTGGCAGCGGTGTCTTGCGCCGTGTCAAACGGAGAGGAAGTGCTTGATGTGGATTATGTGGAAGATTCTTCAGCTCAAGCTGATATGAATTTTGTGTTGACTGAGGATAATCGAATTGTTGAAATTCAGGGAACGGCCGAGGGTGAGCCTTTTTCCGAAGAGCAATTTAATAAGCTTTTTTCTTTGGCTAAAAAAGGCATTGCCGAGCTTATCAATGTGCAGAAAAATGTTTTGGGAGTATCAAAATGAAATTTGCAAAACTAGTGGTTGCCAGTCATAATCAAGGAAAGATTAAAGAAATTAAGCAAATGCTTGCGCCGTACCAAGTCGAGGTGGTTGCGGCTGATGATTTGAAGTTGCCAGATGTTGAGGAAACGGGTAAAACTTTTGAAGAAAATGCTCGGCTTAAGGCAGAGACACTGGCAAAAATGAGCGGTTTTTATTGCTTGGGTGATGATTCTGGATTGTGTGTTAATTGTTTGGATGGAAAACCTGGGGTCTATTCCGCACGATATGCTCCTAATCGCGATTTTGATAAGGCTATGGATATGTTGCTTGATGAGATTAAGGCAACAGGTTCGAAAGATCGTTCGGCCTATTTTTCTTGTGTGCTGGCGGTAGCTAAGCCAAACGGAAGAACAAAGGTTTTTGAAGGGCGCGTTAATGGCACAATCGCTGAAAAAAAATCCGGCTCTAACGGTTTTGGCTATGATCCGATTTTTATTCCCGAAGGTTATAGCAAAAGCTTTGCTAATTTTACTAATGAAGAAAAAAATGCGATTTCTCATCGCGGGCGCGCTTTTCAGAAAATGATTGCCGATATTTTTAAGGAAAAAAAGAAAAGTTGACAAGTCTTGTCTTAGCGTGATATGCAAAAAGCAATTATTTTATTGTTATTAAATTATTAGGTTATGAAGCAGAATGATGAATTCAGAAAGCCAACCAAAGAAGATGTTTTGCGCTCTTTGTGTAATTATTGTCCTGTGGGGCCGGTAAGATTGGCCGTTGGTGTGAGCTTTTATGGAATGATAATTGCCATTGAAGATGAGTATTATAGCCATTTTACGTTTGATATGCTTAATGCGATTTTGGCTTATGGGATGGCTCTTGTTTCTCCGATTTATGATACGGAAGAAAAAATAGGGCATATAACTTATTCCGGTGATGCAATTATTGTTCGTTCTCTGCACGGAATTTATTTTAAGCTCTTTCATTTTAGAGAGGGAATTTTTGAATGTGTTGCCGTGCTAGATGTTTGTAAAAAACCTGAGTTTTAGAAACTCGGGTTTTTTTTCGCCACTCTCCCATCTCAAAATAAAAATCATCTTGCAAGCTTAGTAAAATTATGTTATAATCGAGTCGTGAAGGCAAACTATGAGGAGAAGTATTATGTTTATCTCACGACAAAAGGCGGTTTTTACCGCGGCGCTTTGTTTGGCGACAGGACTTTTGCCAAGCGGTGCCAAAGCTGATATTTCTTTTATCATAGATGAAACACACCTTGCCGA
>CALXTE010000026.1 GCA_944391345.1 uncultured Alphaproteobacteria bacterium
AAAAAATTATCCCGAAAATTGCTAGCGCAATCTTCGGGACTCTTTTTTTACTCTCCAACTTTCGGGGGACAGATCAGAGAAGGTCTTAAAGTTTTTTATGAAGTTTTATTATAGATTCTTATTATATTGACTGCCGCTAAACGGAGAGTAAGATCCGATACCGCCAAAAAAGCGTTTGAAAAATCCGGGGCGCTCACCCAAAGTCGGCGTTTCTTCTTCGCTAACAACCACGGTTTCGCCTTCTTCATCAGACATACGGTCTATTTCTTTAACTTTGTTTTGTTCATCAAAGCGCACGATTAAAATATCGCGGTCAACCTCTTCGGGCTTGAAAAATGCCACTTGCTCAACATCAGCTGACATATAAATCCAAGTATTTTGATCAAGAGAAACAACACTGGACGGTGATCCGAGATTAGCCAACACCTCTTCTTTATATTGTCCGACAGCCAGCTTATCGATTCTTTCTTCCGAAGGCATATTCCCATTGTGAGAGATAAACCATTCTTTGTTGCTGGAACAAGCAGATAAAGATAAAAGCGCCGTTAAAGCCAAAATTGAAACTTTATTTATTGACATCTCTGAATCAAACCTTTAATTGTTAACCCATGAGATGTTTATAACATAAGGAAATAATTAATGCAAAATTTTTTTTCTTATCAGATAATTGTTGATAAGTTGCCCAAGACGGAGCAGCATTATGTACTAAAGGCGGATGCCGAAGATTGCCAACGCATTAAAGAAATATTGAAAATTCCGGATGTTAAGAGTTTTTTTGCTGATATTAGATTAATATTGAATCACAAAACCAATATCTTAAAAATCTGGGGCAGGGTAGAAGCCGAGCTGGTTTTAGAAAGCGTTATTTCGCTGGAGCATTTCACCAAAAAGTATAAAAACGATTTTGAGCTGATTTATGATACCAAAGCCACGTTGAAGAGTCAGCGCGAAGAAGAGGAAGAAATTTCAATAGATGATAATGTTCCTGATGTTGTCATTAACGGAAAAATAGATTTATCCGACATTGCGATAGAGCAAATCGCTTTGGTGATGGAAGATTATCCACGCAAAGAGGGCGAAAAGTTTGACTTCAAGCCGGATTTTAACCCCGAAGAGGGGCGTCTAACGCCTTTTGCGGTGCTAAAAAAGCTGAAATAAGCAAAAAATATAAAATAATGCTTGCCAAAAGGAAATTTTTTATATAAAAAACAGTTAGCAAAGATTCAGAGTTCATTTTAGATGTTGATTTTTAAAATCAAATCGTTTAATAATGACGCCTGAATGATAATTTAATAACAAACAAGAGTATAAGAAAATGGCTACACCAAAGAAGAAAGTATCAAAATCTCGCCGCGATATGCGCCGTTCTCATGATGCTTTGGGTGCAAATTCCTACATGGAATGCCCAAATTGCGGAGAATTGAAAAAGCCGCATAATGTCTGCCCGAAATGCGGATATTATGATAATCGCGAAGTTGTAAGCAAGCCTGCTGCAACAAACGAGTAATTATCTGAACTAAAAATTCAAACAAAATAGTGGAGAACAGGTTTTGTCAGACAAACTGGTTATATCCATAGACGCGATGGGGGGAGACAATTCCCCTCGAGTCGTTATAGAGGGGCTAGCAATAGCCGCTAAAAAGAACCCGGATGCAAACTTTTTGCTGTTTGGTGACGAGAGCAAAGTCATGCCGATTCTCAATAGCTATCCGGCCTTAAAAAAAGTTTGTGAGTTTCGCCCATCCTCTGAGGTTGTGCATAATGAGGACAAACCCTCAAGCGTGATTCGCAACCGCAACACCAGCATGTTTATGGCCATAAATGCCGTCAAACAAGGTGAGGCTCAAGCTGTTGTTTCTGCCGGAAATACCGGTGCATTAATGGCTATATCCAAACTGACCCTTAAAACCATTCAAAAAATCCATCGTCCGGCGATAGTGAGCATCATGCCGCATCGTACCGGACGTTACGTCATGCTTGATTTGGGTGCAAACACGGAATGTGATGCGCTGAATTTAGCAGAATTTGCCTTGATGGGAAATATTTTGGCAAAGCATACGTTGGATATTGAACGCCCGCGCGTTGCGTTGTTGAATATCGGCGCCGAAGAGATGAAAGGCAAAGAAGAAATTCATCAAGCCGTCAAAATCATTAAAAATTCTCATCTTGACATGAACTTTGTCGGATACATAGAACCACACGAAATGCCGGAAGGAAAGGCCGATGTGGTCATTACCGACGGCTTTACCGGCAATATTGCCCTAAAGTCGATTGAAGGCACGGCAAAACTGGTTGTCCGCCTGATAAAAGACGCTGTCAAAAAGTCGTTTTTGGCCAAGTTTGGTATTCCGTTTATGTTTGGTGTTGGGTTAAACATCAAAAAAGTTATGGATCCCAGACTTTATAACGGCGCCATGCTGGTTGGACTGAACGGACTAACGGTAAAAAGCCACGGCGGAACCGATGCTTTGGGATATTCCTATGCCGTAGGAAACGCCATCAGACTTGCCCGCCAAAATTTTGTTGCGACGATTCGTGAAGAATTGGAGCGTGTTGATTTAGATGAACTCTTACAGGAAATATTATACGATGCATATTAGATCAGAAATTATCGGTTGGGGGCATTATCTCCCAAAAAAGGTTGTTACAAATGATGATTTAGCCAAGATTGTTGATACCAACGACGAGTGGATAAGCACGCGTACCGGTATCAAAACACGTCATTTGGTTGAAGAAGAGCTCACCTCTGATTTAGCTTATGGCGCCGCTAAAATGGCAATCGAAAAAGCCGGTATTTCTGTTGAAGATATTGATTCTATTGTTGTTGCAACCGTCACGCCGGATAACACAACGCCGTCTTTGGCAGCTAAAGTTGCAAATAAATTAAATGCAAAATCCGGCACGATAACTTATGATATTTCCGCCGCTTGCTCAGGATTCGTTTATGGCTTGACACAGGCAGATAATATGATTCGCTTAGGCCAGATTAAAACGGCTTTGGTTATCGGGGCAGAAAGCTTATCAAAAATTGTTGACTGGACAGACCGCAATACTTGCGTTTTGTTTGGTGACGGTGCCGGTGCTGTGGTTATCCGCGCCAAAGAAGGCGAGGGCACTTCTGCCGATACCGGAATTTTGGCCACTAAATTATATGCCGATGCCGCGCATTATGATAGCCTGAAAACAACCGGTGGCGTTGCCTCTACCAAAACAGCCGGCTTTATTTTCATGGATGGCAAAGAAGTGTTTAAGTTTGCCGTCAACTCGTTGTCTCAAGCGGCCGAAACCGTTATGCAAATGGGCGGAATCAGCAGCAAAGATGTTGACTGGTTGATTCCGCATCAGGCAAATATTCGCATTATTTCAAATGTTGGCGAAAAACTTGAACTTCCGACTGAAAAAGTTATTGTTGCAGTTGATCACCATGGCAACACTTCAGCAGCCTCGATTCCTTTAGCTTTGTCCGAAAATATTGAAAGCGGCAAGATAAAGAAAGGCGACATCATTGTCATGACGGCAATGGGTGCCGGCTTCACTTGGGGCGGAGCTTTGATACGTTTCTAATAAGAAAATAAAGTTGTGTAATAATCTTCATTAATCACTTGTCATTATGGAGATTATATAATAAAAAAAGACAACAGTTAGGTTACAGAAATTAAAGGAAAAAGAAATGAAGACAATAACGCGTGCAGATGTAGCAGAAACAATTTATGAAGAAGTCGGCTTATCTCGTAAAGATTCGACCGATATCTTGGATATGATATTGGATGAGATTGTTCAAGAGCTGGTCAAAGGCAAGGATGTTAAATTGTCTTCATTCGGCACCTTTATGCTCCGTTCAAAGAAAGAGAGAGCCGGCCGCAACCCGAAGACGGGTGTTGCCGCTGTTATCACGCCGCGCCGTGTTATTTCATTCAAGCCCTCTCAAACAATGAGAAAGACCATCAACGCATAATGGACTGAGAACTAAAAAAGATGAGTCCACGCAAGTCTAAATCAGCATTTCGCACAATTACGGAAGTTGCGGATGAATTAGGGGTTGCCCCTTATATCCTGCGCTTTTGGGAAACGAAATTTCCGCAGATTGCCCCGATAAAGAACACCGGCGGCAGAAGATATTACCGTCCGGAAGATGTTGAGCTCCTGCGAAATATTCAAGATATGCTTCATAATCAGAGATACACGACAGAGGGAGTTCAGCGCCTGATTCGCGAAAAGGGTGTAAAAGCCTTGATGGGCGAGGAGGCGATGAGAGACTTTTTTGAGGTTCCTGAAGAAGTTGTCTTGAATGAAAAAAGCCGTGAAATGGTGGTCAAACTCTTGAGAGAACTCAATACCGTCAAAGCCGACTTGCAAAAAGCATTGGATGAAGAAGAATAAAAAAAGCGGAGCAAATGCCCCGTTTTTTTCTGTAATAAATCTTTCTTTTGGAGCATAAATATTTCCCTACAATGTTATTATAACAAATACTTGTATATCACTATGATAATCAAGCAAACAAAGGCATACATGGGCGCACAATATTTCCATTTATGTTTGGGGTCAAAGTATGGAGAATTTTCATGCCCTTTTTTGACTAAAATATGGGAGATTATTCTATCAACAACAAAAGGTATGAAAATACATATTAAGGCAGGGAGCGGTGATGCTTTAGATTGACTCATTGAGTAAACAGCAAATCCAAGCAAACTGAAACAAACAACAGCTGTAATAAACTTCATTATTTGCATAATATTTATCTTAAACATCACCACTTTCCTATAACAAATACTTGTACATCACGATGACTATCAGGCAAGCAAGGGCATATATGGGCGCAAAATATTTCCATTGGTGTTTGGGATCAAAGTATGGAGAATTTTCATGCCCTTTTTTGACTAAAATATAAGAGATTATGGGATCAATAACAAGCAACATACAAACACATATTGCAGCAGGAAGCTGCGATGCTTTAGATTTGCCAACTAAATGTGCTGCAAAGCAGGCTAAAAGGACACAAACAATAGCTGTAATATATTTTATTATCAGCATAATATTTATCTTAAACATCACCACTTTTCTATAACGCTACTATAACAGATACTTGTACATCACGATGATAATCAGAAAAACGATTATATCTATCGGTGCACCATATTTCCATTGGTGCTTTGGGTCAAAGTATGGAGAATTTTCATGTCCTTTTTTGATTAAAATATGAGAGATTATTCTATCAACAACAAAAGGTATGAAAATACATATTAAGGCAGGAAGCGGCGATGCTTTAGATTTACCAATTAAACCAAGTGCAATCCAAGCTAAAATAAAATAAAAAATAGCTGTAATAAATTTCATTATTTGCATAATATTTATCTTAAACATCACCACTCCTAGCTTTTCAATTATTATTTATTGTAATTATGATACTGATTTTTAATTCCGTCAACCGCATATTCTGTTGCTTGACCGCTTATCGTGCTAAAGGCGTTTCGAGCTAATGGACTGGCTGCTCGACCCAAGGCTTGTGTTGCAAATCTATTTCCTGCAAGATTGCCTATCAAGCCACTCAAAGTCTGTTGAGCATAATTTTGCCAATTATCCTGCCCCGATCCAATACCATAAGCTATACCATTTGCAACAGCATCATATTTGTTTAGCTTATTTTGAACTTCCAAAGGTGCCGTTTTTGAATATTTAGAAAACTTTATTGGTGAAGCATAAGCCCCTGCCATTTGAGCAACTGTTGTTGCGGTTGGACTTTCTTGCAAATCTTGGGCTAAAACCTGACGCCGATTGTCTCGCCCTCTAACATACCCTCGTTTCATTGCATCCCATACACTTTCGTTGGTCTTATTCCATTGCGGATTTAGGCTTGCTAAGCCATAACCGACAGCACTTGCCGCTCCTTCTAATTCATCGGCCCAGCCAAGGCTTAGTCCGTCCAAAGCTGCTGTCGTCAGTTGCTCGGCTTTTCGCAAAGTATTATCCCAAGTCGATGGTTGAGAATTTGGTTGTTGAGATGAGGTCTGTTGTCCATAACTTGGCTGTGATACCGAGGCTGTGACTTGCGGCTTAAAAGCAGGTGTTTGTTGCACACCGTACTTTTGCTGCAAATTATTAAGCTCATCTAAATCAAATCTGGTTTGTAATTCATCTCGCAAGCTCATATTTTCATAATCAGGAGTTCCCACTCCATTATATTTTGTTTGCAATTCAGACAAACGGTTGCGTTCATTTTCTTCTAATAATTTTCTTTTATAAGTTTCAAAGTCCATATTTCCCTCCATTATTGTTAATGTTTATTGTTAATGTTAGAAATATAGATTAATAAATATCTTATATTAAAATCAATCCGCCATAACGATAGACGTATCAGCTTCTTCGCGTAGAAGCTTTTTGAACTCACGGTTATTGTTTTGTGCCAATTGCACTAATTTATTGGTAATATTTTGTTTTACATAAGGAATTGGTATATCTTCCGATTTATATGTCAAATACCACATAGCAAAATAGTTTGCGGATAATGTTTTGCCGGCTTGATGATATTGCATAAATTTTTCATATTGTATTTTTTTGAAATATTCCCTGAAAGGAGCATATTTTTCATCTCTTAACTTTCTGGCCTTGCGGGCACAATTTTTTCTTTCACATTTACATAATGATTCAATCGAATCTTTACGAATTTCACTCCATTGCTCTCGGTTTTTATGCAAAATAATATTTATCAAATTCATTATTTGCACTTGCAATTGTGAAAAATTTATCTCTGTCTTATGATTTTGCAAAATATTTCTCAGCCAATACATATCCTGATTATCCATACTCATTGTTGAATCTAACAATAAGTCCACATCTACATTTAGGGCATTGGCAATCTTGGTCAAGTCTGTAGTTATCAATTCTATCTTTTGACATTCAATTGATTTAAGACTTTCTTCGGAAACATTAGCTAATTTGGCTAATAAATGCTCCTTCTTAAAATATCCTATTTTCATAAACCTAAAAAGCGAGGACGGGGCGGACCTCGTGGCTGTAGTTGTTCTTATTGAGCCAGTCCAAACCGTAACTGCCGTTAAAGTTCGAGTACCACGCGTAGCGGTTACTGAGCTCGGACGACGACCAAGCGTAGGTGCTGGTTGTGAATGTAGTCCCACCAGCTCGGCTGAATCCCGTATTGATAACGCTTTGATTGTTATAATATGAGGTAAATATTCCTGCTGCCGGTAAGCACCAATCTCCCGCACTCGTTCCTTCCGTTTTATACTCATTTGCTGCCCATACCGCAGGATAAGTGCTCTTATTGCCTGCTGCCAGTATCTTTTCTGAATTACCGCAACTATCATAATCTTTTGATGCCGCTTCTGCTGATGTTTTGTTCGGCAATGTCGAAATATCTGTACCATACCCGCCCCACTCATAGTTGCCTATCGACTTTAATGCCATCGCTTGTCCGCAGTTGCCCGATTTATAAACCACCACCGCTATCGGTGTTTTACCATCCACAACATCAGCACTACACGTTCCGTTGCTGAACAAGATATCTCCAAGAGAACAGTTCGCAGCCAGTCCGGAACACGTCCCCCAAGCCAAAGAACATTCTCCGTCCACCATATTATACCCTTCTTTGCAGGCACATTCCGCATATTTCCCGTTGCAGGCTTCGCCAACGCCGCCGGTCATATTTTCTCCGGTGCATTCTTGAGTATATCCATCAGGGCAGATATAACCTTTTTCACAGCTGTAAGCTTCCCCAAAGGGGCATTTTAAGCAGTTTCCGCTTGAATTATACGCCTCGGTATAACCAAGCGCCTCACAATCTGTTATTGCACATTGCGCCTCTGCACTTCCGGCAAATCCAAACACACCAACCGCAGGCATAAGCATTGTCTGAATCATCAAACTTTTTTTGTTCAACATCACCTTTCTCCTTATCTCCACGACTCTAATATATCATAATTTCAAACTATTTGCAACAAGCGTTTTTATGTATTATGGGAGAGTGGTGAAAAAAAATCACTTGCAAAAAATATAAAATCAAATATAATGACAAAATAGACATAATGGAGGGACTGATGTTTCCGGCACAAAAACTAAAATTAGCAACCGAACAATTTGACAAAGACATGAAGGAAGCAAAGCCCTCAGTCATTAAGCAAGATCTGCAAGAAATCCAAAAATATTCCAATCATCGCGATTATGGCAGCCGTTGCCATGATATTATGTGGCGTTTTTTAAGTTCGATGAAATCTGCTTATCTCAAGCTTTGCCACAGCCAAGGGATAAACGATAAAGAGCATGAAGAAATTTATCGCCACCGCTTTTTTCAAGTCAGAGATTTGTTAGATTCCAGCTTGAATATGCTGAAAGTAGATGATCATAACAAAACGGTTGCTTTGGAATATCTTGCCAAACATCGTTTGGGTGCAACACCGAAATTAAAAGCCTTTTTGCAAAAGAAAGAATCTAACGGCAAAAGATATTATTCCACCGGTCAAAGGATAAAACAAATTCAAGACTATTATGCCGAAACCGGCAAGTTTGATGCCAAAGAGTTTGAAGAAAAAACAAAAGAACTTTTTACTTTGCTGACCGACAGAGATGTTGATATAAAATATGCACACTTCAGCAAGCTTTATGCTCTGTTGGAACATAGAGCAGGGCAAAGAGAGCAAGCCGTTCAGGGGAATTTGTTTGAAGATGTTTATCAAAGCAAAGGAACGATTGATAAACCGCTTTTGGAAAAATGCTGCCGTTTATATGTTGATGTGGTGACAGAAAGAAGAAACGAAAATAATTATAATCAGCAAAGCATGCATAAATTTTCTTTAATGCTCAAAGCCGCGATTCGCAAAAATTCTTTCAAACGAGATGAAGTCAAGTCCATTGCCAAAACCTTAAAAGACCATCGCTTTACGAATAGAATTATTGAACGCCATCTAAGTGATACGGCCGACGGACTGGTCGATGAATATGATAAAAAGCAAGAAAAAGAAATAAATAATCTTTTGGATTGGACCGATAAAAACAGCAAGCAAAGAAGTCTGGAACAAGCCGCTATGCAGTCGGTTTTAAGCAAAATGCTGTATCAAAAACTGGTTGCGGATGAAGACATCGGCAAAGAAAATTTAGGTAAAAAATACAATGCGGAAAAAGACCGCCTCCAGCAAGAAATTGCAAAAAAATATAAAGAGCTGGGGGATAATAAACAGGCTCAGGAAGAAGTAATAAACGCCAATCGTCAAAAAAATCGCGAAAGGTATGATATCATATCAAAGAAGCTTGATAAAAAATGCCAAGAGACCGGATTTTATATCAGAGTGATAAATGCCGGAATAAAAAACGGTTTGGCCGATAAACCCAAGCAAATTCATCCGGCCTTTACCCATGATGGTTACCTTCGCTAGGCTAAAGAACTTTTCTCAAAATCCCATGTGCTTTTTGCAAAAGCTGTTCCGCTTGCTGCTGAGAACAATTTTTTGCAGCCATAACACAGGCGGTTTTAACATTTTTGCATTGAGATAACAGAGTCGCCGCTTGTTCATATGGGATATTTGAAATTTCACTCACAAAACGACTACCGCGGTCAAAAAGTTTTTTATTATTGAGCTGCACATCAATCATATAGTTTTTATAAGCTTTTCCCAAACGAACAAAAGCGCCGGTGGTAAGCATGTTCATCACCATCTTTTGCGCTGTTCCCGATTTCAGGCGAGAAGAACCGGTCAAAGCCTCTTCTCCGACCACCGGATTGATAAAAATGTCAGCAAAAGCTTTCATTCTTGCCTCTGGGTTTGATGAAACGGCAATCGTTTTTGCACCGGTTAAATGTGCAAGCCGCAAAGCTTCAATACAATAATCGGGGTTGCCGCTGGCCGAGATTGCCACTACGACGTCTTTAGAACTCGGCGCAAAAGTCGCGATATCCTGTTGCGCAAGTTCAATACTGTCTTCAGCATTTTCAACCGCCTGCCGAATAGCTTGATTACCGCCGGCGATATAGGCCTGAACCATATCCGGATTTGCTCCGAAGGTTGGCGGACATTCGGAAGCGTCTAAAACACCTAGACGCCCGCTTGTTCCGGCCCCAAAATAAGCTAAGCGACCACCGGAGCGAAAGGCATTAACAATGGCATCAATTGCTTGAGCAATTTGGGGCAAAACTTTTTCAACGGCAAGAGCAACTTTTTTATCTTCATTATTCATTGCTTGCGCAATCTCAAAACTCGACATCACATCAAGATTTTCAGTATCCGGATTTCTTCTTTCTGTCAGAATAAGTTTATCAGGCATCGTCGCTCCTTCATTTAACCAACAAAAGCAGTATAATCAAAAGAAGTTAAGACAAGATAAATAAAAAAAGCTCCAAGACCGCGCCGGTCTGGGAGCTTAAAAAATTTTTTTTTAATACTTTGGAATGAAGTTGACATCTCGCAACGTTTGGTTATCACCGCCGGTTCGCAAGGTTTCTTCAAAGCCGGCATGCCAAGTCGGAACACCGTCATCGTCATACATGGCATCTTTAGGCAGCTTCAGATAAGACTGAATGGGATAATCATATAAATCCAGCGGATTAAGCGCGCCAAAATAGACATGATACAATACCCAAAATTCCTGAATTTCAGAACGTTTCATCTCTTTGCGAGAAAACAGCACGGAAGCAATATTTTCATCCTCAGAAACATCGATTCGCTTCGCAAATTTTCTGGTGCCCAATTTTTTGTGAATAATCATCAAAGCAATCATCTGGTTATATTCCAGAGGTTCTTTGATGACAGACAGAAAATCCTCTTTTTCTTTATGCAAGTCATTCACCATATCGGCAAAGGCATTTTCTCCTTTAGGAATACCATAAAGATAAGCCTCTACCAAGCAGGCATCTGTCATTGCTTCGTCATATAAACGCGCATTTTCAGATGATTCGACTTTTTCAATGGCCCCGTTGACAACTTCTTTCGATTCTTCAACCTTGCTTTTGCTAGGCAAAAACACTGCCAATAAAAATGCAACGACTAGGAGAACGATAACGCCAGTCCAAATGTAATCATTTTTTTTCATAATTTTAAATTTAATTTATTAATAATATGTAGAACAAACAGATAAATAGCACGTTTGTCTAATTATGTCAATTAAAAAATAAGATAAAAAATAAAAAATTTTTTTTGCCTTAAGTGAACCTTAAGAATAAAATGTAGAAATAACCTTGTAGCAAGTAAATAATTATGTATTTTAACTTCATTTAATAATAACTTTGTAATAACTTTCAGAAAGGAACAGAAATATGAAAAAATTAGTAACCGTATCAGCTTTAGCTCTCGTTCTTGGTTTCAGCGCCAATGCTTTTGCCAAAGGCGGCTTCCATGGCCCACAAGCTCAGATGGGTGGATATACCGGCCCGTCAGCTGCAGCCATGACTGTTGCCGAGGCAAAAGAATTGAGAGATGATTCTCCTGTTGTTTTGGTCGGTAAAATCACCAAGAGTCTCGGTGGCGAAAAATATCTGTTTTCAGACGGCACTGAAACCGTTACGATTGAAATCGACAACGAGGATTGGAACGGCTTAAACGTTAGTGAAAAAGATACCGTTGAAATCCGCGGTGAGGTCGACAAAGGTTTCACTTCTTATGAAATTGATGTTGACAGCATAGCTAAGAAATAAGGTAAACAAAATGCGCATACTTCTGATTGAGGACGACCGCCTGATAGGCGACGGATTGAATGAGGGCTTAAACAGGCTTAGCTTTACGGTCGACTGGTTTAAGACCGGTGACGAGGGCTATGAGGCACTTTTCCAAGCTCCCTATGATGCGGTTGTTCTCGATTTGGGGTTGCCGGACAGAAACGGCCTGAGCATCTTAAAAGAGTGGCGCCAAAAAAAGAGAAAAGAGCCGGTGCTGATTTTAACGGCTCAGGGCGATGTTGACCAAAGAGTTATCGGGCTGGACAGTGGTGCCGATGACTATTTGGCCAAGCCTTTTGCCTTAGCAGAGGTTGCTGCAAGATTAAAGGCTTTGATTCGCCGCCGCAACGATAGGCTTGAACCGGTTATTAGCTTTAAGAATATTACCTATAATCCGGAAACAAAAGCCATAGAGAATAATGGCAAGCCAGTCGTCTTAGCGCCCAAAGAGCTAATGCTTTTAGAAGTTTTGTTGATGAACAAAAATAAGGTTATGACCAAAGAAACTTTGGAAAACAAGCTTTATTCCTGGGATGAAGACGTTCAAAGCAATGCTGTTGAGGTTCATGTCCATCACCTAAGGAAAAAGCTTGGGAAAGACATTGTTAAAACCATAAATAAAGTCGGATATATATTGGAAGATTAATGAAAAAACTCAGCCTAAAGCTTCGCTTAATTATATCTTTTTTCCTCGTGGCAAGTGGCATCTGGGGCGGCTCGACGATTTTGTCATGGTATGAAAGTCGAGAATATGTGGATGAGTTTTTTGACACCTATCAGTTATTATTAGCGCGGCAATTATCAACGGCCGATTGGACGAATATCACCCCTGGAACCCAAAGCCGCGTAAATCATATTATTAAAGATCTTGATGATGATGGCGATGACGAAGATGAATCGTTGGGCTTTGCCGTATTTAACAAAGACGGCGAAATGATTTTTAATGACGACGAAGACGGCAAATCATTTGACTATGCTGCACGTGGTTCCGGCTTCAAAAATCAACCGGCCGGTTCAAAAGGAAAATTATGGCGCATAATCTGGGTGAAGAGCATTGACGGAGACTTTACCATTGCAGTCGGACAAGAGTTGAAATATCGCAAAAAAGCGGCAATCGAGCTGGTAGAAGAGGCGGTTGTGCCGTGGCTGGTGGGGTTAATAATCATGCTCGGCGCGATTATTATTTTAGTCAGCCGCGAATTAAGCCCTTTGAAAAAAATTGCTCATAATTTGGCTAACAGAAGCCCGAACGATTTTTCTCCTTTGGAAGGCAAAGATGTTCCGCAAGAAATCACGCCGTTAATGGATGCGATTAATAACTTATTTGCCCGCATTGATGAAATGCTAAAACGAGAGAGAAGCTTTATCGCAGATTCGGCTCATGAATTAAGAAGCCCGCTGACCGCGCTTAAAGTCCAGTTGGAAGTAGCCGAGTTAGCTTATGATGACAAAGAAGCCCATGCCAAAGCTCTGCATAATGTCGGGCAGGGAATAGAGCGCGCTTCTCGCTTGGTTGAACAGCTTTTGGCTTTATCAAGATTGGAGTCAAATGGTTTTCAAAGCGATGAAGAAAAAGAGATTTTGGATTGGAAAAAGATAATCGAAACATCTGTTGATGAACAAAGAGAAACAGCCAAGGGTAAAAATATTTCCATTGAAACATCTTTATCAGGGCAGGGACTTATTCCCCAGGGCAAGAGCATGTTGTGGTCTTTGCTGATGCGCAATTTGCTGGATAACGCCATTCGTTACAGCGCCAAAGGGTCTATCATAAAAATTGAACTGACACCAAATGAACTAAAAGTATCAAACAATGGCGTTAGTCTGGATAAAAAACATTTGAACAGATTAGGTGAGAGATTTTTCCGTCCGGCCGGACAACAAGTCAGCGGCAGCGGACTAGGCCTGTCGATTATTGAAAAAATTGCAGAACTGCACCATTGCCGCGCAAATTATGATTGCGTTGATGATACCTTTATCGTCACCATAACCAGACAATAAAAAAGCTAAGCGCGAACAGAAACGACGGCTTCCTCAATCTTGCGTTTTTTAACTTTGGTAACTTTAATCGAAAGATTTTTATAGCTCAGCGAGGCATTGTCTTTTTCACTGGGAATATAGCCGAGCTGCGACAGAATAAAGCCGCCAAAGGTGTCAAAGCTGTCACCGTCAAAAGAGACACCAAGCGCCTTCTCGACATCTTCAATGTCCGCTTCACCTTTAATTTTCCAGCTTTGTCCTTTTGCTTTTTTTATAAGCGGGGATGAAGGCAATTGCGCCGCATCGTCTTCCAGCTCACCGACAATTTCTTCAAGCAAGTCGTTCATGGTAACAATTCCTTCCAAGCTGCCATATTCATCAACCACGGCGGCAAAATGATTGCGGCTTTTTTGCATGGTTTTGAACAGATTGTCGATATACATGGTTGCCGGCACAAATTGAATGGGTTTTACGGCTTTTTTAATAAGGTTTTTCGGGTCGGACTTGTATTTAAAATAGTCTTTAAGGCGCAGGGTGCCGATAACATTATCCGGATTGTCTTGATACACCGGATAAACGGAATAACGTGTTTTAATCATAATTTTTTCCCAATGCGCCGGCGTGTCGTTAAGGTCTAAAAACGCCACTTTGGTGCGATGAGTCATCACATCTTCCGCTGTTTTTTCATCAAATTCAAACACATTATTGATAAGGATTTTTTCATCATGAGCGATAGTCCCTTCCTCGGTTCCGACATCAATCATAATACGAATTTCCTCTTCGGTAACTTTGTCGTCTTTTTCTTCGGGATTCATACCGATAAGGCGCAAAACGGTATTGGTTGAAAAGGTCAAAAACCAAACGAGCGGCGCAAACAACTTGGCAATCACATAAATCAGAGCCGACATGGAAAGCCCGATTTTTTCGGCATAACGCATGGCAATACGTTTAGGCACAAGCTCACCGAGAATAAGTGTGGCATAGGAGAGAACAAGAGTAATACCGATAACCGATAACACATCAAGCTTTTTCGGGGAGAGTGTAACGCCGAGAGAAATCAGCCAGTCTACGATTTTATCCGAGAAGTTATCGGCCGCAAAGGCACTGCCCAAAAATCCGGCAAGCGTAATACCGACTTGAATGGTGGCCAAAAACTTTGCCGGTTGCTGGGTGAGAGAGTAAAGCCTAGCGGCTTTTTTATTGCCGCCTTCGGCCATTCTTTTAAGCTTGTTATCATTAATTGAGATAACGGCGATTTCGGCACAGGCAAATAAGGCATTAAGAAAAATCAGAAAAAGTTGAAAAAGTAACAGCTCGGTAATCGTAAAATCAGACATTTATTCCTCAAATATAAATAAAACTATTAATATAATAAAATAGATTACTAAAATTTTTCTTAAAATTAAAAATTGCAAGCAGATAAAAAATATGATATTATGGCGGAAAAATAACAAAATAAAAGGCTAAGCAGAATATGAAACCTTTTCCATCCAGCCCGTTTCTTCTGTTGTATGAATATGCCAAGAAGAATTTGAAATTATTTTTATTAATTGCCTTGATGTATATCGGCAGTGCATTGGCAGAAAAACTTGTTCCTTTTTATTTTTCAAAATTGGTAGACTTGTTTTCGGATGGGGCTCAATATGACGCAATTAAAGACAGCATTTTTTATTATATTGTGATGATAGTTCTTTCCGGTATCGCTGCCATGGCATTAGACTTAGGCGGCATGACGGCGTCGGACATTTATTTTTGCCCAAAGGTTTATAAGCAACTCGGATTAGATACGTTTGATTATTTGAATCATCATTCAATAGAATATTTTGCCGACAATCAGGCCGGAGCCTTGGCCAATAATCAGCGAGAAATAATGGATACAAGCTATTTTTACAGCGGAATGCTTTATTTCTTGGTAGGCATAAGCAGTGTCGGGATTGCCTTGATAATGTTATTTCAGGTTAATGTGACTTATGGTCTGGTGCTGTTGGGTGCGATTTTGTTTTCGGTTTTTGTTTTGCGTTATCCGTCGGAATACTTGAAAAAATATCGTGCTGAGATGGTCAAAATGCGGAGCAAAATTTCGGGAAACTTGATTGACGCGATGCAGAATAACTTTTTTGTAAAGATCTTCGGGCGTTATGATTATGAGAGCCGCCGTGCCAAGCGTATGATGGAAGAAGAAGGCAAGGTGATAGCGCGCTCTGTCAGAGTTGAAAGCGGCATGAGCGAGGGTGAAAAACTTTATTTTGATATCTTCACGCTGATATTTTGGCTTTATGGCGTTTATTTGTGGAGAGAGGGTAAAGCAACCGGAGGTGAGGTTGTTTTGATTCTGATGCTGGTCAATAGTATCGGCCGGAGCGTATCTTTTGCTCTGCACCGCTGGGTGATATTTAGCGGTTATGTTTCAGAGATAAGGACAAACTTAGTTCCTTTTGCCACGCCGCATGATTTAACAGATAAAGAGGATGCTACGAAGCTGAAAGTTACGGCCGGAAAAATAGAATTAAAAAATGTAAATTTTGCTTATAAAGACGGCAAGCCTGTGTTTAAGAATTTTAACTTAGAGATTCCCTCAGGGCAAAAAATCGGTATTGTCGGTATGTCCGGCGGCGGCAAGTCGACCTTGATAAAGCTGCTGCAACGCTTTTATGATGTGAATGAAGGTGAGATAAAAATTGATGAGCAGAATATCAAAGATGTGACGCAAGAGAGCCTGCATAAAGCCATAAGCTATATTCCCCAAAGCAACCAGATGTTGGAGAGAACGATTGGTGAAAACATCGCCTATGGCAGACCAAATGCCAAAATGGAAGAGATTGAACAGGCCGCCAAAGACGCTTTTGCCGATGAGTTTATTCATGAGCTGCCGAACGGCTATAAAACGATTTTGAACGCGCAGAATCAGCTTTCGGGCGGACAAATGCAGCGCCTGTCGATTGCAAGGGCGATTTTGAAAGATTCGCCGATATTGCTGTTAGACGAGGCCACTTCGGCGCTGGATAGTGAGTCGGAGTTTTACATTCAAAAAGCGATTGAAAATGTTATTCAGGATAAAACCGTTTTGGTCGTTGCCCACAGACTGTCGACTTTGAAAAATATGGATAGGATAATTGTGATAGAAAAGGGCAAAATCGTCGAAGACGGAACATTGAAAGAGCTGATAGCCAAGAAAGGCAAGTTCTATAAATATTGGAAATTGCAAAAGCAAAAAGGAGGCAAAAATGAAGGATAATAAAGCCAATATTGTCTGGACTTATGCCAAAAAGCACTATCACGGCCGCTGGAAATATGTGGCGGTTTTGTTATTAGTGTTGCCGATTGCAGCGTTTTTGCCACAGTTAATTTCATGGTATTTAGCGCAAGCTGTAACGCTGGTGACTGATACCGCCAACCGTTCGGAAGTTTGGCAAGAGATAAAAAAGATTTCCATATTCGTTCTAATTCTTACGATTGCTGCAAGAGCCTTGGACTTTTTCAACATGATGTTCTTACAGAAAAAATTATTGATTCCTCTGGGGATAGACATCCGGCAGGATTTGTTTGATAAAACTCTTCCGCGCGACAGCCGTTTTTGGAGCCGCAATGCCGCCGGTTCGGTGTGGGGCAGAATAGAAACTGTCCGCCGCTGTTTGGGCGCTCAGTCCGTGATAGGAACAATCTTGTTTAATGGCTATATCCCGATTTGTATGTGGTTGGTGGTCATAGGCTTTATTTTTAAGATAAACACCGGCTTGGGGCTGTATTGCGTCGCGGCGTTTTTTGCACTGACTTTTTGCTTTTATAAAATTTCCGGCAATGTCAAACGCGCCTCAGCTCAGCAAGAGATTTTTGTTCATAAGACCAACGGCAAAATCGTCAATATGATACAAAATCATTTTCTGTTAAAGATTTTCGGTAGCCTTAAAAGAGAAGAGGACAAGCTAAGCAAAAATCTGGATACGGTTATCAAATCCATGAGAAAAAACCGTGGTTTAAGATATAAAAATCAAGCGGTGCATGAGACTTTTTCCATACTGTTCACCATGAGCGTGATTATTTATGCAATAACCTTGTGGGTTAAGCAAATTATCACGGTCGGTGATGTGGTATATATTTTAACCTCCGTAACCTCACTGGCCAATAATTTGGGAATGATGATGGATGTTATCCAGTTTGTTCGTTCGCAGTATTATAAAGTCAAATCGGCGCTTAATCTCTTGGATGTCGAACCGGATAAGAAGGTTAGAGAACAAAAGCTGAAAATCAACAAAGGCGAGATTGAGATAAAAAATTTGCATTATGCCTACCGCGACGGACAAACCGCGATTAAGGATGTCAGCCTAAAGATTAGGGCAGGGGAAAAGATTGGCATTGTCGGCATGTCCGGCGGCGGCAAAACCACCTTGCTCCACTTGTTGCAACGCTTTATTGAACCGCCGAAAGGAACGATTTTTATTGATAATCAAGATATCAGCGCAGTTAAGGAAGAAAGCCTTCATCAGGCAATTGCCTTCATTCCGCAAGACACCTCTTTGTTCCACCGGAGCATCGGCGAAAATATTCACTACGGAGATATCAAAGCCCCCAAAAAAGAGATAAAGACCGCCGCGCAAAAGGCTTATGCCGATAAGTTTATTGAGGACTTTCCTAAAGGCTATGAAACCAAAGTCGGCGATAAAGGCGTCAAACTTTCGGGCGGCCAACGGCAAAGAATTGGCATCGCCCGAGCAATTTTGAAAAATGCGCCGATATTATTGCTGGATGAGGCGACCTCGGCCTTAGATAGTGAGTCCGAATTTTATATTCAAAAAAGCTTAGAAAAGCTAATTAAAAAGAAGACGGTGATCGCCGTGGCGCACCGCTTGTCGACCTTGCGCAATATGGATAGAATAATCGTTATGGAAAAAGGCGAGATAATTGAAGAAGGCTCGCCCGATGAATTGCTGAAAAATCAGGGTAAATACGCCACGCTTTGGAATTTGCAATAAAAAAACCCCGCGGAAAATTTTCTGCGGGGCTTGAAATAGACTGAAAAAGAAGCTTATTTAACAGCGTCTTTAAGAGCTTTACCAGCTTTGAATTTCGGAGCTTTAGAAGCAGCGATTTTGATTTCTTTGCCGGTAGCCGGGTTACGACCGGTACGAGCAGCGCGTTTGCTAACTTCAAAAGTACCAAAACCGGTAAGCTGAACGCTGTTACCTTTCTTCAAAGCTTTGGTAATAACTTCGAGGCTGGCAGCAACAACTTTAGCAGCTTCAGCTTTGGTAATGCCGGCAGCTTCGGCAACAGCATCAACATATTCAGTTTTATTCATAAGAATTCTCCTAGTAAAATTAACGATAAGGTTTACCCTACACTTAAGATTTTCATTATTTTGAAACAAAATGTCAAACCTAAAATCAATAAAATCCACGAATAGTGCATAAATGTGGAAAAAAAGTGATAAAATCGGGCAAATTTCCTCGTAACATCGCCGTAAGATGAGAAAAATCAACAAGAATCAGATTCGGAAAAAAGCTTGAAAATAAGAAAATATAAGATAAAATGCAAATTGATAAAAATATTATGATGTATAACAATTATAAAAAGTACAATTATGAAAGTAAAAGTTTGTTTAGAGCGCAAGCCTGTTATTGATTTAAGTCGAGAACAACAGGGAACAGCATCTTTCTTAACCCAGTTTGACGGTATCAGCCTTGAAGGTGTTGAGCCGGAATGTCCGTTTTGCGGAGAGCTATTGGAGCGAGGAAAATGTTCATGCAAGGAGTATAAAATCGCTTATCAAAAGTTGTTGGAAACATATCCAGAGAAAGATTTAGCATTGGTTATCAATGACAATGTTCGAACGGTTAGCACCTTGGCGTTGATAAAAGATCGGCTAACGATGAAGCAAGTCCCGCTGAGTGACGAATTGATTCTACTGTTTGATAGCGGAACAATAGCGCGCAGTATGAGTGGAACCTATTTTGTTTCGGAAGGTAACATTGAAGGAACGGACTTAAAATTCTACATTCGCCAAAAGAGGAAGAAGGAAGTCTACGAATGTCAGATTAAGGGCATTGATGACATTCCGCAAGAAGCAAAGATTAGACTTTGCAAATATGTAAGAAAAACTATTCCTCTCCCAAAAAGCACAAGGAAGATAATCTTTGGTGGGTATCGGCAAGAACTTTTGGAAGAAACGATTGCCGAGTTTGGTTATGGCGAGTTTTTAACGCGCTTGCAAGAACTTATGAAAGACAAGTAATTATGTATGAAAAAAGGTTTGGAAAAAAAGTTCCAAACCTTTTTTTGTTGTTACCACGAAACATCTTGGTCGGCAATATCGGCGGGAAGCTGTCCTTCATAATAGATGGTTGTCAAAACATGACGGTCAAGTCCATTATTGAAAATATCGCTGATATAAGGACTGCTGCTCTGAAATTCAAAGGCGCAGACGCGCTCCAAAATATCTTCGGGGCATTGACAAATTGCTTGAACGCAACCGCGAACTTGAAGAAAAATGCCGACGACTTGAACAACAGCTTCGCGAGAAATAACGAATTAAAAAAAGAGATAACGTAAAAAAACGTTATCTCTTTTTTTAGGCTACCGTCGCGTGACACGCAGCAGTTGCACTGTTGCTCGTGTATATAGAGAACGAAACAACTCCCTGAAAATATATTGTTTTAGGGCGTCCAACTACCATTAATTAATAAAAGAATTGCTGAGAATAGTGTCTCATTCATTCTAATATTCCTGTTAGACAATGGTTTTGTGAGAGGATAGCCATTTTTTTAGGTAAGGGAGCTGTTCTTCATACCACTGAGAAGAAATATAATAAGTTTTGCCGTTTATTTGGACGGGAGTTTTATAATATCTAGCTCTATCTCTTTCTTCTGTAGCCAATACAGGAAATTGATTTCCTCTGGTTCTGAAAATTTGTTTACAATAATCCATATCCATAAGTTGTTTAATTTCGTGTTCGGAAATTTTTCCGCTTTGGAGAATATTTTTAAAAGTATTTTGCACCAAATCGCCGATTTTTCCTTTTGCAGAATTAGGAGAAAGATTAATTATGTTAGTATCATTGCTGAATAAAAATTCAATATATCTTTTCAAAGCATTTGAAGGAATTTTTTTATTATCAAAATCCTTTTGCTTAAATTCGTCATATTGATGATTAGGGTTAGTGTCCCAATTATGAAAAAGGCTGCTCATTTCATCAGCATCGATAATAGACCATAAGTTGCGTTGGATACAAGGAAGTTTCCCAATCATATTGATGCTGCTGATATAACTGTTAATGGTATTAAAACTATAACCGCAACGTTCCAAATAATTTTTAAAAGCTTGTTTAGGGTCAGAACTTGAATTGATAATGGGGACAGGCACGGAAGGTGCATCAATATAAAGATTTTTTCTTTCATCGGCAACCAGTGGACAAATTTTAATAAAGCTGACACAAGCTTCATTGACCATATTTGCAAAAGTTGCGTCTTTGTTGGCAAATGTTTTGATAACGGAGAGCAAATCGGTTACGGAGTCGAGCCATCTTAGCAATTCCATGTCAGTATTAAAAGCAGCACGGACAGCAGCTTTTTCAGGAAAATTATATAAAGTATCAAGATTGCAGTTTTCACGATTAATTAAGATATCGGCGATAATGGGGCACAATTCATCATTATTTTTTTGCGATTCTTTGAGCTTTCGCACCAAACTTGCAGGCATTATACCTTCATTAAGCACAAAGTAACACCAATTTTCTTTAATGTTATACATGCGTTCTCCTTATAAAATACATATGTATATATAATATTTATCACAAAATAAGTCAAGTAAATTTTTGAATGTACACGAAAATTTAAAAAACATTGTAATTATGTGAAAATATATTGACAATATAAAATATTTGTGATAAATATAATAGTGTTAAAAACAAAGGAGAAAAAAAATGGATATAGAAACCTTAAAACTAAAAGATTTATTAAACATAAATAAATCTATAAATGAAGAACTTAAAAAACGCAATTTGGTCAGAACAAGTAATATTACCGGAGATTTGGGAGAAAATTTATTCCGTCTGGCTTTGGGCTGGAAATTGGAAGCAAATTCTAACTGTGGATATGATGCAACAGATTCTAAGGGGCTCAAATATCAAATCAAAACCAGAAAAAGCGAGAGCGGAACCATTCAGTTCGGTGCAATTCGCGATATTGAAAATCATGCTTTTGATTATTTAGCCATTTTAGTTTTGCATGAAGATTATTCGGTGCGTTATGCCGCTTTAATGCCACATCAGTTGGTAAAAAAATATTGCAAACGTCAAGATTACACAAATTCCGAATTGCCGATTTTTAATTTATCGCAGCTGCAAAATGAAAGTTCGGTTAGAGATATTACTGCCGTTCTGCAAAAAGTTATGTTAACTTTATAATTTTAGAAAAGGAGAAAAACATGTATTGGTATATTAAAATGAATGACACCATTTTGCCGACGCCTTATCGCACGATGAGAGATGCTCTTGAGGCAATTCATATCCTGCAAAAAGAAGTAGGTCCGGCCTTGTATGAACCGGTTTTGAAATAGAGGAGGAAAATATGTTTGAACCCAAAATCGAAACTTTTATTCGCTGCTGTACGATGCATAAAAATACAAAAGCAATGGAAAATTTGCTGTCAGACGGCGTAAACATAAATGAGTTCGGCACCTGTGGCCGAACGGCATTAATGGAGGTCTGCTGGCTGAATGCAGGTGCATCGATTGTTCGTTTTCTCATAAAAAATGGAGCAGATGTAAAACAACGCACGGCGACAGGAGAAACGGCAATGATAATGCTTGGGCGTTCACAAAAGCCGTATAATATTGTTGAAGAGGTTTTATGTGAGCTCATCAATAATGGCGCGAACATAGATGAGTGCGATAATCAAGGCTGTACGGCTCTGCATAATGCAGCATTAAATCTTTCCAATCCTGAAATAATGATCTGTACCCTGAAAAGTGGAAATAAAAAAGAAAATCCCCTGAGGGGTGTAAGTCAAGCGGGAGGATTAAGCA
>CALXTE010000027.1 GCA_944391345.1 uncultured Alphaproteobacteria bacterium
ATGGACATTTAGTTTAGCTATTATTTTTATAACCTTTGTATAGTTATTTTTTGATAAATATCAATGTAATAACAAAGGATTAGATATGATATATGGTTATATAAGAGTTAGCACTGATTTGCAAAATTGTGAAAATCAGAAGTTTGAACTTAAAAATTTCTCAGAGAAAAATAATTTATGCATAAATGAATTTGTTGAGGAAATTATTTCATCAAGAAAACCTTTAGCTCAAAGAAAATTGGGAAAATTATTAAATAAACTCAAAAAAGGAGATATAGTAATTACAACTGAAATCTCAAGGCTTGGCAGGAATATGTTAGAAGTTATGGGAATTTTACAGACTTGCCTTGAAAAAGAGTGTGAAATTATAACTGTTAAAGAAAACTATCATTTAGGAGCTGATATTCAGAGTAAAGTATTAGCATTTGCCTTTTCCCTTGCCAGTGAGATAGAAAGGCAATTAATTTCACAGAGGACAAAAGAATCCTTAAAAAGATTAAAAAATGAGGGGAAACATTTAGGTAGACCTTATGGGTTTTCTTATAAAAAATTGAAGAAAAAACATAATAAAATTAAAGAATTATTAGATAAAAAAGTCTCAAAAGCTGAAATTGCAAGATTAATGGGGTGTACTTGGACTACTCTTCATAGATATGTAACAGAATTTATTATTTAACCTAAAAGCCAGATTTATTTCTGGCTTTTTTATTTAGTATTAACTTCTCCTCAAATCCCTCAATACCTCTATTGTATTTGAGATTTTGGTTATTTCTGCTATGTCAAATACATCAAATTTATAGGAAGTACAGGTTGCCCCCATTTGAGCATTAAAATATTTCAATATTGCCATATTATAGAGCTGTGAGTTAAATGTTGCCACCATCATTGGAGTTATTCCCAAATTATTAGAAACATTTGGATTTGCCCCTTTTCTAAGCAAATATTCAATCATTTTTCTATTATTTCTTTTGACAGCTAAAAACAAAGCTGTCTCACCTTTTGCTGATGTCTGGTTGATATTACAGCCCATTTCCAACATTCTATCAATAACAACTGTCTTCTCTACATTTGCAATACAGGGATTTGCTACAATCATATGTAGAGGTGTATAATCATCCAGATGCTCATACTTCATAGAGGTTCTATCAATCATTTTCAGAAGTTTGGTAAAATCAGAATCTGTCAAAAATTGCATTAAAAATGGCTCTTTATCAAATAACTCCTCAAACTGATTGAGTGTCTCATATTCTGAAATTTCTTGCAAACCTTCCAACATTTGAGCCAACTCTCTATCTCTTTTCATATGATTGGGGATTGGTTTGGGTGAATTTAATATACAATCAATTTTACTTATTAAGTTGTCAAAATTAACATCATCTCTCATATCAAGTCCTTTTGACATAACTTATTTTTAATTAACAGGTGCAATTGAGTTTGAATTTCAGGATAAATTTTTTGAACATTTAATTTATACAACAAAAATGATAAAGCTCTTAAACTTGGTTTTTTATGTAAATACTTCAGAACACTTAGATATGGAGGACATTTATTTAGATAATTTAGGCTAAAATTTCTGTAACTTTTTATAAATTTTTCAGCTATTAAACAATCTGCTATTTCATATAATAATTTTAATTCTTCATTCATCATAAATCCTTAATTAGTGATATAATTATTTATCATTTTTTGATGGAGAAAAAAGTAAATCATTAATAATGATAGGAGGAGTTATTCTCATTTTGGATATAAAGTTGTCTTTATTGGTTTTAAAAGGAGAAATATAGTTTTCCCAACCTTTTATATTATAAATTTTGGAAATTTTAAAAGAGGATTTTGAATACAATTCTTTGAACATTTTTGTTATATAACTTACAAAAATAGATAATTCTTCAACATTAAATTGATAAATTGTTAAATGAATGTGATTAATGCCACAGGCTTGTTTTTCAATAATTCCTTCAAATTTATATTGAATATTCTTAATAGATTTCCATTTTGTTCCATATCTCCATTTATAAAAATGTGATAAAATAGATTTAAAATCTTTTTCCAATTTTATTTCATCAATATTGTTATTTGGAGATAAAGTAAATGAAAATAATCCATATGGTGTATCTTCATTATGTTTTTTATCTTTATTCATATTAATGAACAAAGATTTTAATTTTCTAATAGTTGATGGTGATTCTTGAGTAATTCTGTTTTTAAATATTTTAGTCATAATTATTCCTTTTTTTGATATAATTTTTTAATAATTTGGCAAAAGGTTAGATTTAGCACCTAGATTATTCTAGGTGCTATTTTGTTTTAATTTTTTTGCTGCAAAATCAATGGAAAGTAGCCATTAGGCATTCAGTCCATACTGTGGGGTATGAGGAAAATAAATAGCAAGCCTGTTCTATTTTTGGTATTCACAGACAATAATACCAACAATTATCTGTGTGACTTTCCTCATACTAATAAATTTATTTATATTAAGATACCACACAGATATTTCAAAAATCAAAAATAAAATGAAAAAATTTTTCAACTTATAAAATTTACATTATTATGCTATATTTGCATTTTTTTAATTATCTACTTCTTTTTATTATCAGATGAAGTAAGATATCTATGCATAAAATCCATATATTTCCTTATATCCTCTTCTGTTTCAAAAGGCTTTACTCTTCTTTCAATATCTTCGTACATCTCTTTTATTTGTTCTGAAAAATCTTTTTTTGGGGAAAAGGTGTATCTTTTTGTATTCATACCAATAAAGAAAGGAGCATCCTCTCCAAATATTGCTCTATACTCTTCATTCCACTGATACTCTGATTTTCTAGCTCCTTGAACCAATTCTTCTGTCTTCTGGGTAGACAAAATATGTCCATAATGTTTTTCTATTTGTTTTACTGATGTCCCCATATTTTTTGCTAAGTCATAGACACTCACACCCTCCAACAATCTTTGTGTTGCATAATAGTGTCTTAATGAATATGGAGGTCTTGGTTTATTATCTGAACTCAAATAAAATTTTCTTTTTTTTAGAAAATTTGTATATGTTTTGCTCCAATTTCTCATTTGAGTTCCATCAAAATTAGTAAAAAAATAGTCATTTTCTCCTATATATTTTGAAAAATCTCTAATACTTTGATAACAAGAATAGGCCTCAGGTAAACAAACTACTATTCTCACACCTGTTTTTGTTTCTTCTGGAATTGTTACATATAATATTTTAACTCCCTTTTGTTCATAAACTTCCAGATGTTTCCATTTTATTTTATAAACTTCATTAGGTCTGATTCCTGAATTAGCAAGAAAAACCACCAAATTGTAAATCATTTTTCTTTGGTAGGTATCTGTTGATTTTGGAGATTCATCATACCAATCTTGCAGAGCAAGAATAAGTTGTGTATATTCACTTTTGGTAAAGGTATCTCTATTTTCTGTTTGAACTCTTGGCTTAAATCTAATGGCTGGAACAGCCCTAATATATCCTCTTCTATAAGCATATTCAAAAACTTCTTGAATAGCTGTTTTTTCCATTTTTAATGATTGTGGAGATGGATTTTCTGCTGCTCTACCCTTCTTTTCATCAGGATTGTCTTTATAATAGTTTTTTCTCCAATCCCAATAATCTTCAATTATACTTTCAGTAATTTCTTCAATTTTATAATCTCCAAAATATTTGAAGAAATATAATTTTGCCCTACTTTGGTAAAAAGATTGCCTATACTCAGATTTATCAGCTTTCTTAAACCATTCTTCAAAAATTTGCTTAAATGTTTTGGTTTTGAGAGGAAGATTATTTAATTTCTTGTATCTTAGGCTATCATATAAATCTTCTGCAAAATTCAGAGCCTCTCCCAAATTTGTTGTATCACAAGATTTGATTGTATAACCTTTAATCCCTTTTATCCTTAATCTACATTGATAATTTTTGGAATTAGGTCTCTTATAAATAAGTATCCTTCCCTCTCTGTAAGAGTAAGTTTCAGTATAGAAATTGTTGCTCATTTTTCCTCAAAACTGTGAATGACTTGTGAAAAAGGTAAATTAGTAAGTTACTAAAGTCAAGACTTATGTGAAGATTATGTGAATATGAAAAATGGGTTGTGAATTTTCACAACCCATTGAAAATACAATATTTTCTCTTCTGTTAAATTAACGTTTAGAGAATTGATAAGAACGACGAGCTTTAGCTTTACCGTATTTCTTACGTTCAACAACACGGTCATCACGGGTTAAGAAGCCAGCCTTTTTCAAGACAGTTCTCAATTCCGGTTCATATTCATTCAACGCAATTGAAATACCGTGTTTGATTGCACCGGCTTGGCCAGACAAACCGCCGCCTTTTACTGTGCAAACAACGTCAAATTCGTTTACGCGGTTGGTGATTTCAAACGGTTGAGCAATAATCATCTTCAAAACCGGACGAGCAAAATATTCGTCAATTGATTTATCGTTAATGGTGATATTGCCTTTTCCCGGCTTAATCCATACGCGAGCAACGGCGTCTTTTCTTTTACCGGTTGCATAAGAACGACCTTGCTTGTCTTTTACGGATTTGCGGACTTTTACTTCTGCAGGAGCAGCGCTGGTTGCTGCCTTAATATCCTTCAATGATTCAATCTTTTCAGCCATTATAATGCGCTCCTCTTATTCTTGTTATTCAAAGCAGCCATGTCCAAAACAATCGGGTTTTGAGCGGCATGCGGATTTTCTGAGCCGGCATATACTCTCAACTTGGTCATTTGTTTGCGGCCAAGCGGATTGCGAGAAATCATGCGTTCAACAGCCTTTTCGATAACTCTTTCCGGAAAACGGCTGTTCAAAATCTTGCCAGCGGTGGTTTCTTTGATTCCGCCAATCCAGCCGGTGTGCTTGAAATATTTTTTATCGGTCAATTTTTTACCGGTCAATTTTACTTTGTCGGCATTGATAACAACGACATAGTCGCCGCAGTCCAAATTCGGAACAAAGCAGGGTTTGTGCTTGCCGCGGAGAAGGCTGGCAACTTTAGCTGCCAAACGTCCCAAGACAACACCCTCTGCATCTACGACATACCATTTTCTTTCAATGTCGCTCGGTTTTGTTGCATATGTGTTCATTGTAACTCACTTCTTTGTTAAAGGTTAAATTCACTGCTTAATATACTGAAAGATTTTGCGTTGTCAATATAAAAATTGCATTATTTTTCAATATTTTATTTAATGGTATTATTTTACCATTATGTAGATTGTTGTTTTTGTTGAATTATCTTATGTTGTTAGCCTTTGCCTTGATTTCATAAAGCTTATCCAGCGCTTCCCTTGGGGATAAATCATCAGGATTTATGCCGTTAATCAACTCAATTAAAGGTGACAAGCGTTCGCTGGCCTCAACACGAGCTTCTTCTTCCGCGGCTTGGGCTTTGGCCACCGCAAACAAGGGCAAATCATCAACCAACTCTCTGATACTGCTGCTTTTGCCCTCTTTTTCAAGATAATCCAAAACTTCGGACGCGCGCTTTAAGACAACTCGCGGTAATCCAGCCAGCTTGGCAACATGAATACCATAGCTTCTGTCCGCCGCGCCTTCAATCACCTCGTGCAAGAACACGACATTACCGTTATATTCCTTAATCTTCATACAATGGAGCGACATCTTGGGCAGCTTGCTCACAAGGCTGGTCAATTCGTGATAATGGGTGGCAAACAAAGCGCGGCACTTGTTAACCTCGTGCAAATGCTCAACCACCGCCCAAGCAATCGACAAACCGTCAAAAGTGGCGGTGCCGCGGCCAATCTCGTCCAAAATAACAAAGGAGCGTTCGTCAGCCTGATTTAATATGCCGGCGGTTTCAACCATTTCAACCATAAAAGTCGAACGACCGCGGGCTAAATCATCAGAGGCACCAACGCGTGAAAACAGCTTGTTTATCACACCGATTTTGGCTGAGCGGCAAGGCACATAAGAGCCCATTTGCGCCATGACCGCAATCAAGGCGTTTTGCCTTAAAAAGGTTGATTTACCAGCCATATTCGGTCCGGTTATCAGCCATATCATCGACTCATCTTCGCCTAATTTGCAATCATTGCCGACAAAAGCCGAATCGTGTTCTTTTTCAATTGCGGCTTCAACCACCGGATGGCGTCCGTCCTCAATTTCAAAGCACAAGCTCTCATCCACAATCGGACGGCAATAATTTTTCTCAACCGCCAAATCAGCCAAAGCAGCACCTAAGTCCAGCTCGGCCAGAGCCTTTGAGGTTCTGGAAATGTCTTCGGCTTCAATCATGACCTCTTCAACCAGTGAGGCAAATAGTTCTTGCTCCAAAGCTAAGGCCTTATCTGCCGCGCCGCGAATCTTGTTCTCTAATTCGGTTAGCTCAACCGTGGTAAAACGGGCGGCATTCAAAACCGACTGGCGGTGGATAAACTCCTTATTCTCCAGCATTTCGGTTGCGTATTTGCTCTGAACCTCAATAAAATAGCCAATCACATTATTATATTTTATCTTGAGGTTGCTAATTCCCGTGGCTTCGGCATATTTATTTTGCAGCGACACAATCAGCTTGTGGCTGTCTTCTTTTAAACTTCTGACCTCATCCAAGCCGGCGTGATAGCCGCTGCGGATAAAGCCGCCGTCACGTGCCAATAGCGGCAAGTCTTCTTCCAAAGCCTCAGCCAAATGAGCAACCAAGCGGTCATGATAACCGAGTTTTTTGGCCAAAGATTTTACCGCCTCGGGGCAGTTATCAATAATCTCGGTCTGAGGATTAGAGCACATTTTAAACAGCAGATTTTTGACCTTCGGCACAACTTCCAAGGCAAAGCGAATCGCTGCCAAATCCCTCGGACCGCCGCGCCCTAAGCTCAAACGGCTGACGGCTCTTTCAACATCGGGGCAACCGCGCAGAAGCTCTCTGAAATCGCTGCGGGTTCGCTCATTTTCAACAAAGTATGTAACAATATCCAAGCGGTTGTTTATCTCGGCAATATCTAACAGCGGTGAGGCTATGCGTGAGGCCAGTAATCTTCCGGCCGCACCGGTTATTGTCCGGTCCATGACACTCAACAAGCTTGCGCCTTTATCACCTGAGGCTGACTCCAGCAACTCTAAGCTCCGGCGGGTGGCGCCGTCTATCTCCATGACATTATTTTCATAAAGCTTTATCGGCTTTTCAATGCGCGGGAGCTTGCCCTTTTGGGTATTCTCAATATAGTCGACCAAAATACCGGCGGCCGAAATCTCTGCTTTTTCAAAACTGCCGAACGAATCCAGCGTGTTTACCTCAAAGGCATCTTGCAGGCGTTTTTTGGCATTTTCCAGATTAAAGCGCGCCTGCGGCAAAACGGTTAGCTTTTCACGGTACTCATTAAAAACCTCAAATAATTTCGGGCTTTGCAGCTGGGTGTCCGAAACAATGATTTCAACCGGTGACAGCCTTGCCAAAACCGAGCTGACAACTTGTTCTTCCGGTTTGGTCTTTAGTGAAAGATACTGCGTATAAAAATCTCCGGTCGAAACATCAACCCATGACAAGCCCAAGCCATCCCCTTGTCGGCAGAAACTTATCATAAAATTATTTTTTTTCGAATCGAGAAGCGTGTCTTCAGTCAATGTTCCGGCAGTTACCAGTCTTATGACCTCTCTTTTGACAACAGATTTTGCACCGCGCTTCTTGGCTTCTTTAGGGTCTTCGGTTTGCTCACAAATTGCAACCTTGTAGCCTTGCTTAATCAGTCTGGCCAGATAACTTTCATAAGCATGAAACGGAACACCGCACATCGGAACCTCGGCCCCGTCCAAATGGCCTCTTTTGGTCAAGGCAATATCCAGCGCTTTTGAGGCTGTTATGGCATCATCAAAAAACATCTCATAAAAATCGCCCATGCGATAAAACAACAGGTAATCCTTGTGCTGATTTTTTATCTCTAAATATTGCGCCATCATCGGCGTTACGGTCGCGTTTGTTTTTTCGGTCATTTCTTTTCTAAAACTTAAACTAATTTAAACTTCTTTTATAATAATCTATTTCAAAGATGAGTCCAGTTTTTTTAATCTCGGTGGGAATAATATGCACTTAAAATTTAAACGCTCTTGGCTGAATATTGAAAAGAACAATCGCTTTATCGACCGCGTGTTGATCCTCTCCGTTCCGTCGGCTTTTGTGCTCGGATTTTTGGGGGCGTTTAATATTATCTCTCCGTGGTTGGCCGTATTTTCTTATGCGGCAATCGTGTCGTTTAATTTGGTTTTGCTTTTACCCGTTACCTTAGAGCTCCAGCAGTTGCGGCGATATGTTTCTTCTTTGGCCAGCGGCGGCGATATTAATGACAGCAGCATGAATCTTTCGGAAAAAGAAACACAGGAGATTGTGCAGGCGGTTAATGCCATGCATCGGTTTTGGACCCAAAAAGCCGATGACCTTGAGGCGCAAAGTATTTCTGATGCCGCCGTTTTGGACACCCTGCCCGATCCGATTATGATGGTTGACCGCTCGGGAAATATTCTGGGTGCAAACCTCTCGTCAAGAAACTTGCTCGGAAATAATATTACCGATAAAAATGTTGAAAATATTTTTGATTCAAACAACTTTATTGAGGCCGCCTCACGGGTTTTGAAAAAAGAAAGCGAATCCGAAAACCTTATTTTTTATATCCAGAAGCCCAAACAACAAAAGCTTTACGCCCATATAAAAGCGCTGCCATGGCAATCTAAAGGGCGCGCCGTTGCCGTTATCTCACTCTATGATATGACAAAGTCTTTGAGAATCGAAAAAATGCAGTCTGACTTTGTGGCCAATGCCAGCCATGAGTTGCGCACGCCTTTGGCCATTATCTCCGGCTTTATCGAAACACTATTAACCTCGGCCAAAGACGACCCCGATGCGCGCGAAAAATTTTTGAAAATTATGCAGGACCAAACAGAATATATGTCTGCCCTGATTGAAAACCTGCTTTCTCTTTCAAAAATAGAGCTTTCTCAAGATGAAAAACCCTCCGAAGTCGTCGATATCAGAAAAATTATTACCGAAGTCAAGCAAGCCCTTGATATTAAAGCTCAAGAGCGTGATATTATTATTGTTCCCTTAATTGATGATAATGTTGGAAAAATCGTGGCCGATGGTCATCAGGTTAAGCAAATTATTCAGAACTTGACGGATAATGCCATAAAATATGGTCTGAGCAAAAGCAATGTTTCAATAAAAGTTAAAAATGTTGAGGCCATTCCACCGTCTAAAAGCATTATGGTGGCAGAAGGACCGGCTTTGGCTATTTCTATAAACAACAAAGGGCCAAAAATTTCTCCGGAAAATTTAGCGCGTTTAACCGAGCGTTTTTATCGTATGCAGGAACACAAAGATTTAAACATCAAAGGCACGGGGCTCGGCTTATCTATCGCCAAACAAATTATTATCCGTCATCACGGCAATCTTACCGTCACATCAAATAACTACAGCGGTACAACCTTTACCATCTATCTGCCCAAAAATCCGGCGGCTTAAAATAAGCTAAAAATAAAATTTATGGCAAAATCAAAATTTTTGGCATTTAGATAATTTATAAAACGCTGATAAATAAACACACCCTCCCAGCCGCGGCTGTTAAAGGCCATGACCGAGCCTAACATCCATAAATTTGCCCCTGGCAAAAACATTAGGCAAAAGCGATATCCGACCTTGGGTAAGTCAGTTTGTTTTTCATGAATTTGTGAGGCTACCGCATCTATATGCCAGCCTAAAAAATATCCCAAGATGCCGTTTAAGATTATATTCATCGGGGCAAACCAGGTGTAAACCCATATTCCTATCATGCAGAAAAAACAAAATAGCGGAAAGAAATACGGCCCGATTATTATCAACCAGTTGCCTTTGCCCTTAAACGACATCTCACCGCCGGAATTGTCGCCGGCAATGCTGATATGCGTGACTTTATGAAATGTTAAAAAAGCAAAAAACGCGTGCGTAAACTCGTGGGCAATTATCTGAATATTGGCCTTTACGCCGGCATCAGACATGCTTTTTGATAAAAAAAACATCCATAGCCCCACCGCCAAAGCAAGGTTTTTCCATGTCATGAACTGAAAGGCATGAAACGATTTGATGAGCGCCGGCAATGATATCAACATAAAAACAGCGGCCGGCCATTTTAGTAATTCAATAAAGCGGTCTATTAATATTCTCATGGCGGTGTCTTTGTTTTTATAATTTATTGCTTATTGCTAACGGATTGTAAAGCTTTTTTTGATAGGATATGCTCAATTGTTGAATTTTGGAGGAAGTTTTTGATGAGCAACGAACATGATTTTGAGGTTTTTGACTTTGTTGTCAATGATGAAGATGAGGTGCTGCTCCTTCTTTATCAAAGAGACGGCACGCCTGAGAATCCGAAAATCACCCTTTATCCGGACGACAATTCGGCCGTGTTGCACCGCAATGACAATGACGAAATTGTCTTAAACGATATCGGTGATGATATTTTTGACAGTCTGGCCGAGGCTGACAAGCTTTTGATTTGCGAAATTACGCGCAGCGAAAAAGAAGAAGATACGCAAATCGTTAATGCTTATGAGGCGGAAATCTGCGATTAACTCCGGATTTAGACAAAAATTATTAAAAAAGTACTTGCGCTTTTAATTTTTTTGTGATAGACGACTTCTTATAAGGGAATTATGCGGGAAATATCATGATTATTGACGGCAGCAACAAAAAGCAAAGAAGCATTTTGACCAACAAATGTTTTTATCAGACAACAGCCCAGATTATGAATGATTTTGAATCTAAGGGCTATGCTGATTCTGCTGATCAGACAGCCAAAGTTATTGCGGCTTATCGTGATATTGTTCGGCAAAAAACCAAAAACGATTTTGATAACGATTATAATGCCGCGTTTAAGCGGATTGATAAAGCAATCGAGCTGATGGCAAACAAGGTCTTTTATGACTGCGCGGCAAAAAGTTTTGATTATGCTTATCATTCATTTGAAGAGTTTGATCATATCAGCGCCATTGTTGGACGGCAAAAGCTCAAAAAAGGTTCTGCTGCCTAAATCAGAGAGAGAGCAAGAGGGAGGCAGTCAAAAAGCGGCGTTTTAAGGCGCCGCTTTTTTATTTGAAGAACAAAAACCTAAAAAGCGAGGACGGGGCGGACCTCGTAGCTATTGTCCTTATTGCCGACGCCCAAACCGCCCTCGTAGCCAAAGTTTGAGCTCCACGCGCTGCTGTAATCGTACTCGGACGACGACCAAGCGCAGGTGCTGGTTGTGAATTGTGTCCCACCCGCATTCGTCAATCCTATATTTACTAGCGGTTGATTGTTATAATATGAGGTAAATATTCCTGCTGCCGGTAGGCACCAATCCCCTGCGCTTGTGCCCTCTGTACTATACTCGTGTGCCGCCCAGGCTGCCGGATACTTGCTCTTATCTCCTGCCGCGATTATTTTTGCCGTATTCCCACAACTATCATAATCCTTAGATGCTGCTGAGTCTGATGTATAGTTCGTTAACGTTGAGATATCCGTGCCATATCCACCCCATTCATAGCTACCTATCGATTCCAGTGCTAGCGCCTGATATCCACTCGGCCCTAAATAAACAACAATACCTATTGGCGTTTTTCCAGCAATGACCGTTAATGAACATGTCATATCGTCATACAATATACTTCCTATAATACAACTCTCTTGTTGTTGCTGTTGATTTATCTTCTTTTCTAATTCCGTTATTTGGGTCGTAACCTCATTTATCTTATTCGCCAAATCACAATTCCAATAACTTCCAAACGGGCATTTTAATCCGCCTTCGCAAGAGCTTGTGCTGGTATAGCCCATTGCCGTACAGCTTGGTGTAGCGATACAGGCCGCATTTGCTTGCACAATGCCGCCACAAAGAACAAATGCTGTTATTGTATAGAGTATTTTTTTCATCTTCTTTCTCCTTTGTTTTCTTACATTGCGCAATAGTCGCAATAATCGGTATAACCACTTTTACAGCCGGTGGCATACCACAAGCCTGAGCAATCTTCATATTCACAGACTGAACCACTCGGGCAACTCGTATAAGTGCCTAAATTCGGACAAGCTTTACAGTTATCATATTTGATTGTATTGCCGGACTGACAAGTTTCCGCACCGGCTGCGCCGCCCATAGAGCCGCAGTCTTGAAAACCGTCGCAGGAATTGATTTTGACTTTATATTTTGTTTGTCCGTCACAATCGAGGCAGCTCTCGCCGTCTTGGACATAACCTTCGGGGATTGTGGTATAATCATATCCGGCACCGCAAGGCGTGCAGGTACAAGATGCATATTTGCCGTCGCAAGGCTCACCAACCCCGACATGCGGTTCTTCACAAGTCACATAATTACTCGGACAAGCTTTTACACATTCCGAATAATAAGCTCCATAAGGGCATTTCTTGCCGCCGGCTTTATACCCATCGGGGCAATCACTCACGGTATAGCCCTCATTATAACAACGCTTGTCGGGATTAAGGTCAAAACTCGGGACATTATTACCGCTGCCGTTTTCTTTGCCGCTAAATAAACTATCGGCACAAGCTGAAGTATCATTAATAAAGCAAACTGCCGCGATTTGAAATTCATCAGAAGAAGGCAAACTCAAAGAAGGAGAAGTAAGGTGTGTGTGAAGTGTGTCGATAAGCTCTTCTCCATACTTTGGAAAAGAAACATTAGCTTTTGCGTTCAGCGGTATTATTCCAACCGCTGAAATCACTGCGGTTAAAACCGCATATTGTCGCGAATTCAACATAATATTACCTTTCATAGCTTGCCTTCACGACTCGATTATAGCATAATTTTTATTTACTTGCAACATGCATTTTTAAGAAAGATGGGAGGGTGGTGAAAAAAATTTTTTTGTGCCGATTTTTGCTTTATACATTCCATAAGATAAAAAAATTTGTTAAAAGGTTGTTTTTTTATGGTTGTTATCCTTAAATTATGGTGTATAGTAGCGCAAGATGATTTTATATATAAGGAGAAGTCTATGTTTATTTCTGATGCTTTGGCTCAATCTACCGCCGTGGCGCCTCAGGGCTCCGGTGCGGCGTTTCTGTTCCAAATCGTACTCTTTATCTTAATCCTTTATTTTCTTATCTTTCGTCCGAATCAGAAAAGATTTAAGGCTCATCAGGCGATGCTGCTCGCGATTAAGCCGGGCGATGAAGTTATTACCGGCGGTGGTATCTATGCTAAGGTTATCAGCGCTAATGGCGATTATGAGTTGGTGGTTGAGATTGCGCCTAATACGCAAATCAAAATTAACCGCATGACCGTGCGTGATGTTGTTTCTCCCGAAGAGGCAAAACCCGCAAATTCTAATAAAAAATCTAAAAAATAATTCAGGATTAGTGTTGTTATGTATAAACTTTCTAAATCTAGAGTCATATTGATTTTGGCAATATGCCTTATCGGTATTTTCTTTGCATTGCCGAATATGTTCAGAAATACCGAAAAATTTCCCTCTTGGTGGAAACCCTTTAACCTCGGGCTTGACTTGCAAGGCGGTTCAAGCCTTTTGCTGCAGGTTGAGGTTGATGATGTTATTAAAGAACGTCTTGGCGCGGTTGAAGATTCTGCTCGTCAGATTTTGCGCGAAAACAAAATCCGCTATCTGAACCTCAAAGTCACCCCCGAAGGCGTTATGGTTAAAATCGAAAACCCCACCTCTCGTGAAAAAGCCGCCAACCTCTTCCGCAAGATTGATGACGGCATTGAGGTTAAAGACGCTGAGGATAATTCTCTCCTGATTAATTATTCCGACGTGGCGCTCAATCAGCTCAAGCTCAAAATTGTTGATCAGTCGATTGAGATTGTTCGCCGCAGAATCGATGGCATGGGCACAACCGAGCCGGTTATCCAAAGCCAAGGCTCTGATCGAATCGTTCTGCAACTCCCAGGCTTGCAAAACCCTGAGGAAGTCAAACAAATCTTGGGACGTACCGCCAAAATGTCATTCCACTTGGTTGACAGTCGTTCTTCCGCCATGGATGCTCGCCGCGGTATGCTCAGCAACACTTCTCGCCTGGTTAAAGGTTCGGAAGGAGAAACCTATGTTATTTATCGCAAGCCGGTTGTCGGCGGCGAAAATCTGGTTGACGCTAATGTATCTTACCAAGACGGCATGCCGGTCGTTAGCTTTAAATTTGACTCGCTTGGTGCCAAAAAGTTTGGTGATGCTACAAAAAATAATATCGGTGAGCGCTTAGCCATCGTTTTGGATAACGAAGTTATTTCTGCGCCGACGATTCAAAGCGCGATTATGGGTGGGAGCGGCGTTATTACAGGAAACTTTACCGCAAAATCAGCCAATGATTTGGCCTTATTGCTCCGCTCCGGTGCATTGCCGGCTCAGCTCCAAGTTTTGGAAGAAAGAACTGTCGGGGCCGGATTGGGTGCAGATTCCATTCGTGACGGTGTGTTTGCCTCTATCATCGGATTTATCGCGATTGTTTTGTTTATGTTGGCGGCTTATGGGTTGTTTGGTTTGTTTACCACGGTTACCGTCTGCATGAACCTTTTGCTCATGCTCGGCGCGCTCAGCCTGATCGGCGCAACCCTCACTCTTCCGGGTATTGCCGGTATTATCTTGACCATCGGTATGGCGGTTGATGCAAACGTTCTTATCTTTGAGCGTATGCGCGAAGAAGTTAAAAACGGACGCTCAACCAAAGATGCCGCAGAAGCCGGCTTTACCGAAGCTTGGGCAACGATTGTCGATTCAAACCTTACGACCTTGGTTGCCGCTTTCGTGCTGTTTTATTTCGGTACAGGTCCGGTCAGAGGTTTTGCCGTTACCTTGGCGATTGGTATCGCAACATCTATGTTTACATCGGTTACGGTCACCCGCCTTATTATCTCTTGGTGGATGATGAAGTTTAAACCGAAAAAATTGCCCATTTAATTATAAGGAATAAAAAACATGAAACTTTTTAGTTGGGTAACCAAAGATACAAATATTAATTTTATGAAGGCCGCTAAACTTGCGGCGGCTTTCTCAATCTTGCTGTGCATCGGCTCTATTGCCTGCATGAGCTTGAAAGGATTTAATTACGGTATTGACTTTTCCGGCGGTATTCTTATGGAAATAAAGTCTGATTCCGTGATTGACCTTGATCAAATGCGCAAAGATTTATCACAAGTCGATATTCATGACGTAAATCTGCAAACAATCGGCGAAACCGGTGAAGAAGTTATGATCCGCGCGCAAGCCGACGGTATGGATGAAAAACAGCAGATGGCCACGATTAACCTGATTAAACAGACGCTCGGTTCTTCTTATGAATATCGTCGCGTTGAGTTGGTTGGGCCGCAAGTCGGCGACGAACTGAAATTAGACGGTGTGATTGCCTCTGTTATTGCCGTGTTAGCAATTTCAGCCTATATTTGGGTTCGTTTTGAATGGCAATTTGCGCTTGGAGCCATGATCGGTTTGATTCACGACGTTTTGACTACACTCGGGGTTTTGTCGCTGTTTAATTTTGATTTCAGCTTGACCACCGTTGCCGCAATCTTAACCCTTGCCGGTTATTCCGTCAACGATACGGTTGTGACCTATGACCGTGTGCGCGAAAATCTGCGCAAGTATAAAAAAATGCCGCAAGTCGAATTGCTCAACAAAAGTATTAACGACATTTTCTCGCGTACGATTTTGACCGGATTTACAACCCTTTTGGCGGCCTTGGCGCTGTTTGTTTTCGGTGGCGATACGCTTGAGAGTTTTTCGTTTGTCATTGTTTGGGGTGTGATTATTGGAACATATTCTTCAATTTATGTTTCAGCCACCTTCCTCAATCTTTTTGACTTACGCAAAAAACCGGATGAAAAGGCAATTAACCCGTTTGGAAACGTGCAATAGCCTTTAACTTATCCGCCCTTTGACACAAAAGTTTAGCAGGCGCTTTGTTTGCTAAACTTTTTTATTATATCTCACAATATCTTGACAAAATTTTTGAAACGCGTTATAACGCTGTTACTTTGAAATTATTAAATTACATATTATGGCAGCAAACAATTATCTTCCACTCTCCGTGGAATGGGAAAATGGTACGGTTTCTCAAATGATTCAGGCAGGTATTCAACCAAAGTTTATTATCCTTGCTTGTGATGTTAAACTTTCGTTAGATGAGCTGTGTCTTGAAGTCGATGACGACTCAAAGCAAGATGAAGCCCTATCATTGTTTTGTAAAAAAATTTCAGATATCCTTCGTGTGATGTCGAAATTAAAAATTTCACAAAGTATTATGAATCAGCTGACGATTTTTGCTACGCATTGGCACAAACTTCGTCGTCAAAAGGCAGCGCAAGCCGCCCAAATTTAACAACTAAACAAGCGAAAGCATTGAATGAACTTCATTCAGTGCTTTTTTTTTATTTTTCTCTGCGTTATTATAACAAAGGAGATGCTTATGAAAATCATATCTTGGAACTGTAACGGTGCCTTCCGCCGCAAATTTGATGCCCTTCTGCCTTTTAATGCCGATATTTGGGTGATTCAGGAATGCGAAAGTCCCGAATTTTTAGAAAAGCACGGAATATTGCTTCCTGTTAATGATTTTTTATGGCATGGGACGCGCGATTTCAAAGGGCTGGGAATTTTTACGTTTCATGACATAAAGGCTGAAATCGCTCCGTTTTTTAATCCTGATTACCGCTATATTTTGCCGGCTTATATATCATCGTCTTCTCATGAGCGCTTTTTACTCAATGGCGTTTGGGCTTCCGTTGTTCCTGAAAATCATGATTGGGATTATATCGGTCAAATGTGCCATTTTGCTGCTGAGAATCGAAATGATTTTAATGAAAACAGCCTCACTCTCGGTGATTTTAACATTAATATGCAGTGGAATAATGCCTTCAAAAAAGAACATAATTATGAGCGTTTTCTTGAAATAATGTCTGCGCTTAAGCAGGAAAGTTTATACCACAAGCTTTATAACTGCCCCCAAGGCAAAGAAAAAATCCCAACCAGTTATTATCGCCGCAATCTGGAGCGTCCGTTTCACATTGATTATATCTTTGGCGGTGAAAATGTTTTTACTCATCTGAAAAAGTTTAAAATTCATGGCAAAGAATGGTTGACGTACAGCGACCACCTGCCACTTGAGCTTGAAATTTAGGCACAAAAAAGCCGCCACAAGTCTAAACTTGCAACGGCTTTAAATTTTAGTTCAGTTTCAGAGCCTCACGCGGCGTCTTTCCCTGATGATTTTTCAACTGATGATAAAGCTCAGCATCCCAGCGGAGCTCGTCTTCATAGTTGCGGTTCTCATACATTTTCTCAAGACCGATTGTCTTGTATGAGAACATTGGAAAATCGACCAACTCCTCCATTTTGAGGTTTCCTCTCCAGAGGTTTTTTAATACCCAAAGGTATTGCTGAGCCTCGGTGCGGAGTTCACGCTTATCGCCGGAAGCCTTGTGCAGAGCCATAAGCTTGTCAGCATCGGCAATGCGTCCTTCTTGCAGGGCTTTGAGGAAATCGGACTTTTCAAATCCGTACTTTCCGTTTCTCATCGCGAACAAGGTAACGGTTACCAGTTGCTGACGAGAAAGCTCAACGCCTTTCAGATTTTCAGCTACCAGTGTCCGCCAGTCCTTAGCAATGATTCTCTTAGCCTCATCGTAGGTCTTACCGGAGAAATCATCAGGCGAAACCGGCTTTCCGTCAACATATTTAAGACCGACAAGAGCGCGATTAATCTTGTCACCGGCATTTTGCACACCGTCAAGATAAGCTCTGGTTGTTACGACATAGTCAAAAGACTCATCAAACTGACGTTCAAAATCTTTTGAGTTGTCAATAACTACAACGTCGGGATTTTCAGCCTCGTTCTCTTTGTCACAGCTTCTGAAACAGAAGATGATGCAGATGATTGCGGCCACAAGAGCCAAAGTCCAAAGAATGTATTTCCATACATTCTCACCAACTTTGACGTTCTTCCAGTTGACTTTGCTTAAAGCCCAAACCAACAGGGCTAAAAGCGCAGCACCGAGGAGCCAAAGCCATTGTCCGCCCAGCCAGCAAATACCGTCCCATGTTAAACTGCCAAGCGCAATCGCACCTTTCACCAGCCAATAGCCGACAAAAATAAAGGCGGCCAATATGGCTAGAAGAATTATTAGCCTTAGCATGGCTTTCAGATTAATTCTAAACGTCAGGTCAAAGTGATACCACTTGTTGTTCACTTTCTTTACTTGTACGAATGGATGTCTTTCCATCTTGTTATTTGCCACGCAGCTTCTAATCAGGTCGCCCCGAAAATACTTGCCGATACACGTAACCTTATAATAGTTTATAAATAATTTAATTTCTTTGTACAAAATAGCATAGATTTTTCGTCCAGTCAATGCAAAAAATTTTTTTACTTAAGCCTTTACGCCAAAGGAAAGTTATTTTATAATCATTTCTCGGAGAAATAAGGATGAATCCACAATTTGACAATCTTTTTCAACGGCTTAAAACCTCGCCTTTTCGTGCAAAATTCAAACTCGGCGAAAAGGATAAAGCCTATATTCAGCAAAAAGGGATAGAGACCATTCACTCTCATTGCCGCGATTTTGTACAGAAACGCCTTGCTCCGGCGGTTATCCCTAATGACGGCAAACAAACACCGATGCGCGGGCATCCGGTTTTTGTGGCGCAACATGCCACGGCTTGCTGCTGCCGCGGTTGTATCAGCAAATGGCATAAAATCCCCGCCGGCCGTTCTTTATCTCCCACCGAACAAGACTATATCATCTCCGTTATTATGGAATGGATTGAGCGGGAGATGATGAAATAAATATAATGTGTTCTCAAATGAGATTTATAATCAAAACTTTTAAGCCCAAACACCCTTAACTATTTTCTAGTTAAGGCTGTTTTTTTGGTATTCTGACAAACGAAAAAAGCAGCATTTAATGATGCTGCTTTGATAAAGTGATGCGATAAGAAGGGGAATGGAAGCGATGTTTAGAAGATCTGGCAGCGACCGACTCTCCCGTGTCTTAAGACAAAGTACCATAGGCGCGAAAGGGTT
>CALXTE010000028.1 GCA_944391345.1 uncultured Alphaproteobacteria bacterium
TCGGCAAGGTGTGTTTCATCTATGATAAAAGAAATATCAGCTTTGGCACCGCTTGGCAAAAGTCCTGTCGCCAAACATAGCGCCGCGGTTAAAACCGCCTTTTGTCGTGAGATAAACATAATACTTCTCCTATCTCGTTTGCCTTCACGAATCTAATATAACACAAATTCGGTTTACTTTCAAGATGATTTTTATTTTGAGATGGGAGAGTGGTGAAAAAAAAGAGCCCGACCTTGCTGTCAAGCCCTTTTTCAGGAGGAAAACTTTTTTAATTTATATTATTGACAATCGAGGTAGCAAGTTTGTCCGGCATAAGTTGTGGTTGAGCAAACTTGGCCTGCCGGCTGTGTTGACATTAATCCAGCGTCTTCACAGGTTTTCGGGCGGCATACGGCACAGGGGTTGCCGGCGGTTGATACGGCGGCTCCGACTTGGATTTCGTTTTCACCGCAGGTCTTCTTGCTGCCGAACGGGCATATATCTTCAACGACTTCTTCCTCTTCTTCCGCCTCTGCCTGACAATCGAGGTAGCAGGTTTGTCCGGCATAAGTTGTGGTTGAGCAAACTTGACCTTCCGGCTGTGTCGACATTAACCCGGCATCTTCACAAGTTTTCGGGCGGCATACGGCGCAGGCGCTTCCGGCTTCGGTTACGGCTGATCCGATTTGGATTTCGTTTTCACCGCAAGTTTTTTTGCTGCCGAACGGGCAAGTGTCGTCTTTGTCGGTGCAGATATATCTGTTCATACCGGTGCAATCTTTGCAGATTTCTTGTTTTTGGTTCGGAGCGCAAGGTTCACTTTGACCTTTACAACCTTCGTCTCCGCCCATAGCGCAACCTTTGCATACCATGTGGGTGCTGCCGCAGCCATCATCTACGTTTTCTACACCATAAGGGCAGCTGGCCGGATCAACATCCGGTTTCGGAGTGCAAGCGGCGCAAACTGTTCTGGTGCCGCCGCAACCATCAGACGCAATGGTTGTGCCATAAGGACAGTTGGTTTCATCCGGTAATCTGTTGCAGGTTCTGCAATGATAGCAAGCACTGCCGTAAGGAGTTTCACCAACCGTATAGCCATAAGGGCATTCACTGCTGGACGGTGCATATCTGTAACCAGAACAAGCATCGCTACGGCATTCTCTGTATTTACCATCGCAGCTCGGGCCTACGCCAATTTCACCCGGAAGGCATTTTACATAATCGCTCGGGCATTGGCAGCCTGATACATAGTTTGAATCATAAGGGCAAGTTGATTTTGCAACTTTTGGAAATTCGCAGGCATCTTGGCAATAGCCTTCGGCACAGCAACGCTCTTTGTTATTGCTGCCAAACTCATAGCCCGTGCATTTGCTGGTATCGGTAATGAAACATACCAAGCTTACATCTGTTCCCTCGGCTGCGGCCTGACTTTTAAGGCTGAGCTGGGTGTTTAAATTTAAGTCTGTTAAATTTGACAATTCTGTCGCATTTGCATGAATAGACGAACACGCCATTCCAAGTGACAAAATTATCGGTAAAATCTTTTGCATTTTTGTTTTCCTCCATTCCCTTTGACCTAATGTCTATTGCATTATACTCATTTTGGAGATTTTGTCAATATATTATTTTATTTGTCATAAATTTGTAACATTTTGTAAAAATTAAAGCGCCTCACGGGCGCTTTAAAAGGTTCTTTGGACAAATTTATGTCGTCTTATGAATTGTTTTTACTATAAAACATATTTTTACCGGTCGGGTCGAAGTCAACCATGCCATAATGCTCCTTGTCGGGCATATTAAAGTGCCACCATTCATGCTCTAAGGCTTTTAGCCCAACCGACTCGAGAATCGCCCGTTGAAGGTTTCTGTTTGCTATTGCTTCTTTTTCTTGGGCCGACTCCCAACTATATTTGCCGCGTTCCAAATGTTGGCGAAAGGCGGCCCACTCCCCGTTTCTTATCTCTTGGGCAAAGTGCTTCTCATAGCCATCGACATTACATGGAAATTTTAGCTCTTTTCCCATTTCGTCACACAAAATGACGTCTATTGCACTGCCGTGGCAATGTTGTGATCGTTCCGGACTTCTGGCAAAAAAGCCCTCCATCGGAATTATCTTAAGCATTAATTCGTGGGCTTTTGGTGGACGGTAGCCGTCTTTTATTTTTAATCTTAGGTTTTGTTTTTGTAATTCTTTTCTGAGGTTTTCAAGTATTTCTTTTAACTCGGGGCGGACAAAACATCTATTGCCAAGGCCAACCTTGCCGTAGATGTCTTGAAGAAGCATGTTTTGGGTGCCAAAATACATTAAATCTATAATAAAATCTTTGTCACCGGTGATTTCTTCCAATAGTTTTGACATGGTTTTATTTTTTCTCCTCAAAAAAAAAACGGCACTCCGGACAAAAATGTCAGAGTACCGTTGTTATTCTATGACATTACATATAGCTGGCAGGGCGTTTTTCTTTTTCCGTGTCATATAAACCACTGCCGGCGGCATACTGTCTGTTGCCGACATATTGTAAAAATTCTTCCTTGAAGTCCTTTACATCGCCGTAAGACATTTCTCGGACATAGCAATTTATTATCATATAGAGATGTTCTTTAAGCCCAATGGTCATGGCAGACAAAACATTAAGTTTCTTTTGCATGATTTTGGCATAGCCGCTGTCTTTTCCTTGCTGTAATGACTTTATGCCTTTCAGGCGCTTTCTGATATTATTGATGGTTTTTGAATTTCTTTCAATCTGGAGCCGTGATAATACGTCATAGTAGTTTATGAGGCTTTCGCTTTCGGTAACCTCATTTATCACATCGGCGATTTCTTTTTTGGGATTATCCCTTTGTATTGTTTTGACTAAAAACTCAAACAAAGTGTTCTTGCTTTTTTTGGCAAGCGTTAAGTCTTCTATAAAGGCTTCTCCCAGCGTTTGATATTTGACTTCTACCATGCCTTCCTCCCTCTGTTCATAATTATATTCCGTTCATAAACTAATTTTAGCACAGATTTGCTTTGACGACAACTGTTTTCTTGAATTTTATTGAAACAATCGCTTGATGATGTATTGAAGCAATCCAGAAGGCGCCGTGGATATAAAATAGCCGCGCGGAAGCTTTAGCTGTCTGAAGGTATAAGTGACCATGCCGTTTTTCATTCTTTGAGCTTTTATGGGTTTTCGCGATATTCCTAAAATTTTGTATTCTTTCTTTTCCGGCAAGATGACTTGTGTCAGTTTTTCGGTCTCAGCAAAATTAAATTCACCAAAACATGGTGCTTCTGCCCGAACATAGACGATATCTGATTCCGTCAGATTAAGCTCGCCGCTGAAGTTTTTTTCTATTCTTATCAAGCGAATCGATTTGCAACCGATTAAATCTATTGTTCCGTCACTGTCAGCACCTATTTCTACGCGTTCAATCGTGTTGCTGTTGCTTAAATCTATGTGCCCCGAAAAATTGTGGCCTATATATAAGTTTCTGACACCTTGTTTGGCGCTTTGGCTCAGGCCTTCAAGATGTCCGGAAAAACTGCTTCCCAGCGCAAAATATTTGGCAAAAACCGATGAACATAGTATCTCGGACGTGCTCTCTGTTCCAAGGCTTATCTCGTTATAGCAGATGCACAGCTCCAGTCTTATTTGCGCAAGGCATCTTGACGCTATTCTCATATAATCCAGATAAGTGTTTTTCATCATGACACTGCCGCTGAAATTTTGGCCGATGTCAACCTTGAGTCGGTTTAAGCCCATGGTATAAATAATCTCGGCGTGGCAATTTTCCTTTAATTTCAGATTTTTGAGATTTGACTGCGACAGGTAGAGCTTTCCGTTAAAATTGTCGTTTATTAAAACATCATCAACAACCGCATTGTCTCTTAAATCAATTTCAGCATGAACATTTTCGCCGATTTGCAAAGTTGAAAGGTTTGCGTGTTGTAAGTCAAAAGATTTGTTATGCGAATCGTCGGGGATGATAATTTTTTGCTTATATAGGTTATGTATGGTGATATGCTCTATCGCTTCTTTATGAATAAAAGCACCGAGGCCTTTTCTTCTTAATGTCGAAGAACTGAGGTAAGTTATGCTGCCATCAGAAGCTCTGATTGAGCTGATTCCCATGGCTCGCGCCGAATCCTTGGAAATATAGTATCCGTTTTTTATGATGTGATTGGCGACCTTATTGATGATTCTTTTAGGTAAACGGCGATTTTGGTGCGGGGTGAACGCCGTGATGTTTTGCCCCTGAGTTTCAATAAAGGCAGCGATCAAGCCGTTGCGTTTTCTTATGATATAAGTTCCTTCTTTGCCTGACATTTTTTCAATGCCATAATGCCAGTTTATTTTATATATCAGTTTGTCATCAGACATGGTGAACTTCCTTTTTTGTGTTTTTCGTATTTTATTGCGCATTATTTAACAGTGAATTAATTTGTTTTTACTTTATTTTTATTTTATTTTAGTCTACAATCTTTGATGTTTTTAATTACTGGGATGTTTTTTATAATATGTTTCTTTTGATTTTTTTTGCAGTTTCTGCGATTGCTATATCTTTTATATGTTCTGTTCTTGAGGCCGCCCTTTTATCTATCACACCAAGTTTTATTGCGCGCCTTGAAGAAAAAAGCCCTAAGTGGTATAAAAAAGTTTCTGCCCTTAAGCAAAATATTGATACGCCTTTGGCCGCTATTCTTACCCTTAACACCATTGCTCATACCGTCGGTGCGGCCGGTGTCGGCGCGCAAGTCGCAGCTATGTATGGGCAAAAATATTTGGGGCTGGCTTCCGGTATTATGACAATTGCAATCTTGGTGCTTTCTGAGATTTTGCCAAAGACTATCGGCGCAAAATATTGGAAAAGCCTGATCCCGACAATGTGTGTCACCCTTGATATTATGATCTTTATTCTGAAGCCGCTGATTTATGTTTCCAACCTGATTATGGGATTGTTTGGCGAAGTTGAAGAAACCGACGTGCGTGATGAGATTAAGGCACTGGCACGCATCGGAAAAAATGAAGGTGTGCTTAACGAAAATAAATATCGTGTGATTTGCAATGTCATTAACCTGCAGGAAGTTCATGTTAAAGATGTGATGACCCCAAGAACCGTGGTTCATGTCGTGCGTCCGGGGATGACAATTAAAGAATTTGATAAATTTATTGCGACATCGCCGTTTTCCAGATTTCCGATTATTGATAAAAAAGAGCAGAATTATCTTGGCTATATTCACAAATCCAGCTCGTATAAAGCAAATGATTCCGATACGGTTGATATGTATGCCCGCCCTATGCGCAGTTTTAGCCCTGACGCAAAGCTTGAAGATGTTTTGTCTTTTATGCTGATGGACCACAATCACATTGCTTTGGTGATTGATGAATATGAGAACTGGGTCGGCATTATTACGCTTGAAGATATTATTGAAACTATTCTTGGTAATGAAATTGTTGATGAAACAGACCAAGTGGCCGATATGCGGCTTTATGCAAAGCTCAAATGGAAAAAAACAAAAGAACTTAAAGGAATCGAAGATATCAGCGGTGAGTAAGCCGCTGATTTTTTTCTTTTGAAAAAACGTTGTATAAAATTCTTGCCGCCGTTGACGGCACTTATCCTTTTTGGTATTAGTCTAATTGGCTCGGTGTGCCTTGGGCGTTCGGGGCTTATCTTGTGTTTTATTTCTGGGTTGGCTTGATAATGCAGGAGAATAAACCTTCAATATTTAGGATTTTTGTTACGTTTGTAACAATATATTCTTTTCTTTTGTTTGCTTTTCCTGCAAAAGCGACTCTGCCACCCTTGTCTAATGCTCAGGTTTATACGCTTGCTTCGCGCGGAGATGTTTATGCTCTGCGTGCTGCAATTCAGCGTGGGTTAAACATTGATTCTCTTGATCGTAACGGTAATACGGCTCTATGCCACTCGATTATTCAACGGAACTATACCGCTTATAATGCATTGCGTGCGGCCGGCGCCAACCCCAACCACCCTTGCATGCAAAGAATTATTGCTCAAAACAGAGAATCTTTCTTGTCTTCAAAAAGAGTTGTGCCGACTACGGCTAATTCTCGTCAGGCTTATTCTTATGTCGGAGATGAAGAATTTGTCTTTTCTACCGAATCTTGGATTACCTTAGGTGCTATTCTCGCCGGTGCAACAATTGCCGTTATCTTTGGACTTGGCGGCGGTGGCGGTGGCGATGATCCCCAGCAATATTATCAAACAACGGACTATAATCTAGCTGAAATCGTCGGAACTAAAATTCCTGATACACTTGAGAGCACACCTTATTCTCCGATATTTTTACTGGCTCAAAATGGTAATGTTATTGTGAACGGCTATTATCCGGACTATAACCTTGGCGGAACTAATCAGAACGGCTGGGTTATATCTAATGATTCATCCGTCAATGTTGATGACGGAAGCGGCGGTCTGGTTGCCACACCTCTGACCGATCTTATTGACTTCAACTCAAGTGCACTGAAATATTCGGAATATATCCAAACGGCCATGAAGGCCATGAACGGTTCTACCGTTAATAACGGTTATGCCTCAGATGATCCGCTCTATGTTAACAATAAAACTTATTTAATTACCCTGAAAAATAACACAACGGCGCTGGCAGCTTTAGACAGCAGCACGGCCAATAACTATTCTCAGATTAATATTGATGCAGAAAACGGCACAATGGCGATGATCGGAAGTGTTAACTCTACCGTTACAAACCAGCTTCCCGGACAGATTAATATGCTTTTCAGAGGGTCTGCCGAAAATCATTCTATTGTTGGAATGTATGCGGACACAAGCTCTACGGCGCTTAACCAAGGTACGATTTATGGACAGGCAATTTCTTCTAATAGCTCAAACGGTACTTTGGTCGGTATGCGTGGACAACTTATCAATCAAGAGAATCCTATTTCTTCAAAGACCTATGTTAAAAATATTGGCACGGTTACAATCGACGGCTCTGCTCTAAACACAAGTATGAGTACCTCGCTTATCGGTATGGGAAGTTGGCTTGAAGACAGCTTTTTGGACGGTACATCTTATCTTTCTCGGGCCGGCAATATTTATTTGGACAACCAAGGGTCCGTCGTGTTAAATATGTTGCTTTCCGGTGACAGCGGGGCCTATGGGCTTACATCAGAGCAGCTGCTTCAAGGCTCCGGCGGCATTATCGGCATTAAAGCCGACGGAAATACAACCGCAACCAACAGCGGTCTTGTTCAAATTAATGTTGAAGATGACGGAGGCAATACGGTTAACGGTAGTCATGCCGGTATGTTGTCTGTTCATGGCGGTAACATAATTAACAACAACACCATCCAAGTTAACGGTGGTACCGGTGGTTATGGCATGCTGTCTGTGCGCGGCGAAGGAACAAATTCTGAATTTAATAATGTTTCTCCGTCTTTGATTAACAGCGGAAAAATCTTGGTTGATTCTGAAAACGGTTTCGGTATGGCTTCCATGAACGGAAATGCTCTTGTCAACAGCGGAACAATCTCTTTGGCACAAGTCGGAACGGGTATGCTTTTGCAAAACGGAACGATTACCAATTCAGGAGATATTGCTTTGAATGAAGGCGGAATCGCCGTTTCTTTGACCGGAAAAGGCACGGTCAATAACAATTCTTCCGCCTCTATTGTGATTGATGCAGTTGGGACTGATTCTTCTGAAAGCTCCGGCAGCGAAGATGGTTCTGCAACAGAAGATACGGAAACAACTTCTGCTCCTAACAACATTGGTATATCGGCTCAAAACGGGGCAGTTAATAATGAGGGAAATATTACCATAACGAATTCGGGTAATTTCTCTGATGTAACTGCTTATGCCATTAAAACCTCCAGCGCAAATGTCCAAAATACAGCAGCCCTTTCTTTAACGGATATTAATACTGCTTATGGAGTAAGCGTTAATAACGGCGGCATTAACAATAACGGTCAGGTCACTATCGGTAGTTCGTCCGGTGTTGTTTATGATAGCGCCTATGGCTTGGTTTCTCAGACAGGAAATATTCAAAACACTGCTCAAATTTCTATTGACAGTATGGATAGCGCTTATGCTATTTCTTCTGCCTCAAGAAATGTTGTAAACAATGCGGTGTTAAACATTAACCAAAATTCAAATGCTCAGACTAGTTTGGCTTATGGCATTCAGGCAAGCAGCGGCTCTATCCAAAATACGGCAAACATTAATATTAAAAATGCCAATGAAAATTATGGACTTTCATCGACAAATGGCAATCTTACGAACTCCGGCGCTATTAAAATTTCTAATCCGGAAAGTACGCTGAGCGAAACTGCTTATGCTTTACAAGTTTTAGGCAAAGGTGATATTGCTAATGCCGGAACAGCGCTTATTTTTATTGACGGTTCTAACAATGCTTATGGTATTTCTTCGGTTTCAGGAAATATTACAAATAATGCAAATATCAATATTAATCAGAACACAAATGTTCAGACTGAGCTGGCGTATGGTATTCAAGCTCAAAGCGGCGCTATTCAAAACACGGCAGATATTACGATCAATAACGTTAATCAAGGCTATGGTTTGTCTTCAACTAATGGAAATGTTACAAACTCCGGCACAATTACTTTTTCAAGTCCGAGCACGGCTCTGAGTGACACGACTTATGGTATTCAGGTGACCGGCAAAGGTGATATTGTAAATAATGAAAACGCCACAATATCTATCAATAACAGCAATCAAGCTTATGCTCTGTCGGCAGCAAACGGCAATATCACCAGCAATGCAGCCATCAGCATTAACGGCAGCACCGGTGCTTCCTCTGCCCTTGCCTATGGTATTCAAGGCGGGATAGGAAATGTTACCAGCAATAATGCGATTACCATTAATAATGCTAACGAAGGTTATGGTATCAGTGTTCAAAACGGCGAAGTCACCAATAATGCCGTTATATCTCTCAGCAACTCTCAACAGACGCAAAATAAGACGTCTTATGGTATTTATGCCACGACAGGCTCCGTTATTAATAATGCGGATATTATAATGGATGTTACCGGTGATTTGTCCGGCGGCATTGATACGGACACCGGTTCTTTCGGAATTTGGGCCGAACAGGCTAATATTTTGAATAATCAAGATGCAACCATTACATTCAAAAAACGCGGTAACGGTATGTATTCAAGCTCCGGTTCGGTTGACAACTATGGCTCGATTTCGCTTGAAGCCGGTGGTATGGCTATGTCAAGCGCATCAGGTGATATCATTAATCATGAAAATGCTTCTATCTCCATTACAGATACAGGTATTGGTCTGCAGTCAACGACTGGAAAAGTTATTAATGACGGCTCTCTTGAAATTGCGGGAGACGTTTCTACCGGTCTGTCTTCCGGAAATGCCGCAACCAATAATAATTCTATCATTATCAACGGCGACAATGGTACCGGTATGATTGCGACTGCCGACAATGCTGCTTTAACCAATAATTCCTCGATTGAAATTTATACAGACGAAAACTCTGTTTATAACTATGCTATGCGTGGCGCAGACGGAAAATTTACTAACCTGACAAACAGCGCTACCGGTACAATCTTAATTGAAGCTCAAAATCAGCTTGCGCCTTCTGAGAATTATGCTTACGCCATGTATTTTGACAGTGGTGAAGCTTTTAACCACGGAACAATCACTGCTAATAATATTTATACTTACGGAATGTATTTTGCTAATGGTGGTACGATTGTTAATGCCAATAGTATTGAACTAAATTATGGCGGTGTCGGCTTATACGGAAATTCATCGGCAACATCAGAGACTGAAACAGCTTCTTTAACTAATAAGACCGGCGCAACGATTACCATCAATGGTGATACATCCTATGGTATGCAGGCGCTGGGCGTAACAACTGCTTTTAACGAAGGTACTATTGAAATTACCGGTTCTTCATCTTATGGATTATCAACAGAAACAGGTAGCGGAACAAATATCGGTTCTATTACCATGAATTCATCAGAATCTATCGGTATGTTTAGTGGGGCTGCTGATCTTATCAACGATACTAACGGCACAATCACAATTAACGGAACAAACTCTTTTGGTATGCAAGCAAATAGCAGCGGTAGTACAGATACAAGTAAAAGAGGCGTTGTTAATAACGGCACAATTACCTTGGCAGAAGGTTCGGATGAGTCTGTCGGTATACAGATTAACGGTGAGGGAAAAGGATTTAATAACAAAATCATTACCGTAAAAAGTGACGAATCTTCCGGTGTTCTCGCTGCGGGAGATAGCACTATAACAAATAATGTTGATGGTGAAATTAAGGTTTCCGGCAGTGGCGCATACGGAATGTTTGCTGAAGGTAGCGGAACTGTTATCAATAGCGGAACAATTACCGTCACTGCCACTGATGCTTATGCCCTTTACGCAACCAGCGGCGGCACAATTAATAATAATAAAGGCGCTGTTATTGAAACTTCCGGCTCTTCGGCCTTGTATGTTGATGGTGCTACGGCTAATAACTATGCCGATATAAAAAACAACAATACCGGTTTCAACGCCATCTATGCCACCGGCGACAGCACTGTTGATAATACGGCAACCATTACATTAGAAGGTGAAGGTTCTTCTGCAATTTATATTGCATCCGGTTCAAATACAGAAGCAACAAACAGCGGAACGCTTAATATTACTGCTAATAACTCAAATGGTGCGTTTGTTGGCGGAGGTACTTTTACAAATGCTGCCGGTGGGCAGATTAATGTCGGAGCAGCAACTGCTTCGGTTGATAAGTCTTATGGCATAAATGCAGAATCTGCCGAGATTAATAATAACAGTTCGATTAATGTTTATTCTTCTTCCGGTGCGGGGATTAATTCTATTTCCGGCTCTATTAATAATAATTCTGGAGCGTCTGTTGTTGTATCCGGCTCTGATGCTATTGGTATTAATACAAATTCTGGCGAAGTTATAAATGCTGGTACATTAAATGTTTCAGGAACGTCAACTGTTGGCATTCAGTCTGCTTCGGGTGCTGTTGTGAATCAGCTAACAGGTAATATTTCTGTCAACGGCAACGGTGGCGATGCTGTCGGTATTTATACAGAAACAGGCAACATTACTAATGCAGGAAATGTTTATGTTGAAAGTAATACGACATCTGACAAAGTCGTCGGATTACAAACCGGTAGTGCATCTATATCCAATAGCGGCTATGTTTATGCTGAAGGCACGAATGCTATCGGTATCTATGCTACAAGCGGCGGCTCCGTCGAAAATACAAAAAATGTACAAGTAGAAGGCAGTGGCGCTATCGGAATCAAAGTTTCAGGATCCGGCGGTGAAATTACAAATGGTCAAAACGGAACAATTGCTGTTGTTGGTAATAATGCCGTTGGTGTTGCTGCTGATGGAGATGTAACTGCTGAAAATAGCGGGACGATTATTGTTAGCGGAACAAATGCCATCGGTATGTCGGCTTCAAACGGGGCAACAGCAACAAACAGCGGAACAATTTATGTAAGCGGAAGTGGTGCCATCGGTATGTATGCAACCGGCGGCAGCAATTTGGTTAACTCTGCCGGTGCCAGTATTTATCTGTTGGGCGGCGCTTCTCTTGCCATGCAAGTTGATGATGAAGTTTCTACTATTGTTAACGAGGGGACTATTTACTATTCCGGCACTCTTGGGGGTACGAATGGTCTGGAGGGGCCTAAGACTGAAAATATTACTGATGAAGGGTTCAATAAACCAGATAGCACAACGCAACTCCCGTCAACTGATTTAGCACCGGTTACCGTTGTTGCTGCACAGAACTCACGGCTAATTACCTCTTCTTCTCGGATGTTTTCTTTAGCGTATGATACCAATGATATAATGGAAAGCAATCAAATGGAATACCGCGCTAACGGTGTTCTTGCCACTTCGGACGAAAATTATGCCGGTGCACTTGCTCCTGTTTTATTTGCCGCAAGTTATGAAGAAAATAATGATGAAGAGATAAGAGATGTCTATGAGCAAGAAATTAAAAATGCTCAGCAAGTTGAAAACTCTTTAAATTCTCAAGACGGCACCGTTGTTGTTGCAGATGCTGACGCAGGCTTATCATCTACGTTGAATCACGCAGATGCAAGCAGCTCAACCGGTACTGATGCCGATAATTATAAAATTTATGATTTAGTATTAGCCAAACGTGCAACCTCAGAAGCTGTCGGTAATGTAAACGGCGTTCAAGATACATCATTATATGCAAAAATTGATGAGGCTTATGAAAACGGCAAAGACGGTCAATTCTTTAATTCTCTCAAGACATCAATGACAAGCGAAGAGCTGGTCAGTGATATTAAAGATGAGTTTGGTCTTGGTTTATTCAACAATTTTGCCAAACAGAATCTCGATGTTATCAGAAGTGCAAACCGCCAGTTGAATGCTGCTGTCTTTAATAATCAAGAAGACAAAGATATTCGTACCATGGTTGGATTTGACTTGAGTGCCCGCGAACAGGACGGCGATGCTTATTCTGATGATTATGAAGATGAGGCGCAATCGGTTTATGCAATGGCCGATATGAAAGCAAATGAGTCTTTCCGCTATGGTCTTGGTGCTTTGCTGACAAAATATAGCAGCAAGTATAATGATGACTCAGCCAGCCGTGATGAAATTATGGTTCAGGTTTTGGCCCCCCTCACCTATTCTCCAAACAAATCGTTCAAGATTGTGTCTATCCCGAGAATCGGTATGGGATTTGGTGACTACACACGCCGCGTTGATTCCGGAACTTATGATGGCGACACCAAGAATTATTATTACGGCATTACCAATGAAGCGCGTCAGGTTATTGACTTGGGCTGGATGGCATTTGAGCCTACTCTTGAGTTTAATGTTTTGGGAATGCATCAAGATAAAATTGATGAGAGCGGCGCTTTGGAAGTTGAGGCTTCTGACAGTATTTCAGTTGAAGGCGGTGTTGGGTTCTATGCGACTAAGCTCTTTGAGTTTGGTGAAGCGCATAAGCTTAAATTCCGTGCCGGTGGAACTTTCTATCATGAGTTTGGCAATCCATTCAAAGCGCAAAAAGCTCGCATGCGTGATGCTGATATTTACTATCGCCTCAACGGTTATGATGCCGGACGCAATCGTGGTATTGTCTCAGTTCGTATGGATTATGACTATAACAGCAACTTCAATATATACGGTGAGTTTAACAAGTTTATTGAAGATAATGATGCCTACTCTGTCAATGCCGGTATGGGGTATCGGTTCTAAGATTAGGCTGATTCTACAGGCGCCGATAAAAATCGGCGTTTTTCTATATCACTATAATAAATTAATATTTTTATATTCAATCTACCATTCAAGGACGAAGTAGTCGCAATTTTTGAAGCTGCGTTGCAGGCCGAACTTATTAAAATATATATTATACATGATTGCGCCGTGCATGATGATAATTGCCTTATCATCGCCTTGTGCCTTAACCTTATCAAAAGCTTTATAGGCTCTGGTCAGGCTGTCTCTGATGCTCTCGCCTTCCGGTATATGGGTATCCATAAATGCTGGATTATCAACATCATTAATTATGGCAAGCTCTTTGGCATATTTTTTTATCACTTCATCATTATGATGTCCCTCAGCTACTCCGAAATGGACTTCTTCGACTCCGTCTAAGCGAATAATCTTAACTTTTTGTGTTTGTTCCTTTGCTATATCTTCTGCCGTTTGGCGCGCGCGTGTCATCTTGCTGCAATAAATTTTCGGCAGTTTTAATCTTGCTAAAATTTTGCCCAACTCTTTTGCTTGTTCATGTCCTTTTTCATTTAAGGGCATATCAACCCCTGCCCCTTGCACGATTTGATTCACATTGCCATCTGTTTCTCCGTGGCGGCACAAATATAACAGCATTTCTCTTTCCTTTTCTCTGTTTTTATCGGTTAGAATATAAAAGCTTTTTATTAACTTCGCAAGCTTATTGTTTGATATAAATCGAAATATTAGTTGATTAAAAACTCACCGATATTAATTGTTTGTTTATAAATTTCGGTCATACTTTAAAGCGATTGGAAAGTTTTTTTAAACGGAGTTTTTACAGTTATGGTCGATAAAAAGAAAGACGCTGCTCCCGTTATTGACGAGCAGAAACATATTGATGAACTGGTCGATAAAGTTAGTGCCGCTCAGAAAATCTTTGCCACTTTTTCTCAAGAAAAAGTTGATGAAATTTTCCGCCGCGTTGCGCTTAAAATGAGTTCTCTTCGTATTCCGCTGGCTAAAATGGCGGTTGAGGAAACCGGTATGGGTGTTTGGGAAGATAAGGTGATTAAAAACCACTTTGCTTCCGAATATATCTATAACAAATTTAAGCATACTAAAACCTGCGGTATTATCTCGGAAGATGACGCCGGCGGTATCATTAAGATTGCCGAACCGCTTGGGGTTATTGCCGGTGTTGTTCCGACGACGAATCCGACTTCTACCGTTATTTTCAAGGCCTTAATTGCCTTAAAGACCCGCAATGCAATTATCTTCTCTCCGCATCCGAGAGCAAAGAAATGCACGGTTGAGACCGCTCGTCTTATGCTTGAAGAAGCCGTTAAAGCCGGTGCGCCCGAAAATATTATCGGCTGGATTGAGAATCCGACCATTAATATGACTCAGATGTTGATGAGTCATCCGAAAGTTGACCTCATTCTTGCTACCGGCGGTCCGGGGATGGTTAAGTCTGCTTATTCTTCCGGAAAGCCTGCCCTTGGCGTTGGTGCCGGTAATGCTCCGGCCGTGATTGATGAAACGGCTGATATCGAGACCGCCGTCAGCTCGATTTTGATGTCAAAGACTTTTGATAACGGTATGATTTGCGCCTCTGAGCAATCTGTTGTTTGTGTTAAAGATGTGTATGATGCTGTTAAAGCTGAATTTATTAAACGCGGTGCTTATATTCTGTCAGCCAAAGAAAAAGAAAAGCTCGCCAAAGTTATTATGATTGACGGCAAGCTTAACTCAGCCATTGTTGGTCAGAAGGCTGCTCATATTGCCGAGATGGCCGGTCTTAAAGTTCATCCTGACACCAAAGTATTAATTGCTGAATGTCAAAAAGTCGGTAAAGAAGAACCCTTCTCTGCTGAAAAGCTTTCTCCGGTTTTGGCACTCTATAAAGCCAAGAATTTTGAAGAAGCAACCGCAAAAGCCAAAGAGCTGGTTACCTTTGGCGGTGCCGGTCATACCTCCATTCTTTATACCGCTCAGCATAATGACGAACGTATCAAATATTTCGGCCTGGAACTCCATACCGGACGTATTTTGATTAACTGTCCGTCTGCACAAGGTGCTATCGGCGATATTTATAACTTCCGTCTTGAACCCTCTCTGACTTTGGGCTGCGGCTCTTGGGGCGGAAACTCTGTCAGCGAAAATGTGGGGGTAAAACATCTGATGAATATTAAATCTGTGGCAAAACGCGAAGAAAATATGTTGTGGTTCAAAGTACCTAACAAAATCTATTTCAAGCCAGGCTCTTTGCCGGTGGCTTTGCGTGAACTTCAAGGTAAAAAACGCGCCTTTATCGTTACCGATAAATCAATTTTTGATTTGGGCTTTACTAAGCAGGTTACCGACGTTTTGGAAGAAATCGGTATGCAATATCAGATTTTCAGCGACGTAAATCCTGATCCGGATTTGACAACGGTTAATCGTGCAAAACGCATGGTTGATACCTTTGCTCCTGATGTTATTATCGCCATGGGCGGTGGTTCTCCGATGGATGCCGCTAAAATCTTGTGGTTGATGTATGAGCATCCGGAACTGAAGTTTGAAGATCTTGCAATGCGCTTTATGGATATTCGTAAGAGAATTTTCGAATTTCCGGAGCTTGGTAAAAAAGCTATTATGGTTGCCATTCCGACAACTTCGGGTACTGGTTCGGAGGTTACACCGTTCTCAATCATTACCGATGATTCAACCGGCATTAAATATGCTATTGCCGATTATGCTTTAACTCCGAATATGGCGATTGTTGACTCTAATCTTGTTATGACCATGCCGAGAGGTCTTTGTGCGGCTTCAGGCATTGACGTTATGACACACGCTCTTGAGTCTTATGTATCTTCAATGGCTACCGAATTTACACGCGGTTTGTCTATCCAAGCCGGTCAGCTGATTTTGCAATATCTGCCAAAATCTTATACCGAAGCTGAGCCTTATGCTCGTGAGCGCGTTCATCATGCCGCAACGATTGCCGGTATGGCTTTTGCAAATGCTTTCTTGGGTGTTTGCCACTCTATGGCTCACAAAATCGGCGTGGCTTTCCATATTCCTCACGGAATTGCAAATGCTTTGTTGATTTGTCAGGTTATTCGTTATAATGCAACCGACAAGCCGGTTAAGCAATGCGCCTTCCCGCAATATAAGTTCCCGAACACAAAGGCTGCTTATGCTGCTTTTGCCGAAAACTTGGGACTTAAAGGAAAAGATGATGATGCCAAAGTTGATGCTTTGATTGATGCTTTGCAAAAGCTCAAGAAAGTGCTCAATATTCCGATGTCTATTAAAGACTATGGCGTATCAAAAGAAGATTTTGATAAAGCTATGGAATATCTTCCGGTTTGGGCTTTTGATGATCAATGCACCGGCTCTAACCCGCGTTATCCGTTGATTGAAGAAATCAAAAAGCTTTATTATCTGGCTTATGAAGGTAAAACGGATTTTGAAATGTAATTTGTTTTTCCTTATCAACGCTCCCGAAAAAATTTTCGGGAGTGTTTTTTTATAAAAAATGTCTTGCTTTTTTCTGAGAGCCGTTCTATATAGATATTGCTGTTCGGGATGTAGCGCAGCCTGGTAGCGCATTTGCATGGGGTGCAAGTGGTCGCTGGTTCGAATCCAGTCATCCCGACCAACAGTACGACTGCCTCGAGCCGTGCGACGGTAGCGCAAAGAACTAAAGGACGTCATTGTTCGGCGTCCTTTTTCTTATTTCTAAAGTCTTTTCCGCCGTTTATGGCGGTTTTTTGTTTTAAAGATGCCGAAGGCATTGATACGAACCAGCGCGGGAGCGGTTCGACTAGGAGAAGAGGCAGACGGAAGTATGCCGGTGAAGGGCTTAAGCCCAAGCGACGACGAAGCGGTGCAGTGAGCTTGGCGAACAAGTCAATCCAGTCATCCCGACCAACAGTACGACTGCCTCGAGCCGTGCGACGGTAGCGTTTTGTGCGACTGCCTCGAGCCGTGCGACGGTAGCGCAAAAAAACTAAAGGACGTCATTGTTTGACGTCCTTTTTCTTATTCAAAGGAATATTTTTTTCTGAAACATCTTCTTTGTCTCCTACAAAATATTTCTATTGTTTGAGTAAAAGCGCCTCGCATAGTTCTTTTTTATCGGCGCATAAATCAAAAGCTGTTTTGTTATGTGAATTTTTTAATTTTGTATCTGCTCCGTTTTTTACTAATATTTTTATAACCTCTGCCACATTTTTTTGATTTGGCTGTCGCAACATCTTTCCTAAAAAACAGGTGCCAGCTTTTAGCAGGTTATCTTGTGAATTATTTTCACAAAAATACATCAGCGCTGTCATCCCCTGCTTGTCTTGATAATTTATATCAACCCCTTTTTGCAGAAAAATTTTGATGCATTCTTCAACATTTTTTTGATTCCAGTTTCCGGAAAAATCGGCCATTCGGCTGTTTGTTATAAACGCTAATAATAGCCCTTTTACATTAGGCAACAATCTCAGGCAAGCCTCGGCAATCGCCGCATCTTTTGTGGTGTGAAGTATTTGTTCAGCAGGAGATATCTGAATGTTATTGGGCTTTTGAAGGTTTGCACCGTGCTTTATAAAAGCCTTAATTATGATCTGTACCCCAGAAAGTGGAGGAAAAAAGGAAATCCCCTTTGAAAAAAATTTTCAAAGGGGAATTTTTTTGTTA
>CALXTE010000029.1 GCA_944391345.1 uncultured Alphaproteobacteria bacterium
CCGCGGTCAAAACCGCCTTTTGTCGTGAGATAAACATAATACTTCTCCTCATAGTTTGCCTTCACGACTCGATTATAGCATAATTTTGCTATGCTTGCAAGATTATTTTTATTTTGAGGTGAGAGAGTGGTGAAAAAAGAATGGAGCGGGGAAAACCTCGCTCCGTTTATAAGTTTTTTTATTTACATTGAAAATTCTACCGGTGCACCGGCAATATTAAAGTCTATCGCTTTAAACTCATCAGCCAACATTTTGCGATTTTTTCTGACCGCGACAACATCTTCTCTTGAGGCCTTATACATTTCGGGCACGGCCAGCATTACCGCCAACTGCGGTCCGCGAAACATCAAAGGCATGGATTGCAGCGTTTCTTTATAAACATTTTGCTTATAATTTAATATCGAGGCGACGGTTGACCAATTTATCAAGCTCAGACGATAAGCCTTTACCGTCCTGTCGCAAGTATATGCCCATTCCTCAGACGAAAAGCCTTCCTTGCCGACAATTTGCATAAACTCGCCCTCTAGTCCGGCAATGCGAAGCTGCTGCACCAGCCTTTGGCAAGGATTGACCAAATCTTTTAGCGTATTTATCGGCAATCCCTTGCCTGTTGCCTCTTCATGACTGTTCAACAATATTCTGGCTTCTGACAACAAGGCCATTCTTCCGGGGACCTTGCTAAACTCATCAATCTGTTTCAAGGTGCGGCCAAAGGCTTTGACATCGGCAGAGGTTAGGCTTCCCTCCAAGCTGGGATTCAAAGTGCGCAATTTGTCTTTAATGTCCTCGCCTTTTCTTTCTCGGTCAGGATAATAGTCCTCCGGTTTGACCTGTGCTCTGATTTTTTTCCAAAACTGTTCATCATATTTGACTTTGGCATATATCGGTTTTTCTTTCGGATATTCTCTGGTGTCTTTATAATCCGGCCAAATCTCGGGCATTAGCACAAAATACATATAAGGCGATAAAAACTCTAAGTTTTTGATGCCTTTCACATGTTCGGATATCCGCTCGGGAAATTTGTTTTTGGTCTCCTTTATCCCCGGCATTTCAAGAATCTTGCCCGACATATTCGGCACAGTATGTAGATAAGGTCCGATATAAGGATAAATTTCTTTCGGTGCATTTTTTATCATCTCATAAAGCATGTCTTCGCCTTGCTTCTTAAGGCGCTTATCACTCGAACCATAGGTTTTGATTATCCCGTTAAAAACCTCATCAAACTTGTGACCGATATTCCACGAAAATTCATACTTTTTATCGTATATCGTGTTTTTGACGTACATCTTTCTCAATTTATCAAGGTTGGGAAGTTCTTCACTCAAGTCAACCGCATAAAAGGCCGAATAATCATGGGCGTCTTTTTTTTCCAAAGTTTTTGCAGGTTGGGCATTGGTCAAGCTCCACGGCACGACAGCGGCTTCGGAAGCACCAATTTGCCCGATGAAAAATGCCGCTGTTGCGATAATCTTGCCGAGATTTTTCATGCTTTTATCCTTTTTTGCTTAGGCGAACTGTGTATTCAAGGACATATTTGCTCTGTGCCGGAATCTCAAGATTCCACAGGGCTGTTGAAGCATCTTTACGGCTGCTTGGTGTTTTTTCATCAACAATTTTCCAGTCTACCCAGCCGAAATTTTGATCATATTCCAATCTTATGCTCTCATTTTTGGCATTCGTAATCGTTATTTCAACTTTTGCCTCAACCGTGTCTTGTGCGATTTTGGTTGAAGAGCTGACTTTTCCTTCCGCATAGATATCAAAAGCTTGTCCGACTTTTAGCTCGGTCTTTTCTCCTTCGGCCAAGGACGGAAGATTGCTCTCTCCGATAAACTGCAGGCTGTTGCGGCTATCTTGTTCAAAAAATCTGATAATGCCTTTGGGAAGCGCCTCGCCTAATCCGCCGGATTTGGTGTTTTCGATTTTATAAACAACCGTCGGATTAGCCTTGGTAAAACGGCTTTCGGTTTGATTGAGGTTAATGTATAGCGGCGAATTCAGACGATAAATTTTATCAAACTTCACATTGCTCTTGCTCATTAAGCTAACCTGCTTGGTTTGGTTATCCCTCAAGGTTGTTTTTATCGGTAAAGTATAAAGATAATAATCAGAAAATGCCTCTGATGTCGGCATTGCGGCGTCGGCACTCTCAGCAACGGCCATATTTGCGCCGGCCGCCTTCATTGTGCGCATTGCCATCAGTGGTCTGATAACATTATTCTGCACACGATTTACTGAGCCGGCAATCAACTGTACCGAAGCGTCTTCATAGTCGGTGCCGGACTCATTGGTCAGTGTTATCAAACCGGTTAAATTAAGCTGATTTGACGAATTTATTTCAGCAATATAATCGGCTTTCCAGCTAAGCCCCGTGGTCAGATATGAAAGCTCTAGATTTTTATTTTTTGCTTGTTCTTGGCTCTCAATATCAATAACCAAAGTCGGCTTGGTCCTTAGTCCATCGGGGACCTCGGAATAAATTATTCTGCCCGGAAATGCGGTTTCTATGCCATAATCAAATTTTAGCACCGGACTGCCGCCACCGGCTTCTAAAATTTTGGCCTCATTATATTCCGTCTTGCCGGTGGCCTCGTTATAAAGCGCCGTTTTAACCGTCTTGCCGACGGAGGCGGCCAAAATATTGCTCGGCGTCATCAGATTGTAATTATAATTTTGTTCGGAAACTTTTATTCCGTTGCCAAGAAGCATGGCTGTCTCGGGCAAAATTTGAGAGGATACGCCCTCAAAGGCAAGTTCATTTTTGCCAGATTTCAGCGATGTTTGGCGCGTGTCCTTAACATAGGCCATGTTATTGTTATATACGCTGATTTCCATTTTGGTGGTCTTTGACGAATCGACAATCGTTTCTGCCCCGATTGCTATGCCGGAAACCGTGCTTAACATCAACCCCAGACATAAAAACTTGCCGTATTTGTTCATGTTTTTCTCCTATCTTGCTGTTATTTGGCTTTTATCTTATTGGCGATATCCTAAAATTTCTTAAATTTTTTATCTTTTTTTAAATAATCTCTAGACTCGCAAAAAATATTTTTTTATTATGCAGCTATATTGTTAAATTTCGTAAAGGAGATGCTTTATGGCTTGGACAGATAAAATGGTCGATGACCTTAAGAAAATGTGGAAAGATGGGCTTACTACCGGTGAAATCGGTAAAAGACTCGGTGTATCTAAAAACTCTATTGTCGGAAAAGTTCACCGCTTAGGATTGTCCGGTCGTCCCTCTCCGATTAAGAAAAAAACGGATGATTCTAAGGAAAATTCCGCTCCTCGCAATGTAGAGAAAAAAACTGTTGCGCCGGTTGAAAAAAAGCCTGCTGCTGAAAAGCAAAAAGCCGCCGAAACCGTTAAAGAGCCTCGCCAAGCTGCGTCGACATCTGCTGCAAAGGAGGAACAAGCTCATCCCGAAAAAAAATCTCAGGCTCCCTCAGAGGAGCATCTGGCAGACGCATTTTCTTTCAAAGCAGATTTGAAAAAATCCGGTGCGCAAAAAGGAAAAACGATGCTCGTCGATTTGGACAATCACACTTGCCGTTGGCCTATAGGCGATCCCAAAGACGAAAATTTTCACTTCTGCGGAAAGAAAGTTAAAATCGGACAAACCTATTGCGAAGAGCATGCTGCCATTGCTTATGTAAAACCCAATAAGAAAATAACCTTTGTTTAACCTTTTTCCCCTATAATTATACTTAATGTGTAATTTTATGGGTGGTTAAAAATGTCTTTGGGTACTGTTATTGCTTTTATTGCCGGTGTTTTGACGGTAATAGGCTCTATTGTGTCGGCAACTGATCGTCCGATGGCTTTCTTTGATGTGCCGAGTGTTATCATCGTGGTGGGCGGAACGGTTGTTACCTGTTTTATTTCCTATGAAACGAAAGTGGCTTGGGATGCGCTTAAAACCATTCTTAAGGCGTTTAAAAGCTACAGAGATATGAATGTTTCGCTTAAAGATGAAGTTGGGCGAATCGTTAAGTGGGGCTATACCATTCAGAAAAACGGGCTTCAAGGTTTGGAAAATGAGGTAACAGAAAGCCTTAGAAAAGAAAACCCTTTCCTTGCTTATGGCGCCGACTTGGTGGTTACCGGCTATACCGGTGCAGAAATTCGCCAGATTTTGGAGCATATGCTCGAAGAACAATCTAACCGAAATCGTATCAGCACTGCCGCATTGATGAAAATGGGCGGCGATGCGCCGGCTTATGGTATGCTCGGAACACTTATCGGTTTGGTTATTATGTTAAGCAATATGAGCGGTGATCCGGCTTCTATCGGTCCGAGTATGGCCGTGGCTTTGATTACAACCTTTTATGGCGTTATTTTGGCTCGTCTGTTTTGTATTCCGATGGCAACAAAAATGAATGCTCGCTATGACCGCACCGAATTGATTAATTCTATTCAACTTGATGGCCTGGTTTTGTTGGCTGAGCGCAAAAGCCCTCGTTATATTCAAGATAAGCTTAACTCATTTGTCGATGTTAGCGAACAGTTCCTTATTGACCGCGACATGAACAGAGAATCAAATAACGCTTAACCATTTTTAACGGAGCAAATGCCGATGAAACAAAAAAAGGAAATGCAGATTGACAGCTCATGGCAAGATACCTATGGCGATATGGTTACCTTACTGCTGTGTTTCTTTGTTATGATGTTGGCGGCCTCAAGTGTTGATCAGGCTAAGTATGAACAAATTCAGGCCGGTATGCAAGAAGGTTTGGGAAAAGTTCAGGCTCAGCGCCCGATTGAAATGTTGATGGTTGAATTGTCTGACGATATTCAGTCCATGGATGCATCGGATGAAGTTTCTATCGGAAGTGACACCCAAGGAATTGTTTTGGAATTTGGCGGCGACACCTTCTTTGATACAGGCTCGGCTAAATTAAAGGCGCAAGCCCAGCCTATTCTCAAACGCATTGCCGCAACCTTGCAATCCGAACGCTACGCAAAGTTTAATTTTAGCATTGAAGGGCACACCAGCAACAAAAAGGTTGAATCGGATTTGTATCCTTCTAACTGGGAACTTTCTGCAGCCAGAGCGGCGACGGTTGCTCGCTTTTTGGAAGATCGCGGTATTTCTCATACCAGAATTAAGATTATCGGCTTTGCAGATAATGTTCCGAAATATCCTAATTTTGACTTGTTTGATGAGCCTATTCCACAAAATCAGCTCAAAAACCAGAGAGTTGTTATTCATATTGAGCCAAGGCTCTATTAAGGTTCATATCTTATCTTGAAAAAAAGCAGCTTTTTGAAGCTGCTTTTTTGTTATTTGTTTCTATTGCCACGGCGGTTAATTTTTGGCTTTTGGGAAACGCCGGACTGCAAGTCTTCTTTTTGCGGAACTTTTCTACTCATACCGTATACTTCGTCCGGTTTTGGATTGCAGTCTCTGTCAGGTTTGCGTTCGTAGACTCTGTCAGGTTTAGAATCTTCCTTGCCCTCCGGCGGCGGAAGCAATGATTTCAGCCCTGTGAAAACTCGTGTTTTTTTAACACACACAATTCCAAGAATCAGCAAAAAAATTACCGCGGCAAAAACATAAAGTATAAATGCTGTTGTCATAATTATAAAATTTTTAAGGTTAATAATAAAAGTTAATTATAAATTGCTTGTTTTTTTCTACCATATTTCGAAGGTTTGTCAAGCATTATCATCTGTTTCCGTCTGCGGCGTGTGATCCAATCCATAGCCGGTGGCGCGAACCGTTCGAATATAATCCGGTCCATATTTATTGAGCGATTTTCTTAGTCTTCGGATATGAACATCAACCGTGCGGGTCTCGACATAGATATTTGTTCCCCACACATTTTTTAGCAAATATTCGCGCGAAAATATTTTTCCGGGGGTTTCCATCATCATTTTTAAAAGCCTAAACTCCGTCGGGCCTAAATGAATAAAATTTTCTCCGCGAAAGACTTTTTTTTCAACCAAATCCATGCGGATATCTTCAAAAATCAGTTCCGTTGCCGTTTGTGGCTCAGGGGCGCGACGCATTTGCGCTTTTACTCTTGCGACCAACTCCGGAACCGAAAACGGCTTTGTCACATAATCATCAGCACCGGCGGTCAAGCCTTTGATTTTATCTTCTTCCTCGCCTTTGGCCGTTAGCATAATTACCGGAATATTTTTGATATCCGGCTTTGAACGCAGCAGCTTGCAAATTTCGACACCGGACATTTCAGGAAGCATCCAGTCCAAAATTATGACCGATGGCTGATGTTTTTCAATTTCGGCCAGAGCGATATTTCCGCGATTGACGCATTTTACCTGAAAGCCTTCTTTTTCCAGATTATACTTCAAAAGAAGTGCCAGAGCTTCCTCATCCTCTACAATCATCACTAAATTTGCCATGATGTTCGTCCTTTTTTTGTGTTAATTCATAGCTTAAGCTAGCAGGTTTCGGTTAATTTTGCCTTAAAGCTTTGATATTGGCAGCATAATCATCTGTTGAAAATACGGCTGTGCCGGCAACCAAAATATCCGCACCGGCTTTTATGCATTCGGCTGCGGTTTCAGGATTAATTCCACCGTCAACTTCAAGCTCGATATCATACCCCGATATCATCTCTTTGATTCTAGCAATCTTTTCAAGCTGCGAATCGATAAAACTTTGTCCACCGAACCCCGGATTGACACTCATCACCAAAACTAAATCAAGCTTATCCAGCACATATTCCAAAACGCTTTCCGGTGTTGCCGGATTAAGCGAAACGCCGGCGCGGCAGCCCAAAGAACGAATTTCATCCAGCGCTTTATCCAGATGTGTCACCGCTTCGGCATGAACCGTGATGATATCAGCCCCCGCCGCGGCTATGGCAGAGAGCATTTTTTCAGGATTAGTCACCATCAAGTGGGCATCAAAAACCAACTGACTGCGCGGTCTTAGTTCTTTTATAACCGGTGCTCCAAAAGTTAAGTTTGGCACAAACACGCCATCCATAACGTCTAAATGAAGCAGGTCTGCGCCGGCGGCTTCCAGCCGACGAATTTCTTCTTCAAGGTTTCCAAAATCTGCCGATAAAAGGCTGGGGGCGATTTTTACCATCTTTTTAATCTCCTTTTATTTTTATTTTGTTTTATTATATTCCTTGCAGCTTAAAATACTCTAAATAAAATTTTATCTTCTTGATTTTTGCAAATTGGCTATTACCTCCTTGACTGATAATGTTTTTTTCAAAAGGAGATTTATCATGTCTGAAATGGCCATTAAAATTTGCGACCTTAATACAAAAGACTTAATCAAAGAGCTTAATGCTGCTTTTGCCGAAGAATGGCTGGCTTATTATCAATATTGGATTGGCGCTCAGGTGGCTGCCGGCGCAATGCGCTCAGTCGTTAGCGCCGAATTTGAAGAACACGCCAAAGAAGAGCTTGAACATGCTGAAAAACTTGCAAAACGAATCGCAGAACTCGGCGGTACGCCTCTCACCCATCCCAATCAATGGGAAAAAGCGGCAACTTGCAAATATGAAGAACCCAAAGATGCTTGCACAGCAAAGCTCTTGGAGCAAAATTTGTCTGCCGAACGCTGTGCGATTGTGCGTTATCAAAAAATTTGTGAGATGACGCACGGAAAAGATTTTGTTACTTTTGATTTGGCCTTAAGCATTTTAAAGGACGAAATTGAGCATGAGCAAGAGATTGACGACCTTATTTGCTCTATTTGGGCTAAATGTGGCAAAAAGTAGCTTTCATTCTTTAAATTTTGTTTATAAAATATTTTTATTTATTTTCAATAAATTAGTATTGCTGTTGTAGAAAAATCTAAATGCAACAGCATTTTTTTGCATTTTTATGTTGACAAAATTTTTAAAATATATTATCTTTACGTCGAATTTGTTGAACAACTCCAAAGTATTCTCAAAAAAGCGGGCAACATAGACCTTCCTTCTAAAAGCTCCAAATAAAAAATATGGTCTACCGCTTTAAGAGAAAGTCTGCCGCGGCAAACTCAACGGCAGGCTTACTCACGAGGCCGCATCCCCTAATGTCGGCCTCGTTTTTTTATTTTCATAAACGCTATTGAACAAAAAAAACTCAGCTCCCGAAGGAACTGAGTTTTTTGTTGTTTTGCGCAGAGATTAAATTTCTCCGGCAGCATAGCGTTTGGCCATTTCTGACATCGGAATAGCTTTAATCTTATCAGCATGTCCGGCAGCGCCAAAGGCAATATAACGTGATTCGCAAACTTTTTGCATTTCTTCAATTGCCGGTTTGAGATATTTTCTTGGGTCAAACTCTTTCGGGTTCTCGGCAAATATCTTGCGAATCGCACCGGTAATGGCCATGCGGCAGTCAGTGTCAACGTTAACTTTGCGAACACCGGACTTAATGCCGCGAACAATTTCTTCAACCGGAACACCAAAGGTTTGAGGAATGGCGCCGCCATAGGCATTAATCAAATCTTGCAGTTCTTGCGGAACAGAAGAAGAGCCATGCATAACCATGTGAGTGTTCGGCAGTTTTTTGTGAATTTTTTCAATGACATCAATAGCCAAGATGTCACCATCCGGTTTTCTGGTGAATTTATAAGCGCCATGAGATGTTCCAACCGCAACGGCCAAAGCATCAAGATGAGTTTCAGCAACAAACTTGGCAGCTTCATCAGGGTCTGTAACCAAGCGTTTTCTATCAATGACGCCTTCTGCACCATGGCCGTCTTCTTTATCGCCTTTTCCGGTTTCTAAAGAGCCGATAACACCCAGCTCACCTTCAACGGAAGCGCCGACGGCATGTGCACGAGCAACAACTTCTTTGGTTACTTTTACATTATATTCAAAAGAAGACGGGGTTTTGCCATCAGATTCCAATGAGCCATCCATCATAACAGAAGAATAACCGTTTACGATAGCTGACTGGCAGATATCTACCGAAGAGCCGTGGTCTTGGTGAATACAAATCGGCAATTCCGGAAACATCTCTATTCCGGCCTGAACCATGTGGCGAATCATCGGGTCACCGGCAAATTTGCGCGCGCCGGTTGAGGTTTGTAAAATAACCGGTGCGTTAACTTTGCGCGCAGCCTGCAAAACGGCAATAACCTGTTCCATATCATTAATATTAAAAGCAGGAACACCATAGCTGTTCTCTGCTGCATGGTCAAGAATTTGACGCATTGTTACTAAAGGCATGTATTATCTCCTTAAATCAATTATTTTCTATTTGCGAATATAGCCTCTGTTCTCTTTTTTGCAAGCTTTTTTTATTTTTATCCGACGATAGCGGTTTTATTTTATTAAATTTTAATCATTTTGGCTTATGATTTTTTGTATGAGTAAACTATCAGAACTTTTTAAGCCGATTAAGGCTGTTGTTTCCCCCTTATCCGCCTTTTTTGCCGGAACACTCTTGACTTGTGCCGGTTATGCCTTGCTGACTTCTTATTTGTCCTTAAAAATGAACAAGTTCGGTGTGTCAACATCGCAAATCGGTATTATTTTATCCATGTATTATGTCGGTTATATTTTGGCGGCACTCACAGCCTCAAAAATCATTAATAAAGTCGGACATATTCGCTCATTTTCAACTTTTATTTCTTTTTTCTCGGCTTTAGTCTTGGCGCATATATTTTCTCAATCCCCCATTTTATGGGGCGGGCTTCGCTTTTTTGAAGGATATTGCATCGGGGCGGCAATGATGTGTCTTGAAAGCTGGCTTAATGCACGCGCCAATAACAAAAATCGCGGGTTGGTGATGTCTCTTTATATGGTCACCACTTATATGGGCTCCGGTTTGGGGCAGCTTTTGCTTAATATTCCGGATACTAACGGCGTCTTGATTTTGGCTCTGGTTTCTATTATTTTTTCTTTAGCGCTTATTCCAATTTCGCTCACGGCTTTGCCCATGCCGGATATTTCCGTGCAGAAAAATATGAAACTTCCGGCCTTGTATAAAATTTCTCCGGTCGGGGTGGTCGGATGTTTTTGCAGCGGAATTTTTGTCGGTGCATTTTATACGCTCGGTACAATTTATGCTGTTCGCAGCGGGCTGACTCTGCATCAAACATCGCTCTTTATGTTTGCAGGTATTCTCGGCGGTATGTGTGCGCAAATTCCGGTCGGAAAATTATCTGATTTGGTTGACCGCAGATTTGTGATTCTCTGGGCAAATGTCTTAATGTTTTTTGTTGCACCTTGGGTTCATGTGTTTCTTGATAACGGAACTTTTGCTTTGACTGCTGCGGCTTTTGTTCTTGGCAGTTGCACATTTATCATTTATCCGATTTGTGTTTCTCACGTTAATGACCTGATCCAAAATGATGATCGGGTTCCGGCCAGTGGGTTGCTTATTATGCTTCAAAGCCTGGGCATGGTTATCGGTCCAATTATTATTTCGGCCATTATGCAGCTCTTTGGGGCTTTATCTTTCTTGATTTGTCTTTCCGTCGCAGCGGCCGGATTTGTTATTTTCGCCTTCAAGCATATTGCTTTCCGCGATATTAAATACATCAAAGTTACGCCGACTGCGCCGCAACCAACTGCTCCGACGCCGGTCTTTCCTACACTGGCCGAACATAACAGTGTTGTCGATAAAACAAAAAACTTTTTAGCTGATAAAAAACATTAAAAAAACAACGCCCGTTGTTTTTTTACTTAGCGAGCCCTCGATACCCCTTGGCGCTCCTCTAATAAAACCGCTTCCGCGGTTTTCTAACTGGAGCGGGCAACGGGAATGCGCGATTACATCGCTCGATACAGCGGCATCTAAACTCGCTGCGGGCGCTCTCTCGCCCTTCCTCGTTAAGATGTTGCGCTGCTCTTGCAGATAAAAAAACAACAACCGTTGTTTTTTTACTTAGCGAGCCCTCTCGGATTCGATACCCCTTGGCGCTCCACTAATAAAACCGCTTCCGCGGTTTTCTAACTGGAGCGGGCAACGGGAATCGAACCCGCATTTTAAGCTTGGGAAGCTCACATTCTACCATTGAATTATGCCCGCTTTATTTTTCTGCGCTTAATCTATATCAAAAAATTTTAATAATCAACCTCTAAAAATCGGTTATACAACTTGCATGGATGTCTGTCACAATCATCTCTGATATAACTCCTTAAAATCGCATAGGCCTTTCTTTCGGCGCCGCCTTTGATTTCATCATCCGACACCCAGTTTTCATCCATGCAATAACCGGCAACTTCCCAGGCTTGTCTTTTGGTATCTCCCGTCATTAAAGCGCCGCTCTTTGACAACTTCCCCGCCTCTATCTCTACACATTGTGTATATTGTTCCTCCGGCGATAAAGTCAAGTCTATGCGTGACGGCAATTTGCATCCGCAAGCAATCAAACTCAGTCCGATTATTAAAATTTTAGTTTTCATCTCCCTACTCCGCCTTTTATTCTACTTAATCAAAAATTTCTCCGCAACTGTTTTTTATAAAAAAATCCCGAAAGGAGCTTACGCCGCTTTCGGGAAATCTTTTAGAGTTTGAATTTGCGGTAAAGGCCATAGCTTATACCGCAAAAGACAATCGCAATGAGCAAATTTATCGCGCTTAACGTGTCGTTGCTCGGTCCAAAAACAGAAACATAAGTTACATAGACGGCAAACAAAATACTTACCACCAACCAAATGGCTAAAAACCTTACGGTTCGGTTCGTTTTTTTCTTATTCATAATCCTTAGCGTTTCATTCCGACATAAACCTGCAAACTGGAGACAACCAAGATAATGGAAATTATCAGATTGAAAATTCCTATTCCGGGGAAAACCGAAAAAACCATCATGCTGTTTACCAGCAAAAAAATCAGTGCAATCAACTGCACAAGCATCCAAAACAATTTGGTGTTTGCCGGTTGGCAAAACATTTTCAGCGCATGGTCATCGCGATTTTCCGAATCGGTTAATATCGTGACAATTTTTATCTTTTCCAACGGCTTCAAACATTCATGATGCCACCAAAGCCACTTGCTGTATGGCGCAAAGCTGTCTTTTGGCGTTTTTCGCAGATGTTTAACCATTAATGCCGTAAATATCCGCATCATCTGGTATTTTCTTATTCCATCCGGAGGACATTCAAGGCACAAGCTTATCAGATATTCAATTCTCGGGATATCTTGTCCCATCGTTGCCAATAAGCCGTAGGTAAACCAAAACAGCTTTGTTTCAAGTTTTTTTGCCTTAATAAACGGCGTGAGCTCATGCCGATTTCCGGCAAAATAAACAAAACCCTTTACATCTTTTTCTTGTCGCTGGAAAAAATCCCATATGGCATCCATTTCGCAGCTTCCCTCCAAATAAAGAGGATTGTGCGGCAAAACATCAAGCGAAACTCGCCGACATGACGCATTATGCAACTCGGCATAAAAGGCTTTTAACATGCTTTCAATCTCTTTTTTCAAGGTTTCAACCCTTTCGGCTTCGACATCGAGAGAATTTGTCTGCATAACTTTTTCATAATATTCTTTCATAATTGTATAAATTTAAGTGTGACATAATAGTTTTAAAATCTTAATTACTATACCCGCTTGGACAAAAAAGTCAAGCATTCTGTTGTTTGTCCAGCTTTTTTTGTGGTTGTTCTTGCTTTTTTTGATGGATTTTTGAATCTTTTAATGTTATAAATCGCGCATAGAGAATCTATGGCTCTATGTGATAAGTATGCCTTTATACTTGTTAAATAAGCTTTTTATTAACTTAAATTAAGGAAATACAATAATATGTCTGATGTTAAGATGAAAATGATGGATGGTAACGAAGCTGCCGCTTCCGTTGCTCACCGCATGAATGAAGTCTGCGTCATCTACCCGATTACACCGTCGTCTCCGATGGGTGAATGGGCTGATGCGTGGTCTGCAGCTAAGCAGAAAAACCTTTGGGGCGTTATTCCTGAAGTTCAGGAAATGCAGTCTGAAGCCGGTGCTGCCGGTGCTTGCCACGGTGCTCTTCAAGCCGGTTCTTTAACAACCACCTTTACGGCTTCTCAGGGTTTGCTTTTGATGATCCCGAACATGTATAAAATCGCCGGCGAACTTTGCCCGTTCGTTATGCATGTTGCTGCTCGTTCTTTGGCTTATCATGCCTTGTCAATCTTTGGCGACCACTCTGATGTGATGTCTTGCCGTCAGACAGGTTTTGCTATGCTTTGCTCAAACTCTGTTCAGGAAGTTCATGACTTTGCCGCTATTGCTCAGACTTCAACGCTGCGTTCTCGCGTGCCGTTCATGCATTTCTTTGATGGTTTCCGTACCTCTCACGAAATTAAGAAAATTAAGCTCCTCTCTGATGATGATTTGAGAGCTATGCTTGAAGGTATTGATGTTAACTTTAACGCTAAGCATGCTCTGCGTCCGGAAGCTCCGGTTATTCGCGGTACGGCTCAGAACCCTGATGTTTTCTTCCAAGGTCGTGAAGCTGCTAACAAATATTATGACGCTGTTGAAGGCATTGTTCAGGAAGAAATGGACAAGTTCGCTAAAATCTCCGGCCGTCAGTATCATGTTGTTGACTATGTCGGTCCGAAAGATGCTGAACAAGTTATCGTTATTATGGGTTCCGGCGCTGAAACGGTTGAAGAAACCATCAACTATCTCAACAACAACGGTTATAAAGTCGGTTTGGTTAAAGTTCACCTGTATCGTCCGTTCCCGACAAAGTCTTTCCTCAAAGCTTTGCCTGAAAGCGTTAAGGTTGTTAACGTTCTTGACCGCACTAAAGAATCCGGTTCTATCGGTGAACCGCTTTATCTTGATGTGGTTGCTACCTTGACTCAAGCTTTTGCTAACGGCGATATAAAAACCATGCCGAAAATCTTGGGTGGTCGCTATGGCTTGTCTTCTAAAGAATTTACCCCGGGAATGGTTAAAGCTGTTTATGACAATGGCGCTGCCGCTAAGTCTATCAACGGCTTCTCGGTCGGTATTGATGATGATGTTACGCACAAATCTTTGGCCTTTAATGACGACATTGACACCGAAGGCAAAGATGTTGTTCGTGCCGTATTCTTCGGTCTTGGCGCTGATGGTACCGTCGGTGCTAACAAAAACTCAATTAAGATTATTGCCGAAGATGCCGGAAAATATGGTCAGGGTTATTTCGTTTATGACTCTCGTAAGTCAGGCTCAATGACAACTTCTCACCTGCGTTTCTCAGATAATCCGATTAAAGCGGCTTATCTGATTAATAAGGCTGACTTTGTTGCTTGCCACCAGTTCCCGTTCATGTCTAAGGTTGATATTTTGAAAATCGCTAAACCGGGGGCTACCTTCCTTTTGAACGCTCCTTATGACGGACAGGAAGTTTGGAACCACCTGCCGAAGGAAGTTCAACAGGTTATTATTGACAAGAAGATTAACTTCTATGCTATTAATGCTATTGATGTTGCTCGTAAGACCGGTATGGGTCAACGCATTAACACCATCATGCAGACCTGCTTCTTTGCAATTTCTAACATCTTGCCGAAAGATGAAGCTATTGCTCAGATTAAAAACGCTATTAAGAAAACATACAGCAAGAAGGGTGATGCCATTGTTCAAAAGAACTTTGCCGCCGTTGATGCTACGCTTGAACATTTGGTTAAAATCAATGTTCCGGCAACGGCTGATTCTAACTTGCATATGCTGCCGCCGGTTCCGGCTAATGCTCCTGAATTCGTTAAAAAGTTGACCGCAGAGTTGATTGCCGACCGTGGTAATGAGCTGCCGGTTTCTGCCTTTGACGAAGTTGTTGACGGTACATGGCCGACTGCTACAACCCAATACGAAAAACGTTGCATTGCAACCGAAATTCCGGTTTGGGATCCTGACACTTGTATTCAATGCGGTAAGTGCTCTATCGTTTGCCCGCATGGTGTTATCCGTATGAAAGTTGCTTCGGAAGAAGAACTCAAGAATGCACCGAAAGGCTTTAAGTCTGCTGCTTATAAGGGTAAGGAATTTGTCGGTAAACAGTTTATTTGGCAGATGTCTCCGGAAGACTGCACAGGCTGCGGTATCTGCGTCAGCGCTTGTCCGGCTAAGAACAAAGCTGATCCGGCTCGCAAAGCCATTAACATGGATCACATCGAAAATCATTTGGAAGAACAGAAGGCTTGCTGGGACTTCTTTGAAACCCTGCCTTATGTAAAACGTACGGAAGTTGCTAAGAACTTGCCGAAGACAACACAGATGATTCAGCCGTTGTTTGAATTCTCCGGTGCTTGTGCCGGCTGCGGTGAAACACCTTATATCAAGTTGTTGACCCAGCTCTTTGGTGACCGTATGGTTGTTGCCAATGCTACCGGATGTTCTTCAATCTACTCCGGCAACCTGCCGACTACACCTTATGCTAAAGATGAAAAAGGTCATGGTCCGGCTTGGGCTAACTCTTTGTTTGAAGACAATGCCGAGTTTGGTTTGGGTATGAGATTTTCAATCGACCAACAGCAGAATGTTGCCATGAGCCTGTTGAACAGCCTCAAGGACAAGATTGGTGCCGAATTGGTTGAAAAGATTGTTTCTAACCCGCAATCTAACGATGTTGAAATTGACGCTCAGCGCGACAATGTAAAAGCTCTTCGTGCTAAACTCGCTTCTATCAACGATGCTGAAGCTAAGCACTTAGACAGCGTTGCCGACTACCTGATTAAAAAATCTGTATGGATTATCGGTGGTGACGGTTGGGCTTATGATATCGGCTTCGGCGGCTTAGACCACGCTATTGCTTCCGGTAAGAACATCAATATCTTGGTTATTGATACAGGTGTTTACTCTAATACCGGTGGTCAGCAGTCTAAGGCTACGCCGATGGGCGCTTCTGCTAAATTTGCAACAGCAGGTAAAGAGCTTCCGAAGAAGGATTTGGCTATGATTGCCATGTCTTATGGTAATGTTTATGTGGCTCAGGTTTCTATGGGTGCTAATGACTCTCAAGTTATTAAAGCCATGAATGAAGCCGAAGCTTTTGATGGTCCGTCAATCATCATTGCATACTCTCACTGTATTGCTCAAGGCTTTAATCTTGCTGATGGTTTGGAACACCAGAAACTGGCTGTTGAGACCGGAAGCTGGCCGTTGTACCGCTATAATCCGGACAACATCAAAGCCGGTAAAGCTCCGTTGACTTTGGATTCAAAGGCTCCGTCTCGTCCTTTGTCTGACTATATGTCTAACGAAGTTCGTTTCCAGATTGTCAATAAGATGAATCCGGAACGCTATGAGACTTTGATGAACAAGTCTGAGGAAAACCTTAAGAACAAACGCGATTTGCTTGAGCATATGGCTGAGTTCAAAGGTCAGGAATAATTTATAATCCTGCTTAACAAAAAGCTCTTGATGTAAAATCAAGAGCTTTTTTTGTGACATAACAATAAAACATCTTTATTGAATTTTATGTATTTGAGGGCATTGTCCAGCCGGATACGTTATCCCCAGAAAAATTTTGCATTTATTTACAAAAACTAGGATTTTCAACAGGTTGCGATTTGATTTAAATATCAAAATATGCTAATATGGTTTTTGTGACTATCGGACTATGATTTTAATTTTGCAATTTTTTTCATAGAGGTACAGTCAATGGATATGTATAATAGATTTCAGTCGCCACTCGGTTATCAGACCGGTGAAGGTCAGATTGACAGCTATGGCGTCGATCACAGCGGCTTTTCTACCCGTGATGAGTTGGAATATCAATTTGCAAGACAAAACAAGGAAAACCAGCTTATCCAGAACTACAACAATCAAGGGATAACGAAAAACTACCCTCAATATGGTACTAATTTCTGGGGAAATCCTGATAATAACTACGGTTTCGGCTCTTCAAACATTCATGACAATATTGAGAATAGAGAGAGACAAACCGAACAGAGTTATGGTTTGGTGAATGAGAGGCAGAATCAAACCTTGAGACAGCAAACAAATAACAATCATATATCTAATAAAAAAGGATTCATTGACAAATTTAATGAATTAGAATATATGACAGATATTCCACATTCAATATCGACTGGCAATAAATTTATAGATAA
>CALXTE010000030.1 GCA_944391345.1 uncultured Alphaproteobacteria bacterium
TAACAAAAAAATTCCCCTTTGAAAATTTTTTTCAAAGGGGATTTCCTTTTTTCCTCCACTTTCTGGGGTACAGATCAAAAAAAGCTAAGGGATTTTTTTTAGTCTAAAAGCGCATCAACAAAGGGGGGCAAGGTGTCTCCGGCCTTTCCGAATATATGATGGTCAAAGTAAAAATTATTTGAGGTCTTTTCAAGATTAAATTCATAGGTTTCAGCGCCATAAAGCTTTGCCGTTTGCACAAAAGCCGCAGCCGGAAAAACCACACCGGATGTTCCGACGGAAATAAACAAATCGCAAGAAGCCAAAAGTCGCTCAACCTTGTCCATATAAAGCAGATTTTCACCAAAGAAGACAATGTTTGGCTTCATCATACCGGCCACCGAGCATTGTGGGCAAACTGTTTCGGTGGTTACGTCGTTCCATGTTTCTAAAATATGTCCGCAGTTAAGACAAACGGCTTGATTGATTTGCCCGTGAATATGATAAATATTGCGTGACTTTGCCTTTTCGTGCAAGGTATCAACATTTTGTGTAATGATAGAAACCGGGGCAGGATAATTGTCTTGCAATTTTGTCAGTGCCAAGTGAGCCGGATTAGGCTTTGCTGCAAGCAGTTCGGGTTTCATCTGGTTATAAAAATCATGAACAAATTCCGGATTGCGCTGAAAGGCTTCGATTGTAGCCACATCTTCAACGCGGTGATTGTTCCACAAGCCATTCGAGCTTCTAAAAGTGGCCAGTCCCGATTCGGCAGAAATTCCGGCTCCGGTCAAAACCACAATACTTTTATATTTTTTATCCATATCAGGCCTCCAAATTTCCAAACCACAATACAATAAAGAGGATAAAATAGCAACAGCTGTTGAATAATAAAATAATATCATATAAAAAAAGATTAGGAAGGATTATACGAATGAAAAAGCTTTTTTACTACGCCTCAATTTTTAGCCTTTTGAGCACGGCAAATGCCTATGCTGTTCCCAACCGCATTTATGTGGGAACAGATTTTATTTATGATTTTAATAAAGTTGACGGCGGACCAAGCTTTTCAAATACCAATCCGCCGGTTAATCAGATGGTAGATGCTCCGGAAAGCATGGTAAATGCAGCAATTAACGCCGGTTATAATTTCAGCGAAAATTTTGGCGTGGAAGTATTTTACCAAGCATCCGGCACTTATGACAAAACCTATGAAAATATTGCCAGCCTCAACTCTCAGCTAAGCGCTGAAACATCATATCAGGCCTATGGTCTGGATATGATGGCCTATATCAAATCAACCGATAAAGTCGATTGGTTACTTTCAGCCGGTGTGGCACAATATAATTTTGAAACGGAATTTAAATATTCAGCCGGCGGCATAGAAAAGAAAGTCACGGAAAAAGACGATGCCATCGGCCTAAGATTTGGCGCCGGTTTCCAAATTAATTTTGATGACTACATCTCATTCCGAGCCATGTATCGTTACATTTTTGCCGACATCCCCGGAATTGATAAAATGCAAGAAATATTGGTAGGTGTCCGCATTGGCTTTGATCCATTTTATTACTAGAGGATAAAATGAAAATCGGTATTATCGCGGCAATGAGCAAAGAGATTGAGCTTCTGCACGGCTTAATTTCAAAAGCAGAAAAAAAATCAATCGGCGGAAGTTTGTTTTATCACGGCAGATTAAGTGAGAATGAATTAATCATCGGTCAGAGTGGAATAGGCAAGGTCTGCGCCGCGGTAGGAGCGCTGGAATTAATAAACAACTATCATCCTGATGTGATAATAAACACGGGGGCAGCCGGCGGCATTGGCCAAAATCTGCAAGTAAAAGATATATTAGTTGCCGATAAAATAGGGTATTACGACGTTTATTGCGGAGAAGAAGAAGGCCACTTGCAGGGCTTTCCGCAATATTTTGAAACAGATTCTTTATGGCGAAAAAAGGCAGAACAATCAGGTGCAGTTCCTGTAATGATTGCCAGCGGTGATCGTTTTATAACCAAGGCAGATGAAGTTGCCCATATCAAAGATATTTATCCGCAGGCCGCCGCTGTCGATATGGAGTCTGCAGCAATCGCCCAAGTTTGTTTAATGTATAAGGTTCCGTTTTTGAGCCTCAGAATTATCAGTGACACGCCGGGTGTTGAAAATCATAACACACAATATGAAAACTTTTGGGCTGAAGCCGGCCACCATTCTTTTGAAATTGTCAAAAAAATCATAGGATAATCAATCATGAAAACAGTTGCTGCCGGAATAGTGATGTATAACGGCAAAATATTAATTGCCCAAAGAATACACGGAAAATCACTTGCCTATAAATGGGAATTCCCCGGCGGAAAGCTCGAAGCCGGAGAAACCCTACCGGAATGCTTAAAAAGAGAATTGCAAGAAGAACTGCATCTTGATATAGAAGTTAAAGATTTTTTCATGGAAACCCGTTATGATTACGGAGAATTCAGCATATCATTAAATGCTTTTTGGGCAGAATGCCAAACAGATAAAATTGATTATATGGATTCGCACGAGCAAATCAAATGGATATCGCCGCAAGAGCTGAAAGACTACGATTTCGCACCGGCGGATAAAGAAATTATTGAGGGCTTGGAAAGATTTTTTAATCTTAAAAAATAAGAAACAAAAAAAGCTTTTCTTGAAAAATAAAAAAAACAAGATTAAATTGTAAAGCAAGATTTCCTCATCACATAAAAAAGGAGAGCGTAAACCGTGCTGTCTTGCCAAGTTTTAACCGGAGAAGTCAAAGTCATTTTGGAGGGCAATCTCTGTTCTTATGATAACGCGGCAGAGAAGGCGCAGATTTATGCCACCATCGCTGAACAAAAAAAATCAAAAATAAGCTTTGATGCCAAAAAGCTAACCGCTTGGGATTCTAGCACGGTTGGTTTTCTTTATAAATTATCCAAAGGCCGAACAGACATAGACACGGCTTCTTTACCCAAAGATTTGGCCCATTTGCTTCTGCTTGCCTTAAAAGTTGACCGCAATCCACCGGAAGCCAAAACCGAAAAACAAGAATTTTTTGAAAAAGTCGGCGAAAGCAGCATAAAGGGCTATAAAAGCTTTTGCCAAGGCGTGAGTTTTATCAAAGACAGCATGACCTCCATGCTGAGATTGCTCACCGGCCGCGCTATCATGAGAAAAGTTGACTTTCTTTTTGCCCTGGAAGGATGCAGTTATCAAGCTGTCGGCATAATTTCACTGATAAGTTTTATGGTGGGATTGATATTGGCTTTTGTCGGTGCCATACAAATGCAAACTTTTGGCGTTGAGATATATGTTTCAAGTCTGGTCGCCATTGCCATGACCCGAATAATGGGAGCTATTATGGCCGGAATAGTCATGTCCGGCAGAACCGGAGCTTCTTATGCCGCCACGATTGGCACCATGCAGGTTAATGAAGAAGTTGATGCCCTGCGAACCATGGGAATTCCGATAACCGATTTTTTAGTATTACCGCGCATGGCGGCTTTGATGATAACCATGCCGTTTTTAACCATGCTCTCTGACCTGATGGGGATGATTGGCGGCGCCGTTGTCGGAACGGTCATGCTGGGGTTTTCCATTGATGAATATTGGCAGTATACCGAAAAAGCTCTAAAAATGAGCAACTTTTTGCTCGGAATTTTGCATGGCTTTGTCTATGGCTATATTATTGCTTTGTGTGGATGCTATTATGGTGTTCATTGCGGCAGAAATGCAGACAGCGTCGGTGTTGCCACCACCAAAGCCGTTGTCGCCTCTATCGTTTGGATGATAGTCATTACCGGTATTTTGACGGTTATCATAGAGGAGGCCGGTGCATGATAGCAGAGCCCAAAAATATTATTGAAGCAACCGACTTGAGCTTCGGCTATGGCGATTTTATGCTGATGAAAAATATCAGCTTTGCCGTGAAGGAACACGATATATTTGTGATTATGGGCGGCTCTGGCTGCGGCAAGTCAACCCTGCTTCATATCCTGACCGGATTAAAAAAGGCAGCAAGCGGTCGCATCAAAATAGACGGCAAAAATTTATGGACGGCAGACCAAACTTTGCGCAAAGATGTTATGACCGATTGCGGCATATTATATCAAAGCGGCGCCTTGTTCAGCTCCATGACTTTGGCTGAAAACATAGCCTTGCCGCTGCAACAATACACGGATTATTCTTCCAGCCTTATAAACGAGCTGGTATCATTAAAGCTGGCGCTGGTGGGACTGGCCGGTTTTGAAAATTTTTATCCGGCAGAAATAAGCGGCGGCATGAACAAACGCGCCGGTTTGGCAAGAGCCTTGGCTCTTGATCCGAAAATTGTTTATTGTGACGAACCTTCAGCCGGTCTGGACCCGATAAGCTCGCACTTGCTTGATGAATTATTTATTGAGCTGAACCAAAGTCTGGGAACAACTTTTGTCATCGTCAGCCATGAATTACCATCCATTTTTGCCGTCGCAAACAATTCCATTTATCTGGATGCGGAAACCAAAAGCATAAAAGGCAGCGGCAATCCCAAGGAGCTTTTGCAAAATCCGCCAAATGAAAAAGTCAAAGAATTTTTAACGCGAGGAGAAAATATCCATGCCTAGAAAGCCAAATACCAAGATGATAGGTTTATTTGTCGTAACCGGTATAGCGGCGGTAATTGTCATTTTAGCCGGTTATATCAGCGCTAACATCATGCCGAATAAAAGAGACACGGTTGTCATGTATTTTGATGAATCGGTCAGAGGGTTGAATGTCGGTTCATCTGTTGTGTTCAATGGCGTGGAAATCGGAAAAATTTCAAAAATAGAATTAATCACCAATAGCGATGACACCAGCTTTCGCATACCGATATATGCAACCTTGACCGAATACAAAAGCACTTTATCCCGCAAAAGCTATCATAGCCGAAAAGAACTGCTGAATAAGCTGATTGAAAAAGGGCTGAGAGCTCGGCTGGGAATACAAAACTACATTACCGGACAACTCATTGTCGAGCTGGTAATCTTACCGGACAGCCCGATAGTCTTAAAATATCAGGGCGATGATAAAGATATACTCGAAATTCCGACTGTATTGTCGCCGATAAAAGAAATTTCGCAAGACTTGTCAAAAGTTCAGGTCAGTGCTTTGGTTGCGAACTTTAATGGCGTTCTGACCAAACTAAATCAAGAATTGCCAAATATTTTGCCGCAAGTTAGTAAAACCTTTCAGGGAACAAGCAACTTGATAGCCACAAATGCCCAAGCTATTAAAGCCACGATAAAAAATTTGAATGATGCTGCAGTCAGCATAAAGCAGGCCGGAGATTCATTACGCAACTTGACAGATTATTTAGAGCGTCATCCGGAATCTATCGTCAGAGGAAAGGAGAAATAAATGATAAAAAAATGGAGACAAGCCGCTATAGCGGGAGCAATAATGGCACTAAGCGGATGCTTTGGCGGCTATAGTCCGAACTCTACGTTTTATACTTTAAGTACACCGATGGAGGTTTCGGCTCTTTCACAAAAAACATTTGACATTCAGATAGAAAAAATTGAGCTGGCAGACTATCTGCAACAGCCTCAAATTGTAACCATAGACAGCAATCGTGTCGAGATTGTAAAAAGCGAGTTCAACCGCTGGGGAGCCCCTTTGAGCGACATTATTCAAAGAACTTTGGCCGCGGATATTGCGCAATATTTGCCCCAAGCACAAATCCGAACGGTTGACAGCATCTATAAACCGGCAGCTTATAATATCAATGTAGAAATAAGCCGCTTTGAAGGTACTTGGGATGAGCAAGCCGTTATTGAAGCCTGGTGGGAAATCAGCGGCAAGAATGGTGAGATTTTGACCGCCAGCCGCAGTTTTTTCAAAACAGCGTTAAGCAAGGGCTATGTTGATTTGGTTGAAAAGCAAAGTGAGCTGGTTGATAAACTGGCCAAAGAAATTGCCGAGGCTGTAATAAAAAGAAAATAAAAAAAACATAAAAAAACAGGCGGAATAAAATCCGCCTGTTTTTTTGCTCAAATTTAATCTTGAGCTGCCGGCACCATTTTTGCAAAATAGAAAAATTGCAACAACAGCACAATCGGCAAAGAAGCCAATAAGCCCAAGTTTATACCGACTAAGGATAATAAAATAAACAGTATCACCACACCGGATAAGCAAATTGAAGACAAGCGCATTTTTGCGTCAAACGGAATGGCTTTTTTCAGAATAGAACCGATAATTCCGGCACAAAAAGCATAAAACAGCGCCAAGACAACGAAAGCAATAAAAAATCCGGCAAATGAAACAAGTATAATCGTCCATTTGAGGATAGATAACAGTTCGGTAATCGTATCGCGATAATCGCCTTTAGGCAAATCCAAGTTTTGAGCAAAAGATTCTACCTTTGTATCAACATCACTGACAAAATAAAGATTTTTGCGGCTCATATAGATGCCCTGCTTCAAAGAAGACGTATCAAGAGCGTCTGTTGTCGGGTCCACCGCAAAGTTAATTTGTTGCCCGCCGATAGTAAAAGAAGCCTCTCTTTTTTCGGTAGCAGGCTCAACCATGGTATAATTTTCAATTTTAATGGGCAGCAACTTTTCTGAAACCTCTTGTGTTTTTTCCACAATTTCTTTGGTGCCGAGAGAAAGTGACAGCGAGATAAGCAGAACACAAATCAAGCTCAATGCGAGCAGAAAAAGCGCACCGATGCCTTTTCCGCTGCTGATATAATTTAATATTTTGTTCATGATAACCCCTTTCAAAAAAAATAACTAAAACAAAGATAAAACAAATTTATGCTTAAATCAAGACATAAGAAATCTCATGACAAATTTCAATCAAGCTGCAAAATAAGGTTTGCTTTTTTTAGAATTTCGGGATGATAGAGCAGGGCAATTTCTTCATCTTTTTCAAAATCAGGCACAAGATGATGACTAAGAAAATTATCCAGCTTTATTTTTGCAGCTTCCAAAACCTGCGGGAGTGTTTGGGGCGCCGGCCCGTTGACTTCCAGCATCAAAACATGCAAGGCGGTCAGCTTGTTGTTGTTAATGAGGGAAAGAACACCGTCCGTAGCCAAATTAAGGGCTTTAAGCTTTGGGCGTAAGCGAAGGGAGCGACGCAAAATATCCGGACAATTTATTTCTTCGGGAATAATAAAAAAGCGTTTTTTCTTTGCTTTTAAGCCCAGCGAAGCACGAGACGAAAAGACCGAAATCGGCAGCGAAAAAATAAGCCCGAGCGTAATCGGCAGCATCCACCAAAACAAGTCATGAGCATATTTCCAGATAATTAAAGTAGAAACAATGCCCAGCACCATATGCCACTTGTGTCGTTGCCAAGCCGTTTCCCAAGAAGTTCCGACGGCATCACGATTCTGTGTGTTCCAACTAACGGAATTTCCTGTAAAAATATCAAACACAAACTTGCTTTGAAACATCATCATGATTGGCGCCGAAAGGGCACTGAAAATAATCTCGGTAAAAGTAGATTTAATCGGAGCCCAAAACCCACCATAATTTTTAGGCTTGTTTTGCTTCAAAAAGATAATCAGACCAAGAAATTTTGGAAAGATGAGCATAAACATAGAAAATGCAAACAAACTGATAACGCCGATTTTATCAAATATCGGCCAGTTCGGGAAAAGGGTGTAGGTTGTCGGAAAATATTCGGTCGGAAAGATGTTTCGCCCAAGCGCAACCGCAAGCCCGATAAGCAAAAAACACAGCCACAAAGGCGAAGATAAATAAGACATAATCCCGATGATAAAATGCACACGGCTGACAGGGTGAATCGCCTTAGAAATAAGAACTTTTATATGCTGCATATTTCCCTGACACCAGCGGCGGTCACGAACGGCAAAATCAATCATCGAAGGCGGACATTCTTCATAGCTGCCTCTAAGCTCGGGAAGCAACCATGCTTTCCATCCACCGCGAGAAATAAGAGCCGCTTCAACAAAGTCGTGACTGAGAATATGCCCGCCAAACGGCGCTTTTCCTTTAAGTATCGGAAGTTTGCAGCATTGCATAAAGGCGCCGACGCGAATAATTGCATTGTGCCCCCAATAATTGCTGTCGCTAACCTGCCAATAGGCCAATCCGGCAGAAACAATCGGACCATAGACCTTTCCGGCAAATTGCTGGATTCGTGAAAAAAGAGAGTTCTGATTAACACACATCGGCGGCGCTTGAATAATTCCGCTGTCAGAATTCAGCTCCATTAGCTGCGCCATGGTAACCATCGTTGCACCTTCTAACAAGCTATCGGCATCAAGCACAATCATAAAGTCATACAGCGCGCCCCATTTGTGGCAAAAATCTTCGATATTGCCGCTTTTTCTGGCGATGTTTTGAGCGCGTCGGCGATAATAGATGTTCATGCCGCTGGGCATTAACTTTTTGGTTTCGAACCACAGGTTTTCTTCCTCAATCCAAACCTTGGGATTCGTTGTGTCGCTAAGCACAAAAATATCAAAATGCTTTTCTTGTCCGGTATTTTTCAGGCTTTCGGCCATGGCTAAAAGATTGGCAAACACGGTTGAAGGCGATTCATTATAAACCGGCATTAAAATAGCTGTTTTTGAAGAGAGTTTATAATCGGATGTTGGCCAATGAACACCGAGAACATTTCTGCGCTGCAACAATTCTGCAAAGCCAAAAATGCTTGACCAGAAAAACAGCGCAATCCATGCAAAGGTCAAAACAAAAAATACGGTCATCAAAATTTTGGTCACCATAAAGGCATCGCTGGGAATAACCACAATCCATTTTAACGTTGCCAACAGGGTCGAAACCAGTACCAAGCCAAATATCAAACAGCGACGCCGCTTAATTTGCTTGGGAGAAATCGGAATAAAACGATTAGTCATGATGCAGCGCCTCCGCCGAAGTATAATCCAAAGATTGTGCCGGCATATCCTGATAATTACAAGCCGGAGCATTCACCACAAAGAGCTGCCTCATTTCAGCGATGAGGCCATCAGGCAAAGAGAGTGTTTTTAGTGCTGCAGAAGAACATTTTTCCGCACCGTTCGCCAGCAAAAAACAAAGCTTAAATTGAGCCAATAACTGCTCATCTGCCAGCTTGGCATGAGGAAAAATTTTGCGTGCGGTTTTCAGCAAAATCAAATCCACTTTTTTGATAAGGGCTTCGCCGTCATCAGAGGAAAAAGTCTTTAAGTCGGCAGAGATCGCCGACACCATTGCCGTTAGACGATCTCCATGAAAACCAAAACTTTTCAAATAAGCGGCGATGACATCATCTTTTGATAAAAGCTTTAAGGCAACCACTGATAACTCCAAACTTCAGAAATATTCTTACCTTTTTTAACCAAAACAGCCCGCAGCTCGGAAGTCTTGCCGTTGGGAACAAAGTCAATATAAGCAGTCAGCCCTTTGGTAACGGGATTATACATCAAATGCTGTCCGGAGATTTTCCCTTCACTGGCCGAAACATCTAAAGTAACAATACCTTTAGCCAGTTCTTTTTCCATATTAAGGACATCAAAGTCAATCACAAATTTTCTTTTCTGGGTTTCGAGCATACCCGACACGCCGCCGATTCCGGTATAAGTAGCGGTAATATCCCCCGGAACTTTGGCAATGGGGAGCTTTTTGAACCAATAAAGACGATATTTGTAATGAAGCTTTTGATTAGCTTCAACCGGCTTTTTCGGCACCCAATAAGCAACAACATTATCATGAATTTCTTGAACGGAAGGAATTTCCACCAGCTCTACCCAGCCTTTTCCCCAGTTCTCAAGCGGTTCAACCCACAGGCTCGGACGTTGTTCATACATAGATTCGAAATCAAGATAATGTGCTGGGTCTTGGTCTCGTTGAAGCAAGCCGAAACCTTTAGGGTTATTATCAACAAAGGCGCTGATACGAAGCTGTTTTGCATTATCCAAAGGCCGCCACAACCATTCATCATTGCCGTTCCAAACTAACAATCCGTCACTGTCATGAACCTCGGGGCGATGGTCGTCAAACCGATTTTTTGTGTTTTCGCCAAACAAAAACATAGAGGTCAGCGGTGCAATACCAAGCTTTTTAATAGCTTTGCGCGTAAATAACGTTGCATCAACATCAATGGTCGTGCTTTCTCCCGGAGTAACCTTAAATTCAAAAGCACCGGTCACACTGGGGCTGTCGAGCAAAGCATAAATGGTTACAAAATTATCTTTTCTTTTGGGGCGTACAATCCAAAATTCTCTGAAAATAGGAAATTCTTCCCCGGTCTGCAAGGCCGTATCAATCGCTAAGCCGCGAGCAGATAAACCGTATTTTTGGCCTTTCCCGAGAGCCCGAAAATAGCTGGCGCCCAAAAAGGCAATCAACTCGTCATAATAATCAGATGAATTCAGGGGATAATGAAGACGAAAACCGGCATACCCGATTCCTTTAAGCGCATCAGAATTCAGTTTGTTTTTTCCATAATCAAAAAATGCCGCAGAATAAGGAATAGGGTGGCTTTTCCCTTTGATAACTTCATTAATCGGAATAGATGTCTTAAACAAAGAACCAAGGTGAAAAAACTGCATTTCAAATTTTAGCTTTTTATCAAACCACGGACCGTTTTCACGCACAAAACGAATATCGCGATGCTGATCATAATCAAGAGCATCAATTTCTTTTGGCAAAACAGATTTAGGCGGAATATAAGGATTCTGCGCCAGAGATTTTGCCATTTGGATTAATGTATCGGCAGTAAAAGGCTTGTCATGAACGGTTAGCTCCTGAGCCAATTTTTCTTGTTTATAGTCAAGATACTTCAAAAACCCCCAGCGAACGGTGGCAACAACCGCCACCAGAGCAATCCCCCAAAGAGCCAAAATAAAAACTTTTTTATGAAACAGCTTAGACATAATCCCCCTCAGAAGAATAACCGCTTAGAACATAAGAAAACATTTTAAAAGTCAAGTCAAGTAAATAAAAAAAACACGGGGATGAAAAGACTAATAAAAAAGCTTTAATACGGCAATCCGGAAGATGCACTAAATCCGGTCGGCATATCAAAACGATTGCCGATTGAGGTTGGCGCATAAACACCTTGGTTATTGTAACCATAACCGATTTTTTCATCGCCGATTGAGGTTGGCACATAATGGCCTTGATTATTATAGCCGTACCCGATTTTTTCATCACCGATAGAGGTTGCGACATATTTTCCCTGATTATTATAGCCGTAACCTATTTTCTCATCACCGATTGAAGTCGGCACATATTCTCCTTGGTTATTATAACCATATTCAACTCTTTTATTTCCAATAGCAATCGGCACATAATCTCCCTGATTATTGTAGCCGTATTCAACCCGCTGTCCGTTAATCTCAATCGGCACATAGTCCCCCTGATTATTATACCCATAGCGAATATCGCCGGCAAAGGCGGCCGCAGCCCAAAATGCAGAAATACAAAAAATTGAAAAATAACGCAACATGGCACTTTCTCCATTTAACCAGATAAATAAATGATAGTTGTAAAAAAACAAACCGTCAACCACAAAACCAAAAGAGCATAAATTATTTTTGCCTTGCAAGGAAACTCAAGCAAGATTACACTCAAATAAAATAATGACGGAAAGAAGACAAACATGAATAAAAAAATAAAAATTCTGATGCTGAGCGCAATTTTTATCGGTGGCTTTGCCTCTCTGGCAACAGAGCTGATTGCCTTAAGACAGCTCAGCACATTTGTCGGTTCAACCACCGCAATTACGTCGATTATTATCGGAGTGATTATGCTGTTTATGTCTGTCGGATATTACAAGGGCTCAACTGCCTCTTTATCACAAACCAGACTAAGAAACACAATATATAAATCTTTTATCCGCCTGTCATGGCTGGTCATTTTGTCATCAAGCTTTGTATTATTGGCGGCATATTTTACCGGCTTATATATGCTGGGAATCAACAATAGCTTGCTTAAAACAACCATATACAGCCTGATTTTTTTATCTTATCCGTCTTATGTCTTTGGCCTCGTCACATCATTGGCCAGCCGCCTGCTGCATAAATATAACCGCAACTATACCGGCAAAGTCATGGCGGTTGACACAATCGGCTCGGTGTTAGGCTCATTAGTGTCTACTTTGGTTTTTATGCCTTTGCTGGGAGTCAATTATACCATTGTCTGCGTGGTCATACTATGCCTTGTCGGTGCTGCACTGTTTTCAAAAAGATTTTTGCCGTTCCGCTGGGCGATGATTTTGCTGATGGCAATAATTTTAAACCATGGCTTTATTCTGGAAAAAATATTTGGCGTAGTCGAAAATAACGCTGTCTCCACCATTGCCATCTTAAATATAGATAAAGGCAAGTCAAAGCTGATGACCATTAACGATACCTTTGCCTCAAAATTATCAACGGATAAAAATTTGCTGTTTGAATACGCCGTCTATATTGATGAAAATTTTATAAATACGCTTCCGAAAGATAAAAAAAGCAAGATTTTAATATTAGGAGCCGGCGGCTTCACCATGGGCAAAGATGACGATTTTAATGATTATACTTATGTAGATATTGATAAAAGCCTCAAAAAACATGCAGAAGAAAAATTTCTGGGCAAAAAGCTCGGTGCTAATAAAAAATTTGTGGTTAATGACGCCAACCAGTTTTTGAATGAAAACAAAGAAAAATATGACTTAATTGTATTAGATTCTTATTCGGCGCAAACCCCACCGCTGTCATTAGTAACGGCAGAATATTTTCAAAGGGTGAAAAATCATGTCAAAGACGGCGGAATTGTGGCAATGAATATCGCCGCACAGCCTGATTTTAGTGATAACTATTCCACCCATATAGACAATACGCTGCGATCTGTATTTACGCATAACCTGCATAGTCAGGTTTTGAAAAGCTATAATCCGTGGATATCTGATAAAGAAGAGGTCAGCATCCTCTATACATGGTTTAACCGTCCCAATTCCGGAGAAATTTATACTAACAACAAAAACCGGCTAAGCCTCGATCGTTAATAAAAAAAATTATCTGCTAAGGCTGCGCTCTATTGCCATAGTTGCAATATTTGTTGCCATCCGGCCTGCTTTTTCTTTTGCCTTGGCGCGGTTAAAAGCTTTTTTATAAGCAGATGCTTCTCTGTCAATTTCTTTGCTGTCAGAGGCTTCTTCCGTCTCCGGATGTTCAGCTTTTCGCTTGGCTTCCATATCTTTTATTTTCTTTTTTAATTCTTCATACGCCATGATAGTCAACTCCAATCATTTCTACAAGAAGTATAACATAAAGAACCCAAAAAAGCAAAAGTTTTTGACGAAAAACCAAATTTTATCGTCGGCTTTTCCTGGCGGCAACAAAAGCAGCCAAAACTTTCTGATTAACGCGTGTCAAAGGCTTTTTGCGGGTCAAAACCACAAAGGAATAAGGCTTTAGCGCATAATGACTATTAGGTTCAAACAAGCGCAGCGTGTCGGCAAATTTACCTTCGGATGTGTCAAGTAAAAGCTGCCATTTCCCGCCGGAAGGGGGAGGTGGAAGCGTATAATCAACCGTGTGATAATTATCGCCGGAGACCATAATCAAAAAATCGTCATCAGCCTTTCGAGAAGATGTAGCGGCGCCGTTGATTATATAAGCACCGGTTTTATGATAAGGAAGGGTCCATTCGGCGGTTGTCATCTCTTGACCATCAGGACGCAGCCAAGTAATATCTTTTTTTTCGTTTTCGGGGATTTCTTTGCCATTATATAACGTTAGGTCTGTAAAAACAGGGTGTTTCCGGCGCAGTGCATTAAGTCGGCAAATTTGCGTAAAAAGCTTTTTCTGTCGGTCATCAAGATTATTCCAGTTAAGCCATACGGAATGATCATCAATACAATAAGGATTATTATTCGGGCTGGCATAACTGAGTTCGTCCCCGTTGCGAAGGAGAGGAATACCTTTGCTGAGAATATTCATTGCCGCGGCGCTGGCAGCTCTGCGATAAAGTTCTTCATCATTATAAGATTTTGCATAAGCATCAGGACTACCGTCACGCCCATATTCGCCGTTGTCCGTCGTGTCTTTATGATATTTAAAAGCGCCGACCAGACTAAATCCGTCATGAGTAAAGGCTGTACCGACCATTGCAGATTCATTTTTAACCGGATCAATAATTGAAGAACCGGAAGCCTGAACGCCAAATTCGCCGGCCACATTTTCTCTGGCGCTGAAAAAGTCAGCCGTAAAGTCACGTCTTTTGTCGCTCCACTCTTTTACGCCGGGAACAAGCCGGCTAAATCTTCCGCTATAGTTCCCGCCCAAAGCACTCCATGGCTCAACATACATTTCCATCTTCAGATCATTAACGGCATGTTTAAGCTCTTGAATAAAAGCACCGTTGTCTTGAAAGTTTCCATAATTATCAAGGGCATTATCACCGGCCAAATCCCATCGAATACCGTCAAATCCGAGTTTGTGCATATGATGAATATAATCGTGCAATAGCTTGTGGCCGAGCCTTGAGTCAAGATTAAGTGTATTATGGCAGCCAGTAGAATTCATATAGTCAGCTTTGTTTCCATAGACATCAAGATAATAGCTTGGGCTGTCTAATAATTTAAAGGATAATGCTCTGTTCCAATAGCCTCTGGCGGCGTGTTCGCCGGAGTGATTTAAGACAGAATCAACCGTAACTTTTATCCCGTTTTTATGAAGTTTATTAATCACAAAAAGCAAGTCTTTAAGATTTCCATATCTGGGGTCAACGGCAAAATAGCAATAGGGATTATAGCCCCAGCTGTCACATCTTCCGTCTCTTTCCGGAATTTGGCGTCCCGGACAAGTTGGCGCAATTGGCATCAATTCAACATTGTTAATTCCTATTTTTTGAAAATAATGAATGGTCCAATCATCCGCCAAGGCAGAGAGGCGCCCGCGGTCTTTGGGGGCAAGATGTTGATTAAGTTGAGAAAAATTTTTAATATGTGTTTCATAAATAATATTTTTGCCGATTCCGAATTTTGGGCGATTATAAACATCGGCGAGTTTGTCAAAATCAAAAAGTTCTTCTTGATTAACCAGAACGGACTTAGGCACAATGGGCGCCGTATCCACATCATTTTCAACACTAAGAGCTTCTGCTTGCCAGTTTTTAAAGGTTGAAGAAACTTCCAGAGCATAAGGGTCAATGGCAAGCTTTTTAGGGTTAAAGAATAATCCTTGCGATGGATCATAATCCCCATAGGCACGAAAACCATATTTTTGTCCGGGCTTAAGGTTAGGAACATCGGCTTTCCAGTAGATACCTTCCTTTGACAGAGGAATGCGCTTTTCTGTTTTTTCATCAGAAGAAAAAAGACATAAATCAATAGCTTTTGCATTTTCAGAAGCAACAGAAAAAGTAGAAAGACGTGGGGTATAATGAGCCCCTAAAGGTTCAAAATCAGACATTAAAAAACTCCGTAAAAAACATAGTATAAATGATAAAGAGAACATCCTAAAATTTCAAGCATAAAAGAAAAGATATAAAACATTGAAAAAAAATTAAGAAAAGAGGTGTAAATTAAAAAAACAGAATTAAATAAAAAAGAAATGCAATCATGGAGAAAGATATGAAAAGAATAGGATTCTCTCTTGCCGTAAGTTTAATGCCTTTGCCTGCAATGGCAATAACAACGGTTGTTGATGCCGGAACAACACAGACGGGCGGACTAATCAATCCCATTCAGACCCAACAGGTTTATGGAACGGCAAATAATTTCTCCGTGTATGGAATTCAACAAGTAATGAGTGGCGGCATAACCAATGACAGCAATATCTATGCCGGCGGTCAGCAAAATATATCAAGCGGTGGCACATCAAATGGAAGTAATGTTCAAGCAAACGCCACCCAAACAATAAGCGGCACCGCCAATTCAACAACAATCCAAACAGGTGGAAGCTCAACGATTAATCGTAACGGAGTGGCAAATAATACAATAATAGACGGCGGAAAATTATCAGTATTAACCGGTGGTACGGCTTCAGAGACGATTCTAAATTCAGGAACGGAAAGTGTAACCGGAACAGATAATAACAGCATAATAAACGGCGGTGTCCAACAAATTAATCGCTATGGGGTAGCAAATGGAACCCAGATAAACGGAGGCGAACAAAACATAGCCGTCAGAGGAAAAGCAACCGGAAGCATTATCAGTGGCGGTTTGCAGTCGGTTTATGGCGATTCGATAGGCTCAGAAATTAAAGAAACCGGAAAAATGACGGTGTATAGCACCGGCTATGCAGAAAATACCACCATCACAAATGGAACCATGCTGGTAAACAGCGGCGCTTTTGTATCAGATACAATTCTCAATGGCGGCATCGAAGATGTTTATGGTTATGACCTAAACAGCACTATAAACGGTGGCACACAATATATAGAAAGCGATGGCCAAGCAGATGAAACGACCATACAGGGAACCGGCGTTCAACAAATAATGAGTGGCGGTTATGGTTATAATGCCAAAATTTATAACGGCGGCACACAAATAGCAAATGCCGGAGGCTATGCTTATCGCACAAACATCTACGACGGCGGAACCTTAACGACAATCGGCGAAGCTCATGAAACAACCATCAACGATGGAGGAACTTTAACGGTAAAAGATAACGGAAAAGCAGTTAATACGACCATATCCGGCGGAACTTTAACCGTAGAAACCGGAGGCGAGTCACAAAACACGATTTTGAACGCCGGCACGGAAAATGTCTATGG
>CALXTE010000031.1 GCA_944391345.1 uncultured Alphaproteobacteria bacterium
AAATATTCACGAAACGGTGCAAATTTTTTATCCCGAGACTGTGCTCTTTTTTGTGCTTCTTGAGAGCGATTTATTTTGCAAAGAACCTCAACCGATTCCTTTCTGCTCTTCTGCCAGTGCTGCCTTTCATCGCTTATGGACAATATTATCCAATTGGTTATTTGGCTTTGCAAAGCCTTTGTATCTTGCGTTTGATTAAACTGACGAAAGATAAAATCAAGCTTACGTAACTTGTCTATTTCAATAACGCTGCTTGCCGATAAGAGTAATTCCGGCTCAACCTTAAAATAAGCTGCAAGTTTAGAAATCTCCGGTGTTATCAGCTCCAAAGATGAATTCTCCATCGCCTCCAAGGTTTTAAGAGAAATTTTAGTCTTTGCCGCGAGAGTTTTTAAGGATATCTTCTTAAACTTGCGGAAAAAGGCAATTTTGTTACCGGTATTTAAAATATATTCTTCCCAAAGTCCATGGTTTTGAGGCATCAACTCTCTCCTTACAAATATTATTTTTATCTTATATAGGGAATAAAAATCGCAGATGCAACTTTTTGTCGCTAAAGGATATAAGTTGTTTTAATATCTTAACTCGTAAACTTTATTAATATTAGGAATACGACTTTTGCAAAATTTGGCAGAAGTTAAACATAATAATACCTATTTACAATGCGTTATAACCATTCAAAGAATCTGATATAACCGTATTGTCGTGAATTTTTGGATTTGTAAACGGTAAAACTTCCATTGTAATGTTTTTTTATGGTTTAACTTCCTGCTGTGCATAACAAGAAGTTACTTTTTTCTTTGACATTATTCTTTAATTTTATGTAATTGTAAGAAAACTATAAAATAAAAAAACAAGATATATACTTATAAAACAAGGATTTAATGCGTTTTTTATTCTAGGTTTTCAAGCTTAAATTCATAGAAAAATAGTAAAAAAAACAATAAAAACATAATTTTAGTCTTTGCTATAAAGTTATTGTCGTTGATGTCACAAACTTCGATATAATCATTATTGAGCATACCCGACCTAATGAGATACAAATTTTATTAACACGTTGAAAAACAAATAAACAAGATTAAAAAGTTCGGATAAATTGAAAATAATGACTATTTTGAAAATGAAACATCCGAACTCAAGAAAAGCCTTGGAAACAAAAGAACCTTCTCTTAGCTTTGCTAGGCTTTAGCCACAGCAAAGGTTAGTTGGTCGCGCAAGTAGGAAACTTGTTTCCGTAGCGGCGCAAAATGCAGCCATTTTCATGACTGCCGTTTGTATTGGTGATCCCAACGGGACTACGCAATGCTTTGCATTGCTCGGCACAACGGCCGCTAAGCTCGTTTCAAATGCTTTCGCATTTTCTCTCTCTAAGCGTTTACGTTGCTCTTGCAGACAAAAAGGCAAATCTCTTTGCCTTTTTGCTTAGCGAGCCCTCTCGGGTTCGAGCACCTCTGTTCCTTATCAATACAAAAGCACCCTCCACTAGGGAGGGTGTTTTTGTATTGGTGATCCCAACGGGACTCGAACCCATATTACCACCGTGAAAGGGTGATGTCCTAACCATTAGACGATGGGACCGCTTAGGACATCTGCATATATATATGGATTTTTTTGTTTGGTCAAGCAAAAAATTTATATTTTTTCATTTTTTTTGTTTTTTTTATTTTTCCCTTTTCTAAAGCTCTAATTTTCCTAGATTTATGGCATCTTCCGCCGGACCTGAAACATAAGTTTTTCTCATCGGAGATTTGCCGTACATTCTAAATGAGCGCAATCTGGCCATTTGTCCGGCTACCGGAATCTTGTTTTCTCTCATTTCTTTCAACAAGCGATTCAATTCTTCGGCCGTTGCCAAGAATATATGTCCGCTTTGGCCATCTCTGCCCTTCCAGTAAACTTCACACTTGCGGCTGAACGCTCTCAATGCGGCAGGTTCATCACCATGCAAGTCTCTCGGAAAAGGCATACGAGGATCGCCATAGGTCATCCCATAAAATCCGGCCTCGCCGCTATCCCCATAAGGGCCGTAAAACCCGTGCACAATATTTGTGGTCGGTAAATCCTGCTTATCAATCAATGCGACTCTGATTGTTGCTTTAAATCTTGTGCCGCTATGTTTGACGACGCTGAAAACGCAAGAAGGATGAACATAATCATAAGCAACAACTGCTTCGGTTCCTATCGGTTTATTGACCTCTAAGCAAAACTCAACGCGTCCCGGATTGTCTTGTTTTTTCAGCAAATCTTTATACCCCTTATCAAAGGCTTCTAATATCTTTTTAACATCTTCTTTGGTGGTTGTTTCAAGAGCCTTGGGGCCAACTTCAAGAGAGGCGCTGTTACTGTATTTTTCCAACAATTCTTCTCTGTTTGCTGCCGGTTTGAACTTTAGTTTTGCCATGTCTAAACTCCTCTCTGTGGTTGTTGGGGATTTTATTTTATCCCCCTTATTTTTTGATGTCAATATTTCTCGGTTTTAGTTTCTTTCGAAAATTTTGCTGTCTTCGGGAATTTCCGCGCCTATTCCTTTTTCAAGAAATTCCGTGCGTATAAATCCCATATCGCCGTTATCCAACATAATGCGATACCAAGCATTATCCGGACTTATGCCGGTTACTCTGACTGTTGCTTTATTGCCTAATATCATTATCTTATCAAAGTCATCTGATGGGCCATACATAACATTTGCACTATAGCCTGACTTTATGTGATAAAGCATTTTGGTTGAGCCTAAGTCGGAATTTATGTTTAATATCTTTGCGACCACCATATCATCGACACTGCTGCCGCCCTGCATTCTTACCTGCTGATAATAATCTATCTCATCGCCCTTCATCAGGTAATAGCCTTCCAAAATATCTGTGCGTTTAATGATTATTCCGGCCGCAATAAGCAGCAACAACATAAACGGAAACACAAGCTGCACCAGCTTTAATCTGCTTTCATTCCATGGCTGGACCTTTATTTCCTGCACTTGAGGAAGTTGTTTTATAAATTTATCTATTAAGTTTTTGTCATTACCATCAGCATAAGCTTTGGCCAGAATTGCACAGGTCCGTGCTTTTTGCGCTTTTCCTTCTTGGGCATAGGCCAAGGCATTATGCACCAAAAGTTGAAGGTTTTCTTCTTTTTTGCCGCCTACGGTTTTGATATTGCGTCTTATAATCTTTATATTTTCAACAAAGCCTCTTAACGTCCACCATCCTAAAAGCCAATTTTTTACCGATGATTTCAGGTATTCTTTTTCGGCTTCTTTCTCAGAGCAAATCAAGCGTTTTTTCTTTTTTTTATCTCCGATAAACCATCCTTGTTGCTCTTCAATATCAACCTCCCTCACCGAAACATCTTCTTGTCCATGCCGGTTGGTATATACTTTTAACGAAAATATATCAGGAAAATTTTCCGCTCCATGCGCGATGCAGGCCAAATCATAAGTCAGGCGTTTTTTTTCATCGCTCAAAATATCATGTGCAACCGAAATTTTTTGAAAAATCTCCATTGCATCTTCCGACTTATTATAATCCGGATGCCACTTTTTTGCCAATTCGCGGTAGTTTTGTTTTATCTCATCCGCGGTGGCATTGCTTGTTAAATTCAAAACCTTGTAGTAACCGGCCGAATCTCTTCCGCTCATACCAAAATTCCCTGCCCTTTGTTTTCTTCTTTGGCATCATCTTCCCACGGTTTGATAAAATTTTCCTTAAGATTTATCTGTATTGTGCCCCAATATTCAAATTTATGCAAAGTTGTCTTATATAACCGCATGATTTGGCTGCATAAATCTTCTTCCAAAAGTTTTTCGGTACGGATTATTAAATCAAAGCGGCGTTTTTTTTCATCGGCCAAGCCATCAAACTGAAAGCCGCCCAAACGGCTGAAACGGCTTTCGACCACGAATCTGGTGCCGCCTTTTTTGGGGCTTTCTTTTTGATTTTCTGAATTTTCTTCATCTTCTTCTGTCTGTCTTTTAACCGCTAGGCGAATTTGTTCTATCGTTTCTCCGCTGACAATCGGAATCTCAACTATTCGCCACAAGCCAACCTCTCGGTGCGACGAATCTATAAAATTTTGTAAGACGCTTATGGTTTCCTGCCCTTTTGGAAGATTCAAAATTTCTTGCGTTGTCTCTCTGCCCAGCCAGTGGCTAACTTCTGCCGTTTTTACGGCTTTGATAAAGCCTCTGATATTTGCAAAAAAGTCTTTGCTTTCCGGCTGAGGAATTTTGCTGTCTAAGTTCTCATTTTTCAGCAATCTGAAAATATCTTTCAAAACATTGGGTTCAGCTTTGGTTTCGCTTTTTCCTGCCGTGGAAAACTTCCAAAAATCGGCACGAAGCAACTCGTCCAAGGCGTTTTCAACAACCTCTTTTATTTCTTTAACCGGCAGCTCTAACTTTATGTTTTGAGGCAATTTTATATCTGTTTCGGGAAATATGTTGCCGATTGCGGTTTTGAAGACCGTTCCCTGAGGATAGTCTTGTGTTTGTGCCGGCAGCGTTTTTCCTTCCAGCGCTTTAAATGCATTTACGATTGTTTCTATAACTTTAGGCGCTGGTTGATTTTGCGATGCTATCTCCCTAATATTGCTGAACAAAATATTGATAGCGTTTTCGCTTTTAGCCATTGTCATGATTTGTTGCGGATTATCTCTTACAACCGGATTTTCAATATTTTTCGGAGCATCAAATCTTATTTCAAATCCGTTAAGTGCCGTCTTTATCTCATTAACCAGCTTGGGCGGCAAGTTGATTTCTTTGGCAATCTGCTCTATGACCTGGCCTAATCTTAAAGGTAAAATATCTGTTTTAATTCCTTGAAAAACATCATTTTTTATGACTGTCTCAGCTTTTCCTTGCAACGTGGGTTGTTCTGAAATAATATTCTTTATCCCTGCGTTTTCTAGCGTTTCGGGTAGTATCTGGCCTTCTATTTTTGTATTCTGTAAGCGGATTGTTACGCCCTGCTCGTTTATGGAAGAAACCTTGGCTTGAAGCAATGTTCCTTTATCCATGTTTACAGGCTTATCAAAGCTGATGTCTTCGGCGGCAACTTCTATCACTTGTCCCGATGTTAACTGAACTTTTATTATCGGCTGCTTGTTCTCGGTCGGCATCATGATTTCAGGCAAACTGTTATCTCCCTTAGAAACAACAGTGCTTGTCGTGGACAAGTTTTCAATGAATTCCAGAGTTAAGACATCATTTGGGTTAATACTTCCCAATTTATCCAAAGAGATATGTATGGTCGTGTTTCCCGTTGCGGTATTTCCACTCGGAGCCTGTGTTTCTCCGGTTATTATCGTCGGTATTGTGGTCGCACTCATACTGCTTCTCCTTGTCTTTATATTATTCCTTCAATAGTCTCCGTGCGATATTAATAACGTCTTCGGCAGCTTCTGAGGTTGGATAGCGGCTCAAAAGCGGAATTTGATTTCTAATCGAATCTCTTACGCGCGTATCCCTTCTTATCACCCCTAAAAGCGGTGGCTCTATCTTTAAGAAGTTTTGGCAGGCCTTGCTCAAAGTTTCATAAGTTCTGCGCCCCTCTCTTTCAGAATTTGCCTGATTTACAACAATATATATCTTTCTTTCCGGATATTGCATGGTCATTAACTTAATAAATGCATAACCATCTGTCAAAGACGTCGGCTCTTCCGTGCAGATGACAATAATTTTATCAGCCAAGGAAGACATAATCCTGACCGGTTTTTCTATTCCGGCGCCAATGTCCAATATTACTTTATCATAATTCTCCGCAACTAGTTTCAAATCTTCACCCAAGATTTGCAAGCGTCCTAAAGGCATAGAGGCCAGTCCTGCCGAGCCTGAACGTCCGGCAATGATGTCAAAGCGCCCTTTGTCGCTATGGCTAATAACTTGATTTAGCGTTTTTTCTCCGGTTACGACGCTGCCTAAATCGTGCTTTGTCATCAGTCCTAACTGAATGTCTACATTGGCCAGCCCTAAATCTCCGTCAAAAAGCAGTACCTTTTGTCTGAGGCCGCTCAGCGTTTGGGCCAGTGTAATCGAAAACCAGGTTTTGCCAACGCCGCCCTTGCCTGAGGCAACAGCTATCATGTTTCCCTGTTTTCCGTCCGTTATTCCGCGGGGCATAATTTTTAATTCTTCTGCTTTATCGTTTTCCATATTTCTTATTCCCCTATGACAAAAGAAGACGCGCCAGAGATTTTGCATCTATCTTGGCTATCCCCTGTACGATTGATGAACTGACGCCGGCGGCGCCCAAAGACATGCCGGTACTATCGGCAACGGATATAATACCGCCTATTCTTCTGGTTAAATCCATGCGGGTCGGCAGCAAATACTTAGCCCCGAGTTTTGAAAATATCTCGGCTATTTCTACCGAATCATAAGAATTGCGGCCGGCATCCATGGTCATTATGACATCGGCCTTTAACGCCCCGACCAAAGGCCTTATCGCCGCCACTTCTTTTTCTTCAAACGGATTTATCCCCGGTGTGTCTATTAAAACCAAAGCATAGCGCTCTGCCGCCGATGCGGCCTTTTCATACAAGCTTTGCGCATCTTTAGCCATATAAAACGGTGTTTCTAATATCTCGGCAAATGCTTTTAACTGATTATTGGCTCCGGCACGGACATTGTCGGTACTAACAATACAACTGCTGATTTTTTTGAATCTGGCCTGAGTGGCGACTTTGGCGATTGCCGTTGACTTGCCGCTACCGGTTATGCCCATAAACAGCCTAAATGGTCGATTTCTTTCCAGCATTTTATAATAGCTAAACATTTTTGCCAGACATCTCTCCAGCAAAACTTTTTCATCTTTTTCTCCGCTGGTGGAATATTCTTGTCTGATGTTGGCTAATATTTTTTCTCTGGTTTGTTTTATAACGCCATGATATTTCAGACTTTCCCTTATGCGACTGTCATCAAAGTCGCGGCGTCTGGGCTCATGATGAATTTCTTCTTTTTCACTAAAGCTGAAGTCTTTTTCTTCTTCCGCGGCGGTTATTCTGACGCCACCGTCCTCAGTATTTTCCGTGCTGACAATTATGGCGTCACTGCCAAGCTCTTGCTTTACTAGAGCAAAAGCCTCGTTCATGTTCGCGGCTGTATAAGTTTTTAATCTCATTTTTTGCCCTTACCCGCTAAATCTGGCCGACTGTTTTTATTTTGGCTTTAGGATAAATCTCGTTTTGCGACATAACCACCGTCATTGGGCGGAAACGCTCGATAATTGAGCGAACAAAAGGTCTGATATTCGGGCTGGTCAGCAATACCCCTGTTTCACCTTTTATGGCCAAATCTTCTAACACAGTTCTGACTTTGCTGATAAATCCCTGTAAGGCGGTCGGTGCCATGGCTAACTGGCGGTCATCTCCCTCCCCGATAATCGCTTCGGCAAAGGCTTGCTCCCACTGAGGAGACAACGTTACCAAAGGTATTATCCCCATTTCATTGGTATTTGCATTTGAAATTTGTCGTGCCAGACGTGTTCTGACATGCTCGGTTATCATCATCAGGCTTCTGGTTGAAGATACTGCCTCCGATATACCTTCCAAGATGGTGGGCAAATCTCTGATTGATACACGTTCTTGCAAAAGATTTTGCAATACTCTTTGAATGGCTCCAACCGAAATTTTGCTCGGGACAAGCTCTTTGACCAATTTTTGCTGCTCTTTATCCATTTCATCGAGCAATTTCTGGGTTTCAGCATAAGACAACAATTCCGGCATATTATCTTTAACCAGCTCGGTAATATGTGTCGTTACTACCGTGGCCGGATCAACCACCGTATAGCCTCTGAACATTGCTTCTTCACGATATGACGGATTAATCCACATCGCCTTCAGTCCAAAAGTCGGCTCAAACGTGTTTTCTCCGGGGAGAGATATCGGCTCACCCCTTGGATCCATAACCAACAACTGGGTTGGGCGCAGCTCGCCTTTACCCGACTTCACCTCTTTAATATATATATTATATTCATTCGGCGGCAGTTGCATATTATCTTGAATACGAATTGAAGGCATGACAAAGCCCAACTCAACTGCCAAAGACCTTCTTAAAGCTTTTATCTGGTCAGTCAGCTTGCGGTTGTTCTGCTCATTTACCAACGGAAGCAAGCCATAGCCAATCTCCAGCCTTATCATATCAATCTTCAAGGCGTTAGCTATCGGCTCATCTGCAGCCTTGGTCAGAGGTCCTTGCTTTTTCTCCTGCTCTTTAATTTCGGCCAATTTGGCCTGGGCGGCTTGGTGTTGGCGATTCAGATAATAGGCCGTGGAACCGGTTAATACCGCCAACAGCATAAACGGCAAAGCCGGCGTCCCCGGCAACATGGCCAAAGATAAGGCCATAAAAGCACTCATACCAAGCGCTTTCGGATAGTTTGAGACTTGTTCAAACAAAACTTTATCCGTGGCATCGGTCATACCGGCTTTGGATACCAAGATACCGGCTGAAACTGAAATAATTAAGGCCGGAACCTGTGAAACCAAGCCATCACCGACCGTCAAGCGCGTATAGGTTTCAGCGGCTGCGGAAAAACTCATGTGATTTTGCACCATGCCGATTATCATACCGGCAACCACATTAATAAAGGTGATAATTAATCCGGCAATCGCATCTCCTCGGACAAACTTTGAAGCACCGTCCATGGCTCCGTAGAACGCACTCTCTTTTGACAAGTCTTCTCGTCTGGCTCGGGCCTCGTCTTCCGTAATTAAGCCTGATGATAAATCCGCATCAATCGCCATTTGTTTTCCGGGCATGGCATCCAAGGCAAAACGGGCGGCAACTTCTGCAATACGGCCGGAACCCTTGGTTATGACCACAAAATTAACGACAACCAATATCGCAAAAACAATCACGCCGATAATAAAGTTATTGCCCATAATAAAGCCGCCAAAAGCCTTAATAACCTCACCGGCTGCATCAGGACCTTGGTAACCATCGGCCAAAATCAAGCGGGTTGAAGCCAGATTCAGCGACAAGCGGTACATTGTTGTAATCAACAAGACTAAAGGAAAAGAATTGAACTCGTTTGGCTTTTCAATAAAAATGGCGGTCATCAACACCAGACATGAAATCGTTATGGAAAAAGCCAGCGCAATATCCAACAGCCAAGCCGGCATCGGCATAATCAAGATGACCAACATCAAGATTATGGTAAAAGCAAAGAACAAGTCTCCACGGCGCGTAGAGGCTATCAAAATTTCTTTCAAAGGCTTTTTACCAAAGCCTGAGGTGTTTCGCTGCGGTTCTTTTGCCATTTATTTTTACTGCCCCGAAGGAAGATTATATCCCTCTTCCTCATATTGTTTGAGTTTATTCCTTAACGTTCTTATGGATATTCCCAAAATATTTGCGGCGGTCGTGCGATTGCCCATCGTATGCTTTAAGGTATCAATTATCAGCGTCCGCTCCATATTGGCAACCGTGCGTCCGACAAATTCGCCGCCGCTCATTTCTTCTCCGGTTTCAGGCTTGTTTATAATTGCGTCCTCATCATTCAGAATGATAGAATCGGCGTCAATTTCTTCTCCCGTGCTGAGCAAAACCGCACGGTGAATTGTGTTTTCAAGCTCACGAACATTCCCCGGCCAAAGATAATTTTTCAGCTTGTCTTCCGCTGCTTTTGACAGCGGCTTTAAGCTAATGTCATTTAACTCTGAATATTTTTTTACAAAGTGTTTTGCCAGAACAACAATATCGTCCACTCTTTCTCTTAAGGGCGGAATGTTTATGTTCACAACATTCAGACGATAATATAAGTCCTGACGAAATGTTCCGTTCTTGACTGCTTCTGACAAGTTGCGGTTTGAGGTCGCGATTATTCTTGTATTGACTTTAATCGGGGCTTTGCCGCCAATTCTATCTATTTCTTTTTCCTGAATGGCACGCAGCAACTTTGACTGAATTTTGATATCCATTTCAGAAATTTCATCCAGCAGCAAGGTGCCGTCGCTGGCTTCTTCAAACTTGCCTATCCTCCGCGCGACTGCACCGGTAAAAGCGCCTTTTTCATAACCAAAAAGTTCCGATTCAAGCAAGGTTTCGGGAATCGCGGCACAGTTTACGGCAACAAATTTTTTATTTGCCCGTTTTGAGTTATCATGAATAAAGCGAGAAAAAATCTCTTTACCGGTACCGGACTCTCCAGTCAGTAAAATATTGGCCTCTGACGGAGCAACTTGCTTGGCCATTTTAAGAACAGCCTCGGTCTTTTTATCCCCATAAATCAGGGCATGATTTTCTCTTGTGGCAGCGGCCAAGACAGCTCCTATCAACTCGGGATCAGGCGGCAGAGGGATATATTCCTTCGCACCGGCTTTGATTGCTTTAACCGCTAAAACAGGGTCATTTGCAACGCCGCAAGCGACAACCAAAACATTTATCCGCTCACGCTCAAGTGATTGGATAAATTTATATACATCCAGCTTTACATCAATCATGACCAGCTCAATGGATTTGCCAGAGCGCAAAATCTCCATGGCCGGTTCTATATCATCAGCAATCGAAACCTGTCCGCCTTGAGCCATAGCTATCTTACTGGCGGCACCAATCTGTCCTTCTAATGTTCCGACTATCAGAAGCTGCATTTTTTTCTTTCCCTACCTATTTATTCAAATTAGACTTAACAACCTCGGTCATGGTTATTCCCAGTTTGTCATCCACGACCACAACTTCGCCGCGCGCAACCAAATTGTTGTTGACATAAATATCTATCGCTTCTCCGACTTTTTTATCCAACTCAATTATTGCCCCTTTATTGAGCTTTAATAATTGGCTGACCGTCATATGCGCCTTGCCCAAAATGGCTGATACCTTTACCGGTATGTCATATACCGGCTCTAAGTCTGCGGCAGAGCTCGGAATGTCAAAATTATCAATCATGCTTTCTTTTTTTAATACCGGATCGTTCTCCGTCATTTGGCTGTCGTTCATCTCGTCCAAATCTAAATTTTCACTCATGAGTGCTCTCCCTCTTTTGTTTTATTGTTTTGCTCATCCAGCAAAGCTTCTGCCTCTTTTTGCATTTGCTTCATATTAACTTCTACACCGCCGTTTTCCCATTCTACCCGACAATCGCTCAGTCCCAGATTGGCATCTTTGTGTAAGGCTATCTTTCCTTCGTAATCGCTTTTGTGTGCTAATCTGGCAACAATTTCTTGCGCTTTGACAATAATATCAGGATTAAAATAAAATGACAACTTTGCTTCGCTCTTGAAATTGGAAAAATTTTCTTCCAAAAACTTTTTTAGCAATGCTTCGGCCTGTTCTGTGGCTAAAGTCGGTATGAATTTTTTAATTAATACCGTCGCAAGTGCTTTGAACTGATGACTCAGTTCCTCTTTTATTTTTTCAGCTTCGGCCATGGCGTTTTGCAGAGATTTATCAATTTGCTCCAGCAAAAGATTTTGCTCTGCGCCCTGCTCGGTTAATCCTGCTTTTCTGCCGTTCTCATAAGCGGTTTCTTCCGCAGCTTTTATTTTATCTTCAACTTCTTCTTCCGTAAAAGTTATGACCTCGGGCAAAGAAGTGTCTTCTTCTTTAGGTTCTTCTTCAACGGGTTTTTCTTCAACTTCCGGCTCTGGCTCAACTTCAACCTCCGGCTCGGTGTTATCTGCTTCTTCAGGAACACTCAAGGCCGTCTCAGTTGTCGGTACGGGAAGTTTTTCAGGAAACTCGGGCAAGTCGTCTCCGTCTTTAATAACAAAATTATCAAACATAAACTTTTCGTATTCGGCCATCGGTTGTCAGTGCTTTCCTTAATAAATAAGCTCGTCGCTATCTTTGCCTTCACTAATGACAATTTCACCCGAATTTGACAGCTCTTTCGTGGCATTAACCACATAAAGCTGTGCTTCTTCGACATCTCTTAAACGGACAGGCCCCATGGCTTCCATATCTTCCTTAATGATTTTTCCGGCACGGGTTGACATATTGCTAAAGAAGAGCTCTTTGATGGTTTCTGAAGCACCCTTCAAGGCTACGGCCAGCTTATCTTTATCAATATTGCGGAGCAAGACCTGAATACCTTGAGAATCGACTCTGACCAAATCTTCAAACGTAAACATCAAAGACTTTACGCGGTCCGCAGATTCCGGATTGCGGTCTTCCAAGGCATCCATAAACCGTGCTTCCGTGTTTCTGTCCAAAGAGTTAAAGATATCGGCAATCAATTCATGAGAATCGCGGCGCGTCGACTTAGACAAGTTGCTCATAAACTCTTTGCGCAAGGTTTTTTCCAGCCCGTCTAAGACTTCTTTTTGAACAGAATCCATGCGCAACATACGCATAATGATTTCCATAGCAAAGTTTTCCGGCAGAAGCGCAATTACTTTAGCGGCATGTTCGGGTTTTATTTTTGATAAAATAACGGCAATGGTTTGCGGATATTCGTTTTTCAAATAATTGGCCAAAACATGCTCGTTTACATTGCCAAGCTTATCCCACATGGTTCTACCGGCCGGTCCTCTGATTTCTTCCATGATTGCGGCAACGCGGTCTTTGTCCATAGATTTTGACAGCAATCTTTCCGTGGTTTCATAGGTTCCGATTAAAGTGCCGGCAGAGTTAAGCTTCTCGCTAAACTCTGTAAATAATTGTTCCACAACATTGGAATTTACTTTTCCCAGGCTGGCCATGATAACGGACAATTCTTTGATTTCTTCATCATCCATTAAGGCAAAAAGAGCCGCTGACTTTTCTTCATCCAAAGACATCATCAGAATGGCAGCTTTTTGCTGGCCGGACAATAAATTATAATCATCTATTACGTTTTGCTTCATTTTATTTATCCATTATTTTCGTTTTGGTACAACCAGCCGCGGACAATGTTAACCGCCGCATCAGGATTTTTCTCAACAATATCATTAATTCTCTTGACCGAAGAGGCCTTAACCCTACCGTTGACTTTGCTCATATTAATCATGTCATTGACATTTTCATGGTCTTCATCCAAAAAGTTTGACAACAGCAGATTATCTTCTTCAGCATTTTGACCCAAAAGGCGGGTATCGTTATCATTATTACTCATATCAAACGCATTATTTATCAGTGGTCTAATAACTAATAATATAACCAATATAGCAACCAATGCAACGCCTATTCCTTCTGATATACGGATAATTTCATCCTTTGTGAAGCCTAATATCAGTGTTTCTACCTTCTTTTCCGGCATGATGGTTTGGCCATTAACAAACTGAAGGTTCGTCACCTCTACCATGTCGCCTCGTTCGGCGTCGTAGCCCAGAGCCGACTTGACCAGTTCTTCAAACTTTTTCATCTCTTCATCGCTACGCGGACGATATACGATTTCCCCTTCTTCGTTTTTTTCATAAATACCGTCAATAACAACCGCGGTTGTCATACGCGTAATGACACCATTGTTTCTGACCTTGTTTCTGACGATTTTTGAAATCTCATAATTAACCGTCGACTCTGTATTGGAAGTTTGAGTATAATTGCCGTCCCCCTGTGCAACAGTATCCCCATTTGGAATATTTTGGGCAACCGTTACCGGTGCGTTATTTTCGGTTGTGGCAGAATTATTGGTCGTGCTGGCTTCAGAGCGAACAACTTGTCCGTCCGGATCATAAATTTCTTCATTGGTAACGACCTGATCAAAGTCCATTTCCAGATAGACTTGGGCGCGAACATTGCCTTGTCCGACACTTCTTTCCAGCAATTTTTGGACACGTTCGGCCATGCTGCGTTCCAAATCCTGACGCAACTCTTCATTTCTGTTCAGCTGCATCAATTCTTTGTTTTTGTCCTCTGTCAGCAAATTTCCGGAGCTGTCAACAATCGCAACGTTTTTAACATCCAGCTTGGGCACAGAAGCGGCAATCAATTTTTGAATCGCCAAAACACTTTGCGGGCTCAAAGTTCCATTCACCGTGCGGACAACAACCGAAGCGGTTGGGACTTGTTCTTCCTTAGAAAACATTTCTCTTTTGGGCAAAACCAAGTGGACTCTGGCACTCTTAATATTATCTACACTACGGACAGTGCGTGCCAATTCTCCTTCAAGCGCGCGAATCAGGTTTACATTCTGAACAAAGTTGGTTGACCCCAGAGCATCGGTATTGTCAAAAATCTCATAGCCGACGTTTGAGCCCTTAGAGGCAAGAGCCAATTCTGCGGTATCGACTCGCATTTTATTAACCATATCGGTGGGAACGAGAATCTCCGTGCCGTTTTTTTCTAGTTTATATTTGACATTTGAGGTTTCAAGTCGATTAACTATTTGTTTGGCGTCTTCCAGTTCCAAGTCCGTATATAATACAGCGTATTCCGTTGTGTTTAAGCGGGTGGCAAGATATACAAAAAAGCTTATTAAAAACAAAATTACGCCGGCCAAAGATGCTAATCTTCCCAGTGACATATTTTTTATGCTTTGAACAAAATTATTCACGAGTTTCCCCAATTCTCATTTAATTTTCCCCTTTTTCTTTTCTTAAAACACTTTTCCAAAGAAGTTAACAGCAAAAACTCACATATCCCCAAGCTTCTTAAAAAAAGCAGAGCCGAAGCTCCGCTTTTTTTGTGAAAGGACGGTGTTGGACTAAAATTCGATGACGGGGCGGACCGCATAGCTATAGTCTTTAAGATAGCCGATCAAGTGGCTGTCTTCGGTGAAACGAGAAGCCCACGCGCGATCGTACTTGATCTGAGACGATGACCAAGCGAGGGTGTCATCTGTGAATTGTTCCCCACCTGCTCGGCTAAATCCCGTGTTTATTTTACTTTGATTATTGTAGATTGAGGTAAATATTCCTGCCGCCGGCAAGCACCAATCTCCTCTCTTTGTTCCCGTAGTTGTATAGTTATATGCCTGCCATACTGCCAGATAGGTACTATTATCTCCTTGCGCTCTTATCTTATCACTATTCTCACAACTTGCAAAGTCTGTTTCTGCTTCATCCACTGTAAGGGCTGGCAAGCTCGAAATATAGATATATTCCGTCGACCATTTAGCATAACCAGCTGTATTTAGCGCCATCGCCTGTCCGCATTTGCCGGATTTATAAACCACTACTGCAATTGGTGTTTTGCCGGATACTGTACTGGCACTACAAGTACCGTTACTGAATAGAATATCGCCAAGTGAGCAGTTTTTGGCATAGCCGTTACATTGTCCAAATATTGCTGGTTTAATGCATTCTCCATTATCCCATATTTTTCCTTCTTCACATTCACATGACGTATATTTTCCGCTGCAGGCAGTGCCACTACCGCCCAAATAACCCGTGCCTATGCAAGTATATTGATATGCAGACGGACAAGAACATGCTGAACCATTCCATGCATATGGACTGCTACAACTGCATGACGTATATTTTCTTTCACAGGTAGATCCTATGCCGCCGGCGTAGCCGGTGCCGGTGCAAGTGTACTTAAATCCATATTTTGAACAGACTTCAGATTCACTTGTAGCGCAGAACCATTTATCGCCCCAAGGGCATTTGACGCCGCCGTTCGGGCAAGAAGCTTCGGTATAGCCAAGGCTTGCGCAATCCGGTGTGGCAGTGCAGGTCGGGGTTTGGGCGATGGCGCTTATCGGTGCAATAACTGCCGCGCTTGTCATTAAGATTAATTTTCTCATCTCTTCCTCCTTCTTGTTATAAGCACAGCATAAACGCGCTGTTATAGGGACATTTCAAAGCTCTGCCGCTGCAACTTGTTGACTTATAGCCCAAAGCCGCGCAATCGGTTATCGGTGTGGTGCAATAATTGTCATAATTAACCGCGCAGCCAGTGATATACCATTTGCCCGAACAATCCTCAAAGGCGCAATCATAGCCTTCGGGGCAGCTTGATAATGTGCCGTTGTTGTCACAGGTTTTACATTCTTTATAAAGAGTTGTGGTGCCGGATAAACAAGTTTCCGTCCCCGCTATCGGTCCTAAATCACCGCAAATTTGAAAGCCCTCGCAAGCTGCCGCCACGACCTGATATTTAGTCTGACCGTCGCAATCCAAACAAGGCTCGCCAAGTTGTTCATATCCGGCCGGAATCTCGGTTTCGGTATATTCCTCTCCACAAGGCGTGCAAGCGCAAGAAGCATATTTGCCGCCGCAAGCTTCACCAACGCCATAATAAGGCGCTTCACAAGTGACATAACCCGACGGA
>CALXTE010000032.1 GCA_944391345.1 uncultured Alphaproteobacteria bacterium
TCCGGAGCTTTATCAATTTGATCATATGCTGTGAAGTTTGCGCCGCCTTTTTCTGCCAATACTTTTGTTATCGCTGCTGTCAAGGTGGTCTTTCCGTGATCTACGTGGCCAATCGTACCGATGTTGCAGTGCGGTTTGCTACGCTCAAATTTCTCTTTTGCCATGTTATAAATCCTAAGTTTATGTTGTTAAGACTGTTATTGAAAGGGGAAAAATTGGAGCGGGTGAGGGGAATCGAACCCCCGTCATAAGCTTGGAAGGCTTCTGCTCTACCATTGAGCTACACCCGCTTGCTTCTGCCTCTTTCGTAGAGTGCCCGAGAATTAAATGGTGGAGGGGGAAAGATTTGAACTTTCGTAGACCGAAGTCGACGGATTTACAGTCCGTTGCATTTGACCGCTCTGCCACCCCTCCATTTAACTTCTATCGGGTAAGAGGATCTTACTTTTCTGTTTAATCACTGCTTAGTGACTTAATAGCATTTTGCCGCGATTGTCAATATCTTTTTTTATTTATTTCTTAATTTCTTTTAATAATTGTTTTATTTTTAAGTGAATATGCTATTCTGTCTTTAAGTTTTTTATGATATTTATTGTTGAGGTCGTTATGGCGCATAAGTTTTATAAGTCAACATCACAGTCAACGAATCCTGCAAAGGGGATAATTTTGTATGGCAAGCATCCGGTTAGTCAGGCGATTGCGAATCCGAATCGTGTTTTTTACCAGATTTTTGCAACGGCAGAGGTTGCGCCGGAGATTAAGTCTTTGATGGCGAAAGAAAAGCGTGATGTTTCTTTGCTGAAAATTGTGGAACGCAAAGAGTTTGATAAGCTTTTGCCCAAAGAGGCCGTTCATCAAGGTGTGGCCGCTTGGGTTGAGCCTTTAGAATCGGTGGCTTTGGAAGATGTGATTGCTCGGTGTGAAAAAATTGAGAATGCGCGAATCCTGATTTTGGACCAAGTGACCGATCCGCAAAATGTGGGCGCAATTATTCGTTCTTGTGCTGCTTTTGGCGCTGTGGCTCTTGTGGTTCAAGATAAAAACTCTCCGCAAGAAAGCGGGGCGATGGTAAAGGCCAGTGCCGGTACAATTGAGTTTTTGCCGATTTGTCGTGTGATAAATCTTTCTCGTGCCATTGATGCTCTTAAAAAAGCCGGCTTTTGGTGCGTGGGATTAGACGGATATGCCGAAGTGACACTTGATAAGGTGAATAAGTCAGGAAAAATCGCTTTGATTATGGGTAGTGAAGGCAAAGGAATGCGTCGTCTGGTGGAGGAAAATTGCGACCAAACCGTTAAACTGGTTTTAGATCCGAAAGTTGAAAGTCTTAATGTTTCAACCGCGGCGGCTATCGCTCTTTATGAATTTTCCAAATTTTAGTTTGAGGAGGGGGAATGCCTTTTACACTGGAAGTTGAAAATTTGAGTAAAAATTTTGGCTCTTTGGAGGCGGTTAAAAATTTGTCTTTTCGTGCTAAAAAAGGTGAAATTATTGCTCTGCTCGGGCCAAACGGTGCCGGAAAGTCAACTTTGATGAATATGATCTCGGGCTATTTGTCACCCACTTCGGGAAAGATAAAAGTTTTGGAAAAAGATATTGCGCAGAATCCGTTGTGGGGAAAAGAAAATATCGGCTTTTTGGCCGAAGGTGCGCCAATGTATCCGGATTTGTCGGTAGTGCGGTTTTTGACTTATATGGCTGAGCTGCGTGGGCTTGAAAATGTGAAAGAGGCGGTGGCCAAAGCGGCCGAAACCGCAAAAATCGGGTCAGTCTTATCACAAAAAATTGAGACACTTTCCAAAGGGTATTTGCGCCGCGTGGGCTTTGCTCAAAGTATTTTATCTAATCCCCCGATTTTGTTGCTTGATGAGCCGACGGATGGTTTGGATCCGAACCAAAAAGTGCATATTCGATCCTTAATCTCGGAAATGGGCAAGACAAAAACGATTTTAATTTCTACCCATTTGCTTGAAGAAGCAGAAACACTTTGTAATCGAATTTTGCTTATCAACAAGGGGCAGATTTTGGCTGACGGTACGCTGTCTGATGTTTTGAAAAAGGCAAAGTCAAAAGATTTGGCTTCGGCTTTTGTTAATCTTACGACCAGTGATGAAGAGGCTTGATATGAATTCTTTGAAGGTTATTGTTAAGAACGAACTGATTCGCTATTTTATCTCTCCTTTGGCTTATGTTTATCTTATAGCCTTTTTGTTATTAAACGGGTCTTTTGCTTTATATTTCGGACATTTTTTTGAACGCGGGCAAGCAGACCTTTTGCCGATGTTTGCTTATCAGCCGTGGCTTTATTTGTTGTTTATTTCCGGTATTTCCATGCGTTCTTGGGCGGAAGAATTTCGCAACAAAACCGTGGTGCAAATCGTGACAATGCCGGTGTCGGTTTCTCAGCTTGTGTGGGGAAAGTTTTTTGCAGCATGGATTTTTGCCGGACTGGCTTTGGTGTTGACTTTTCCGTTTTGGATAACGGTGAATGTTTTGGGACAGCCGGATAATCTGGTGATTGCGGTTGGGTATTTGGCCAGTTTTGTTTTGGCCGGATGTATGCTCTCTATCTCGCAACTGATGTCGGCTTTGACTAAAAATCAGGTTATTGCTTTGGTCTTGGCGGTAGTGGCGAATCTCTTGTTCTTCCTTTCAGGCTTGGAATATGTGTTGGCGTTTTTCCGCTTATTTGCGCCGCTGTCTTTGATTGATATGATTGCCTCTTTTAGTTTTTTGACTCATTTCAGTACGATGAGTGCCGGTCTTATTGAGCTGCGCGATATTATCTTTTTCTCATCTCTTATTTTGTTGTTTAATTTTACGACGGTTTTAGTGGTGAGCTTCAAAACCTCGGGAGCATCCGTGCTGATTAACTCAGCTTCTCGTCGGTATTATATTTTTATTTTTATTCTTATGCTTTTGGGATTTTCGGGGCTTAATTTATGGGCTAATAATTGGCTTCGAAGCTTGCGTTTTGACTTTACGCAAGAGAAGGTTTTTACGCTTTCGGATACCAGCAAAAAAATCGCGGAAAATCTTAAAAGGCCGATTATTGCCAAACTCTATTATTCTCGCCTTTTGGAAGAGCGGAATCCGGCCGTGCGGCAGATGTTTGATCGGGTGCGCTCGTTGTTGGGGGAAATATCTCGTTTATCGGACGGGCAGTTTTCTTATCAGATTTATTATCCCGAAGTGTTCAGTGAAAAAGAAGATCAGGCTATTGCGGCAGGGCTTTTGCCGATGCCGGTGATTGATGCCTCGCAAAACACGTTTTTTGGGTTGGTCTTGACCGATGATGTGGATAATCATCAGGTGATTCCGTTCTTTGCGCCGGAACGGCAAATGTATTTGGAACAAGATATTATTGAAAAAATATTTGCTCTTAATCACCTTAAAAAGACGGTTGGTATTTTGACCTCGTTGACTATGTTTGATACCTTGCAGACAGATACGCAGGTTTCGCAGCAATGGGAGATTGTGTCTCAGATAAAAGAATTTTTTAATGTTGTTCATGTTACCAAGCCCGAAGATATCCGTAATCTTGATGTTTTGATGATTGTGCATCCGCGCAATCTAACGCCTGAGATGGTGGCAAAAATCGAGGAATATACGCTTGGAGGCGGAAAGCTTTTGGTTTTCGCTGATGTGGCGGCCGAAGCCGAGCGAATCTATTCTCCGATTAATAATGATTTGCTTGCCTCTGATTTTGGCGGCTTGACCAAGCTGTGGGGAATTCAGTTTCATACCGAGGCGGTGGTGGCCGATTTGGATAACTCCATTTTGGTTGATGTGACCGATAACTACAAAACAAATCCTAATTTTACGCAAGATTTGCTTCAGTTTATTCTTAAAGGAAATAATCTTAATCGCTATGAGCCTGTGACAAAAAATCTTAAAGAAATTATGATGGCCTCGGCGACGACGGTTGAGCCTTTGCTGTCTGCCGCATCAAGAATTGAGTTTGTGCCGCTGTTGACTGCCAGTATGCAATCTGAAGTGATTCCGGCTTTTGCCGCGCAGGAGAGTTTTCCGCCGGAGGTGATTTTGCAGAAATTTGCGCCTGATGATCATGCAAAAGTTTTGGCTGCTAAGGTTTCAAGTTTGGATCGGTCAATGCCGTTTGAGTTGATTGCCGTGGCGGATACGGATATGCTCTATGATAATTTTTGGGCTATTCAAAAAACGGTATTAAACACAAAATATCTTGTGCCGCTGTTGGATAATGCAAATTTTGTTCTTAATGCTTTGGAAGAGCTAACCGGAGGGCAGACTCTAGCCGGCGTGCGCGGAAAATCAGAGCTTAAACGTCCGTTTGTCGGAATCGAAAAACAGCGCAAAAATAATGAACGTGAGGCCCGTATTAAAGAAGCTGAAATCGTGCAAAAAATAAACCTATCAAAACAGCAGATTCAAGATGTGTGGAACAAACGCGATTTTGAAGAAAGAGTGAACTTTACGCCGGATGAGTTGGCGATTATTGCAAATATTCGGCATAAACTTGATGATTTGCGCGCAGAGCTCAGTGCTTTGAAACTCTCGTTTAATCAAAATATAAAAGCGGTGAATTTGTGGGTTAAATTTATCAATATTTATGCGGTGCCGCTGGTTCTGGTTTTAATCGGCGGGGTGATTTTGTGGCGGCGCAGTCGCGGTAAAAAGGTTGTTTTATCTCAAAAGTTGGTGCTTAATTCGGCTGCGAAAAAACTAGCCTTGTTGTCATTTTTGCTTTTGGGAATCGGGGTTTATTCGGTTTATCAGTCGGACAAGAACCCATGGGCCGATTATGAAGATAAATTGGTCTTCCCGAACTTATCTGAGCAAGTTAATTCGGTTGATCGGGTGGTGCTGACAAGTCATAACGCTCAACTGAAGTTTGTTAAAGAAGGGGGAATTTGGAAGCTTGACAATCCTGCCGACGTGCCGGTTTATCAGGAGCGCATTCGCAGTCTGCTTTCGGCTTTGCTTAATGCGCGGTTTTATGAAAAGAAAACTGCTGATGCCGCCTTGCTTTATAAATTTGGCCTTAGTCCGATTGAAGATGCTTCTTCTCCGAATATCAGAATCGAGTTGCAGACATCCGGCGGAGAAAATGTTGTGGCCTTTGAGGTGGGCAAATATGATATTGATATCGGGCGCGGACAGCGTGCGGCTTATATTAAATTTGACGACCGTTTTCAGGTTTGGTTGGCGGCGATTGATTTAATTGATATTCAGCCGAACTGGCAAGACTGGACTTATGACACATTATGGAATTTGCGCTATGGACGGTTGCAATCTTATAATGATGTGCGCGAACCAGACAGAATCTCTATGCTGATGAAGGAACTTCTGAATTCTTATTTGGAAAAGCAAATCGAAAAGCCGGAAAATCTGGTTTCTGATTTTAGTTTGGTGCTTAATGGCGAAAAAGGGGTTAAGGTTCAGTTGGATTTTTATAAATCCGGTGAAATGTCGGTTCTTCAATACAAAGTTATAAACGATGGCGGAAATAATCATTTGAAAAATTTTGCGGCTTGTGCTAATAACCGTTTTTATCAAGTTTTAGCTGAAGATGTGGAGAGAATAAATTATGTCCTTAAACGGAAAAAACTCTAAGAACGAAAGACTTAAACGCAAGGCAACCATTGCCAGTGTGGGCTTGTCGGTGTTGTTGACGCTGATGAAATTATTTGCTGCGGTTTATACCGGTTCGTTGGCTATTCTGTCTTCTTTGATAGACAGTATGGCGGATATATTTGCGTCTTCAATTACTTTTGTGGCGGTCAAGTTTTCTTCTTTGCCGGCGTCTTATGGACATCGGTATGGGTTTGGTAAGGCAGAAGCCATCAGTGCATTGGTGCAGGCCGCGTTTATTGCCGGATCCGGCGTGTTTGTGCTTTATGACGGTATTTGCCGTTTGTTTTCTCCGGCGCCGATAGAAAAAATGGAAGCCGGTGTTTTGATTATGATAGTCAGCTTGTTGGCGACGCTTTTTTTGATTGCGTTTCAAAAATATGTGGCAAAAAAAACAAACTCTCTTGCTATTGAGGCCGATTCCGAACATTACAGTGTTGATGTGACTACCAATGTGGCGATTATTATTACATTGCTTTTGGTATCGTGGCTGGGTTTTGAGTGGATTGATACGGTTACGGCTTGTGCGGTGGCTGCTTATTTGTTGTTTAATGCTTATAAGTTGGCGGCAAAGGCAATTGCTATTTTAACCGATGCCGAGTTGGGCGCCGATATTCGCAAAAAAGTTTGTGAGATTGTGATGGCTCTGCCGTTCAGCAAAGGAATTCATGATTTGCGTACGCGTGATTTGGGCGGGGTTTATATGTTTGAGTTTCATCTTGAACTTGATGGAGAATTGCCTTTATCTGCTGCTCATGAGCTGACCGAGCTGGTTGAAGATAATCTGCATGATGAATTTCCTAATGCGCAGATTATTATTCACCAAGATCCGGCCGGTCATGATGAGGATCGCTTAGACAACCGCTTGGTTAAATAAGTTTTTCGGTTTTTATCAATCTATCCAGTTTTTGAGCCAGTTGCAATTTGTAGCTGGCTTTTATTCTGTCGTTTTCAGGAAATAAATCATCGGCTTCAACCGCGTGAATGTTGGCTTGAAATGCAGAAAAATTATTGCCGAAGCTGATGCTTTCTTTTCGCTCAGTCAGATAATTTTTATATCTTTGAGCTTCTTCGACATAGTCTTTCAGCAGGCCGTTTTTTTGTGAAAAACGCTTGTTGTAAACAAAGATACCGGTTATGGCGGCAAAGATGGCTAATGCCGATATGCCGTGGATGACCAAGCTTAAAACGAACAAATTTATGCCAATGGAAATGACAGAAGATATTTTTATTGCCCAATTAAGCCAGCGGCGTTTGAAGTCTTTTCTGAAAAACCAAATGGCCAGAGCAAGGCTGAAGCTGCAAGACATTAATATGTAGCATTCTTTGCCAAAATTGTTGCCGAGCAGGGCAATGCTGATTTCGGCAATTATCAACATGAGGGTACTCATGCACAGATAACCGATATTGAGCCTTGTTTGCAAATTTTTCAGGCGTTTGAATATGTCTTTTTGCAAAAAGGAAAAGCTGCGTTTGATTTTGAGGATGTTTTCATTTTTTATTTCAAGTGTGACGGCACTTTCGGGAAACAGAGCTTTTAAGGCTTTTTGTTCTTGGCGGCTTAGGCCTTTGGTGCTGTCGGTTTTTTTGATGAGTTGAATCTTGCCTTCTTTTTCTGCCATGTCTATGCGTTTTTTGTGAAAAAGCTCCAGCAAAAAGGCACTAAAGCTTTTTTCATCAATTAAGCCGGTGGACAAATATCTTAAAAACGGAGCCGTTTTTTGAAGTTTTAGTTTTTTCTTGGGAGAGCGGTCTCTTCTTTTCCAGGACAGGGCATAGGCACCGATGATGGCGGCGGCGGCAAACAGGCTGATGATGATGTCACCGTAATCGCTTAAAAACCATGATAATTTTTGTTGCCAATCCGGCGGGGTAAAATCTGCTTTGGGTAAAGAGATGATGAAGTGTAAGCCATCGCCGGCAAAGAGTGGAACCGTGCTGATGACGCCTATTGTGTTGGGGCCGTTTTGCTCAATGATAACATCGTTGCGAAGTTGTCCCGGAATGCCGGAGAATGCGACTTGTCCTAAAGGTTTATTGGTGCCGGGGAGGGTGATGAAGGCGCCCGAACGAGCAATAACCAGATTCCAGCTGCTTCCGGTGATGTCCCAATAAATTTCGTTAAAGTCATTATATTCCCAAAGGTTGCGGCTTATTACATAACTGAAACGGTAGGTATAGACGCCGGGGGCAAGATTGTATTCTTGTTCGGGTAAAATCTGTTGAAAATTTCCCAGAGCGACAACTTTGTGCGGAATCATGGTGTTGTTGATGCTGACGCTGTTGAGATTAATGTCGATTTTGTGGCGTTTGCCGTCGCGAGAAACTGAATATTGCGGCAAGGCACGAATGAGGCCGTGGGCCAGTTTTTTGCCGTTGGCTACCACAACAACCGTTTCGGTTATGTTGATTTGGCCGGTGCCCAAAATGTCAATTTCTGAAAACAAAAACGGGATATGCTCTTGAGCCGGAACCAAAACTTTTTTGCCAAAGGGCGGCAGGCTTATGTTTATGACCGGAAAGTCAGGAGCTTTTTGTTGCTGTTGCCATTCTTGGCGCTGAGGTTTGTTTTGGGCTTCAAGACGAGCGCGGTCACGAATGGTTTGTTGTTTGGCGAGTTCTTCTTCCGTGGTGGCTCTTTTTATGGCTTCGTCATATATTTTTTCAAAGGCAGATTTGTTTTGCTGCTTCATGTCTTCAATATATTCGGCGCTGTGTTGAACATTCATGGCGCTGATGCCGTTTAGTTCATCCATGCTAACCGAATCGATGATAACCTTTTTATCTTGCAGGCGCTTTTTTATAAAGTCTTCTACGGCCTCAATATCGCTGCCGTCAGGAATGCTCGGATCTTTGACCTCCATAGGGGGCGGAAGGGCTTCTCTTTGCTTTAATTCTTCAAAGTTATTCAGCTTGATGGGCTGAGCGCAGAGGCTTTCCGTCAGTCCTAAAAAAATCGTGAAACATATTGTAAGAAAATGTTTTCTCATAAAGTGCACCTTTTTTTAATAAATCGGTTATATCTGTTATGCTACGCTATATTTATTAAAAGTTACTAAAAGGAGCAAAAAAATGAGTGATAAAATTGCGGCAGTGGTGTTAGCAGCCGGTAAAGGGTCAAGAATGAAATCTAATTTGCCAAAGGCGATGATGCCGGTGGCTGGAAAACCAATGATTAGGCATATCTTGGGTACTCTTGATTCGATGAATGTGGATAAAATCGTGGTTGTAACGTCGCCGGACGGACAGATGGTTCGTGATGAGATTGCTCCTCATGCTTGGTGTATTCAAGATCAACAACTAGGTACCGGACATGCCGTTGCTTGTGCCAAAGAAGCACTTAAAGGCTTTGACGGCAAAGTTCTCGTCGTTTATTGTGATCATCCGATTATTACCGCAGATACTTTTAATCGCGCGCTTAAAAAACTCGATGACGGCTTTTCGGTTGTCGTTTTGGGCTTTACTCCGGAAGATGCTCTTCGTTACGGACGCCTTAAAATGAAAGGCGATACTTTGGAAAAAATTGTTGAATACAAAGATGCAACCGAAGAAGAAAAAGCCATTAAGCTTTGCAATTCCGGCGTTATGGCTTTTGATGGCAAGGTATTGTTTGATTTGCTCTCAAAAATTGAAAACAAAAATGCGTCCGGTGAGTTCTATTTAACAGATACGGTAGAAATTGCTCGCAAAGAAGGGCTTAAATGCAGCGCAATCGAAACCTCTGCCGAAGAAGTTGCCGGCGCAAATACGCAAGAAGAGCTGGCTCAGCTTGAAATTTATCTTAAACACCGTCAGCAAGGAAAATAAATGCGCTTTTTGAAGAATCATTGGTTTGGATTTTTGTTGTCGCTGATTTTTGGGGCTTATGTGCTGGTGTTTTTGTTGGTGCTGTTTGCTCCGACCAAAGATATGCAAAATCGCGGCTTTACAAAATGCAGTACAGCCTTATATAATGACTTGAAGCTTTGTAATCGGTCCAGCTGGTGCTTGCTTCAAAAGGTGCTGATTAATAACTGGTGCAATGTTACGGTTGTCGGCGAAGGCGTATCGGCTTGGATAAACGGAGAGCAAGCTTCTCCTTGGGCAAATTATTTCTTTGAACCTGAGCTGCCGCAAGATGAAGAGCCTCATCCCGAGCTTGTGAAATTTTATCAGGAAAGCACAGACTTGCCGCGGCAGATGAACGAACTTAAAAATAAAAATAAAATTTTGGAACAGGAGGTCTTAAAACATGGAGAATCGGAGCAATCTTCCGGCTTGGGATTTGAGTGATTTATATTCCGGGATTAATGATCCGCAAGTTGAAAAAGATTTAAGTACTTATTTGGCCTATAATCAGCAGTTGTCTGATAAGTATAAGGGCAAAGTGGCTTCGTTAAGCGGGGCTGATTTTGCTGAGGCGATAAAACTCTATGAAAAAGCCAGTGTTGTGGCCTCTAAGCTTGGTATCTTTGCTTATCTGAATATGGTCACGCAGATGAAAAACAAAGAGGCCGTGGCTTTTTACCAAAATATCAATGAAAAGCTGACCGAAAGCGGTAAGCTCTCAATCTTTTTTACCCTTGAGATTAATGCTTTGTCCGAAGAGGCCTTTCAGGCTTTGTTAAAAGATAAAAACGTGGCCTTTTATCGTCCGTGGCTTGAAAAAATTCGTCTGTTCAAGCCTTATGAATTGGCCGAAGATATGGAGGCTTTGCTGGCGGACAAGGCTTTGACCTCGTCGGCGGCTTGGGTGCGTTTGTATGATGAAACTTCTTCAAAGCTCAAATATATCGTAAACGGAAAAGAATATAACGATGCCGAGCTCAGCAAGTTGTTGCAAGATAAAGACCCCAAAGTTCGTGAGGCCGCCGGTAAAGAAATGAACCGTGTTAATAAAGAAAACGGCGAGCTGTTTACTTTTATCTATAACATGATAATCAAAGACAAAGCTATTAGTGACGACAAGCGTGGTTTTAAGTCTCCGATTGCCAGTCGCAACCTTGATAATATGGTTGAAGATGAGGTTGTTGACTCTTTGGCTGAGGCTGTACGCGCTAAATATGCTTCAATCTCTGAGCGCTTTTATAAGCTCAAAGCAAAATGGCTCGGTAAAGACAAAATTCAGTACTGGGACAGAAATGCGCCCCTGCCTTTTGCCGATGATAAAAAATATTCTTGGGATGAAGCGGTTAAGCTCGTGCTTGAGGCTTATGGCGAATTTTCGCCCAAGCTGCAAGAAGTTGCCAAAGACTTTTTCTCTCATAACTGGATTGATGTTCCGCCGCGCGACGGAAAGCGCAGCGGGGCTTTTGCTATGCCGATGCCCGAGCAGTTTCATCCTTATCTTATGCTCAATTTTGTCGGCAAGCAAAATGATGTGCTGACTTTGGCTCACGAGCTTGGCCATGGTTGCCATATGCGCCTTAGTGCCAAGCAAGGCGATTTGAATGATGATACGCCGCTGACTTTGGCCGAAGTGGCCTCGGTTTTTGCCGAGATGTTGACTTTCCAATCCTTGTTGAAAAAGCTTGATGATGATAAGGCCAAGCTTTGCTTAATCGCCTCTAAAGTTAATGACATGATTAACACGGCTTTGCGCCAAATCGCGTTCCACTTTTTTGAAACAAAGGTTCATGTCGAGCGCAAAAACGGCGAACTTTCCGAAGAGCGAATCGCCGAAATCTGGCTCGAAGTTATGCGCGAAAGTCTTGGGCAATATGTGATTGTTGATGATGACAGCAAATATATTTGGCCCATCGTTTCTCATTTCTTCCATTCGCCGTTTTATGTTTATGCTTATTCCTTTGCTGACTGTTTGGTAAACTCGCTCTATCAAGTTTATCGAGAAAAGTCCGTTCCTGATTTTGCTGATAAATATCTTCATATGCTCTCTGAAACCGGCGTCAAGCGTTATGATGCACTTCTTAAGCCGTTCTCTCTCAATGCCCATGACAAGAACTTCTGGGACAAAGGGCTTTCTCTTATAGAGGAGTATATTGATGAGCTCGAACTTCTGGATAAAAAAGTTTGTATAACGGGCAACTAATACAGATTTTGCGGATAGGAAAAATGCTCATGTACTACTGTGTACACTGCGGTGTCGTCTGCCCTAAAATCTTATTATTTATCTTGTTCTCCGAGTTTTTGGGGGCTCGGCACGCTAAAATTTTTATCAAAAGGAAGGTTGACAAATCTTCCTTTTCTTTTTTATACTCTTTGTGTCGGTTAGAGGTAACCGACGGTGTCTAAACAACACTTTCAAAACAAATAAAATCCTCCGCTCATATTAGGCGGAGTGCCGGTAATATATTGAATAACGGCGACTGCGTTTTGACAGTTGTTTAGCTCCGCCTGCCTAAATTTATGGCAGGCTTTGTTTTAACCTAAAACAATGGAGCTGAAAATGAACCCTACCAGAGAAGTAACTCAATATATTTTTGAAATACGTCATGCAATCGGTGAGCAATTGCGTGAACATCGTCTTGCTCAAGGCTTGACTCTGTCTGAAGCAGCTTGTAAATGCGGTTTATCTATTCATAAAGTAGAGCAAGTTGAACTCGGAAATCATTTTTCGTGGCGTTCAATCGCTCTTGTTGCTGCTATTTATAACTTAAAATTTGATATTAAATTGGTGCCTTGGCTGTAAGAAGAAAAGAGGAGATTGCTCTCCTCTTTTTTTGTAACAAGAAAACTACCGGCTAGGCCGGTAGTTCCAAAGAGCTTACAGCTTTACAGATAAAAAACTCCT
>CALXTE010000033.1 GCA_944391345.1 uncultured Alphaproteobacteria bacterium
AGGGTTATATGTTTTGCATTGTAATAAAATTAAAAAAGCTGTTTATATGAGTGTAAAGGCTCCATAAACAGCTTTTTAATATCATAAAATCTTATAAGAAATTATTGTAAAAGTGCTTACTATTTGCTTACTAAATAAATTCAACGTAAAAAACAGTTTGTTACAAAAACAAAAAAAGCCTTGAAAATCAAGGCTTTGAAATGGTGCTCGGGGACGGGATTGAACCGCCGACACGAGGATTTTCAGTCCTCTGCTCTACCAACTGAGCTACCCGAGCATCTGCAACGAGAAGACTTATAAAACATATTTTTCTTCTTGTCTAGTAAAAAATTTAAATCTTGTGAATTTTTTTATAAAAAAACAAAAAGAGGCGCCCTCTTTCAGAAATATCACGCCTCTTTATTAATTAATAATACCTTACAGGCCCAGCCAAACGATAAGTATATTTGGTATCTTTTTCATAAACCAGCCCTACTTCATTGCTTTTTCCCTGATTAAGAACGACAAGCAAACAATTTTCAACCTTCTTTCGACAAGGCAAAATAACCGTAGCTTCAATGACCTGCAAATTTTCTTCAACAATCTGAGCCGCCTCATTAGGAAACAAACTCAGCATAAATTTTTGATTTGACATAGCAAAATTATTTTAGGTTACACAATAATAAAAAAATTGAGGTAAGAATAATCACATATTTGCTAAATGTCAAATGAAATAGCCATTTCCGCTTTATTTCTAGCAAAAACATTTAGGGACGGCACATAAGTTTTTACATTATTATCTTTATTTTTGCGTTGTACTAAGTGCATAAGATAAGTCATAGCCTCAGAATAAGACATTGCCTGAACTTTTTTGTTTAGCTCTTTTTTGCGCAATTTTTGCATATCAACAACATCACCGCTTTGGGCTGTAACACCATATTTTTTTGTAGAATTAAAACTAATAAATTCTTTGCCGTCAAAAGTAACGGTATGCTTCCCGCTGGAAGTAACGGCATCGGCATCGCCGCGAGCAACATTAAGAATAACAATATCGCCCCGTTTAAGATTTGCGGTTTTGGCATTTTCAAACGAGCGAATACAATCAGGATGTGTTTTTTTAACATAATCAATAAAAGACTGACATCTGGCCGGATTCTCCAAAGCGGCTAAAAACGGCTGCAAATAATCGGCCTCAGAATGTTTCATGGTCTTAATAACTGCCAAATTGCAGTAATTAATATTGCCATAGAGTGACTTTATATAAGAATCACGGACCTTCCCCGCCGGCTTAGAGGTAATAGCATCATGCTGACGGTTTAATTCAGTCAAAAAGATTTCCCCGTCCAAATCAGCCACATATTTTACCGCGCGCTCAACGCTAAAGCTGCTAACGGCACTTTCCTTCATTTCGGAAGAAATTTCAAAGGAAGAATTAACATCATTATGAGCCACACTATGCACTGACGGACAAGCAGTTAAGGCCGGAATTGAAGCATAAGTAAAAAACTTTGCAGCCAGAATATTAATTTTAGTCTGACGCTGATATCTTTGAATTTTTCTAATCTTTTTATAGCGTTTAATTTGAGCAATTTTTTCACGATTAAGCGCCAGTCCCATAGAAGTATACTCCAAACTCAAAGGTGCCGGTCAAAATTATCCAACCGACAGAAAAATTAACTTTACATTTAACAGAAATTGTCTGATTGTAGATAAACCGAACAAGATTAAAAAAAGATTAAAAAAGAGAGGGAAATCATGAATAATTTGAAAAAAATAACGACATTACTGGCCGGAATACTACTCAGCGGCTGTCAAAGTCACCAAAACCCTCCTCTTCCCGAGATTGTTCCCGCAGTAGAAGTCAAAAAAAGCCCGCAACACATTTTAGGAACAATCGGCGCGGTTGAACCGGTATACATGCTCCCGATGAAAGCCCCGATAGCCGCCCGCATTGACACCGGCGCCACAACCTCATCAATTGACGCCGATAATATCACTCCTTTTGAAAGAGACGGAGAAAAATGGGTTTCTTTTGACATCATCAACCGCACCAACGGAGAAAAATATCACTTTGAGAAAAAAATAATCGGCACGGCCGACATCAAAAGACTTCACGTTCATGAAAAACGCTATATTGTCCGCATGGACATCAAACTCGGTAAAGAAGTCTTGACCAATATAAAATTCAATCTTGCCAATCGTGATAAGTTTGAATATCAAGCATTAATCGGACGCAATATTTTAACCGGACGCGCCGTCGTCGACACCGCCTTATCAAACACCCTTAATTAATAAAGAAGAACAACATGCTGGAAAGACTAAAATCACTCATTACGATTCGCTTTATTCTGACACTATGCCTGATTGCCTCCTGCATATTTGCCGGCTACAGAATTTACTATAAAGTAAAATATTGGGGCTTTTCATTTGCACCGCACGAACGCACGGACATCTGGACGATTGAGGCTGATGTCAGCTTTAATGCCACCGGAGAACCGATAAAAATATCTCTGGCAAAACCCCAAAGCTCAAATGAATATAAAATCTTAGACGAAGATATTGTCGCCCCCGGCTATAAAACAACCATTCAAAAAGACCGCGTTGTTCTAACCAGCACTGCCCGAGAAGGAGAACAAAACGTCTATTACCGCATTTTGCTGTTTGATAACGAAGGCGCAAAAGGAAAAACCGCGGCACCGGCTCCGCAAGCTCCGGAAAAACCGATATATAGCGAACAAGAAAAAGCCATCGCTGACGAAATCATCTCTCTTGCCTCAAAACAAAACGGAGACTTGCCTCAGCAACTAATTCGCCTGTTTAATCAGATGCCGCCCGAGCCAACGGTTACGGCCTTTTTACCGATGAAAAAAACAACCAAAGATATTGCTGAAAACATAAGCAAGCTTTTGGCCTACAAAGGCATCTCCTCCCGTTTAGCCAGAGGCATAAAGCTTGAAGAAGAAAAAACATCTTTTGCGCCGGACCTCATGCTTGAAGCATACATGGACGGTCGCTGGAAATTATATGATTTAACCACCGGCAAAATCGGCCTGCCCAAAGACTTTATTATCATCCAAAGAGGCGGCACCTCTCTGCTTGATATTACCGGCGGAGAAAACTCAACCGTTAAATTTTCTGTACTAAAATCAGTAACCAACACCTTCAACCTCGCCGGAAAAAGAGCAAAACTTTCTAACGAACAACAATCTTATGACCATTCGATTTATAATTTGCCGGTCAATCAGCAAAATGCTATTAAATGGCTGATGGTCTTTCCGCTGGCAATTTTAGTCATTGCCGTTGTGCGCAACTTTGTCGGATTAAAGACCATGGGCACTTTTACCCCGATGCTGATTGCCATGGCTTTGGTCAAAACCGGATTAGGCGCCGGCCTGCTCTGCTTTGTCATCATCATGGGATTAGGATTATTAATAAGAGCCTTGTTCTCAAAACTAAATTTATTACTTGTGCCCAGAATTTCAGCTGTTGTCGTTTGCGTTATCTTAATCATTCAATACATGACCGAAATCAGTTATCGCTTTGATTCAGATATCGGAACAGCCTCCACCTTTTTCCCGATAATCATCATGGCCTGGGTTATCGAACGTTCATCAATCACTTGGGAAGAAGAAGGCGCATTCAATGCCTGCCGCGAGATTATTTACAGTCTGATTGCAGCCTTGGCAACCTATGTTATTATCTGCAACGAGACCATACGCTACATCATGTTTGCCTTTAATGAATTAAACATTGTCTTGTTGTTCTTGATTATGATGCTCGGCACATACACGGGCTATCGCCTAACCGAGTTAAAGCGCTTCCGCCCATTGGTCAAATAAGGGGAAAAACATGTTCAAGTGGTTATCAAAATATTTTGCCACCCCGAGCCAATTGCGCGAGGCCGGAATCTTAGGCATGAACCGCCGCAATTTCAAATTCATTTCCAAGTATAATAAGCGCAATTTATATCCTCTGGTTGATGACAAGGTCAAGACCAAAGAACTGGCACAAAAGTTTGGAATTACGACCCCTAGGCTGATTGGCACGATAGAATTCCAGCATGAGGCCAAAAACCTAAAAGACATGGTAAAAGACTGGGAATCTTTTGTCATAAAACCAGCGCACGGAAGCGGCGGCAAAGGCGTTTTAGTCATTAAAAGCCATGATGAAAACACTTTTACCACACCATCGGGACGCATCTTAAGCTATAAGGAAGTTTACCAACATATTTCCAATACCTTAAGCGGCTTATACAGCTTAGGCGGACAATATGACACGGCCGTTATTGAAGAGATGGTCAATTTCAGCCATATCTTTGACAATTACAGCTACCAAGGCATTCCTGACGTCAGAATAATTATCTACCGCGGCTATCCGGTTATGGCCATGACCCGACTGGCCACAGCAGCATCAGGCGGCCGAGCCAATTTGCACCAGGGCGCAGTCGGAGTCGGCTTAGACATCAAAAGCGGCAAAACCCTCAAAGCCGTCATGAGAAATCAACCGATAACCCATCACCCTGATACGCATGCAGACTTAAGCCAGATAGAAGTTCCTTTTTGGACAGAGCATTTGCTGATAGCGGCCAAAGCCTATGAAATGACCGGATTAGGATATTTGGGCGCCGACATTGTTTTAGATGCCGACAAAGGTCCGATGATGTTGGAATTAAATGCGCGCCCAGGACTGGCAGTCCAAATTGCCAATGGCATTGGATTAAGCAAAGTCTTGAAAAAAGTCGATAAATATTATCCCAAACGCCTTTCTCCTGAAGAGCGCGTTGCTTATGTTTTGACTCATTAAAAATTTTTCAAGGTTAGTGCAATTTTAAATTCTGCACCCTATATTAGAGTAAGAAGAAACAAAATTTAGGGAGATAAGAATGAAAGCCGTAAAAAAGACATCTGAACACAAAACAACTTCAGAGGCTGTCAAACTTGGCAAAACCGAGACCAAAGCCCTGAAAAAATCAGAAACAAAAGCGCTAAAAAGCACTGACACCAAAAAGCTTGGCATCAGCGCCAGCCGTGCAAAAAAAATAAAACACAGCTATAAAGTCAAAGATCCGGAAAATTCAATATTGCTGAAATTAAAAGACGGCGACGTTGTCATCGAGATGTTTCCGGAAGATGCACCAAACCACGTCGCGCGCATAAAAGAGCTGGTACGCGCCGGATTCTATAATGGGTTAAAATTTCACCGTGTCATTGATGGTTTTATGGCACAAACCGGCTGCCCTTACGGAACCGGCACCGGCGGCAGCGGCAAGAAATTAAAAGCTGAGTTCAACAAAAGACCACACAAAAGAGGCACGGTTTCAATGGCTCGGTCCATGTTACCCGATTCTGCCGACAGCCAATTTTTCATCTGTTTTGGTGACTGCGATTGGTTAAACGGACAATATACGGTATGGGGAGAAGTCACCTCCGGCATGACCTATGTCGATAACATCAAAAAAGGAGACGGCCCCAACGGCGCAGTCAGCAATCCTGATGAGATTATCAGCATGACTGTAATTGCTGATTTATAAAAATAAAAAACAAAGATACCCTAGCCTGTCCACTTCAAAGACAGGCTTTTTTGTGAGAAAAACAGAAATAAGCATTGCACAAAAAGGCATAAATCATTACTCTCAAAGAAAAAAACAAGGACATAAAAATGAACATCTATTTTATTCGAAGACTTTTGCCTTTTTACGCGGTTGATATTTTACTGGAAACATTTTTCACGGCCTATGAAATCTACAGCTGCCCATTTCCCTTGGACTATTCTTTTGAAGCCGTCACCAAATCATTAGGCATAACCATAATGACCACAACGGCTTCTTTCCTGATTTTGACCATACCTTATGTCATATACATTTTGCTGTTACCTTTCCGCTACCAAAATACAAAGACGGACAAATGGATAACCACCATTATCTTCGGCCTGTTCTGCTGCTTTATTTTCATTGAAGAGCTAAGTGTTATCAACACCAACAAAGAGCTTTCCAATCTCTCTCAACTGCAAATCAGCTTGACATTTCCCATTATAGCAATTGCGATCATCGGCTCAATAATCCTAAGCGCCTTGTTTCAAGATGAGCTCACGACCTCGCGTCCGGCACCTCGCTATAAAAACCGCATTTTTCAAGGCGCCATGTATATTCTCATCAGCTTACTGATTTTTCATAATCTCGGACACCAAAACATCTCAACCGGAACGAATGAAAACAACGACATGATTGCCCGAGAAGACGCCTACATTCTCATTAAAAGCAGCTTTTCTTCCCTGGATTCCACCAAATGAAAAAAAACACCATCATTTTTGGCTTAGGACTAATACTGCTGATTACCATTGTGGTCGGGGAATATTACTGCAACTATGACTTATGGGTACAAAACCAATTTTTCAACTTCGACACCAAAGAATGGTTGATTTCCCCTGCCGAACACAAACATCTGAGCTTTATATTTTATAAAGGAATAAAAATTTTTATGATAATTCTCGGGATAATCCTTACTGCCATATTGGCTCTGTCAATCAAATATCAAAAATTAAGAAAATACAATCAACCCAACACAATTTTATTATTGAGCATGATCTGCGTTCCATCAATAATTGCCGGCCTAAAACATATAACAAACGTTTATTGCCCCCGACAATTAGAGATATATAACGGACGTTTTCCATTCATAAAGATTTTAGAAAGTTATCCGCCAGATTTCAATCAAGACGTTCCGGGGCTATGTTTTCCGGCCGGTCATGCAACAGCGGGTTTTTGTTTTATGGCCTTGTATTATTGTTTTAAGACCCCGCGTTACCGTTGGCTGGGATTAGGAATTGGTTTAATCCTTGGCTGGACCACCGGTTTATACCAAATGCTAAGAGGACAACACTTTTTATCACACACCTTATTTACAATGGTGGCATCATTTATGATAATTACTGCCCTTGACATCATCACGCGGAGATATATTTATAAGACAAGATAGCAAAAAGGAAAAATTTCATGCTAAGACTAGACCTAAGACGCATAGGATATATAGAACTAAAAAAATATAACCGCAGATATAAGCAGATTATGGATCGCCTGAGTGAGCGTTATAAGACCCGTTTGAGCAAATCTTTCCGGCAAGAAGTATCAAGAAAGCTGATACATTTAAGCTCTTTGTGGATACCGCTGTTTATATATTATTTTCCGACCACGATATCTGTGGCCTTTTTCTCAACCATATTAGCCATAGACGGCTTGCTTGAATACGGCAACTACAAACGCTGGAAATGGTCTCGCCGCACATTTGGGGTGATGCTGCACAAAACCCTAAGGAGCAAGGAGCTGACCCATAAAAGTTTTCAGCCGACCGGTTCAGTTTATGTCTTATCGGCGGCGGTGTTATGCGCCATGATGTTTCCGCGCCCGGTTGCGGCGATTGCACTAACGGTCATGCTGACATCGGACGCCTGTGCCGCGCTGTTTGGCAAAGCCTTTGGCACCAGAAAGCTTTATAAAAAGAAATCTCTGGAAGGAACGACGGCCTTTTTCCTCTGCACATTGTTTGTGATGATGTTGTACACGCCGCTTTATCCGGTAACTTATGCTTCGATTATTGCAGCTTTGGTTGCCACCTTTGCCGAGATGTATGAGGACAAGATTGACATTGACGACAATTTATCGGTTCCGTTGAGTATCGGGATTATTCTGACTCTACTAAATTAAACAATAACCACTTGAATTTTATAAAAAAGTAAAAATTTTTGACAAAATATTCAAAATAACGCTTGACATTTGACAAATTTTGCGTTTATATAGTCACGAAACATTTATTAATTATTTATATTATTAATCGCATATGGGCAAATTCAAGTAGCCCCTCTATGTATAAAAAAATACAGTTATGTGTAGAATTCCTGAAATCCGCTTAAACATTGTCGTTGTAAACGAAAAATTAAACACAATGGCAAATGTCAAAAAAGATAGTCCGGCCCGCGGCGTCATGGTCACCTTGCATAACGCAAGCCCCAAACACAAATGGGCAGCCAACGCGCCCTTCCCCGCTGTTATCAAAGAAGCAATCAGCGGCGATGTTGCCATCTTTAATATGGCCACCGGACAAAAAGAAATTCTGCCTCAAACCATAGTCAAGATAAACGAGCTTGGAAGCACGTTTGACTACAAGGGACACCGCTACGTCCAAAAGGACACACTCAACGGCGTTCCAAGGTATGAGATAAAAAAATAAACCCCAACCTTAAAAACGCGCTGTGAAGCGCTCTGTTTCTTAAATCTAACACTTTTCACCCGCCGTCTCTTCCGACCGCGGGTGATTTTTTTAGACCGCAACTTTGGCGGTTATCTTTTCATAAGATTGATAATTTTCCAGCGTAAAATCATCATAAGTAAAATCATTGATATTTTTAACCGCCGGATTAAGTTTCATCGTCGGCAAAGGCAATGGCTCACGGGAAAGCTGCTCTCTAACCTGCTCAAAATGATTGTGATAAATATGTGTATCCGCCAGCGTATGAACAAATTCCCCAAGCTCTAGCCCGCAAACTTGCGCAATCATCATTGTCAGTAAGGCATAAGAAGCAATGTTAAACGGCACACCGAGAAACATATCGCAACTGCGTTGATAAAGCATACAAGACAATTTGTTGTTCGCCACATAAAACTGAAACAACATATGACACGGCGGCAGCTTCATATCTGGAATTTTAGAGACATTCCACGCCGAAACAATCATGCGGCGATCATTGGGATTATGTTTAAGGGTTTCAATCACATTGGCAAGCTGGTCAATTCCATCGTTATTCCAGTTCCGCCATTGGGAGCCGTAAATCGGACCGAGGTCACCGTTGTCATCGGCCCATTCATTCCAAATCCGTACACCGTTATCTTGCAGATATTTAACATTGGTGTCACCTTTAATAAACCACAACAATTCATGAATAATGCTCTTAAGGTGCATTTTCTTGGTTGTCATCAACGGAAAACCTTTGTTGAGATCAAAGCGCATCTGCCGCCCGAAAACCGACCGTGTTCCCACACCGGTGCGATCAAGCTTATCCACACCGTTTTCCAACACATCTCGCAACAAATCCAAATATTGTTTCATAAGATTAATCCTCTGCCTCAATTGCTAATAAAATATGTTTCAACACCGCTTGGTCAACAAACGTGTTTTTACGAATCCAAACCGTCGTAATAACGTTATCCCGTTCATAATTTTGAGAAATCTGCCGATAGTCTTTCATCATAATATCAATGCATGGTGTAATATCGACTTTTTTTCCTGTCAGTTCGGGATTAAGTTCACCGCAATACATTGAATCGACAATCACGTCGGGCATAAGCCCTTCGCCACCGGTCATAAAGGCCTTATAAACGGAAGCCCCGCCGGAAATATAAAAATCGCCTTCCGCTTCTTTGAAAGCCTTGATATCGGTCACAACCGCATGATTTTGCTTGTCAGAGAGTTCATAATCAGGATTAAAGGTTAAAACGATGATTTTTCGATTCGGCAACGTCCGATTCGGAAAACTTTCATAAGTTGTCTGCCCCGCAATCAAGGTCTTTCCCTCGGTCAAGCGGCGAAATCTTTTGAAGTCGGAAGGAATATGCCACGGAATTTTTGGCCCAATTCCGATAACATTATCATTTTTGTGGCGGCACCACACAGCAATTTTCGTCATAAAACTTCTCCTTATATCGGCACAATAGCACAACCCCAAAAATTCACAACGCCATGCCGCAAGTTACAAACAAATTTATATCTTGAAAAAAAGATAAAATAAGGTATATTGAAAAATGTCGGGTAACCGACTGTGGCACCAGAGGCGGTATAGAATAGGTATATTGGACCCGGGGGCAGAACCCGGCACCTCCACCATTTCTACGGGGGTGAGTTAGGTTTGACAAGATACAGTAAAGATACAAGCTGTGCTCGGTGAGATACCACCGTTATCGGTTCAAATTAAAATGAATGCTAACGATAATAACGTAGCACCTGTTGCCGTAGCTGCTTAATTTAAGCGACAGCAACGAATTCAAAATTCTTTTAACTTTGGTTAGTTGAAAGTGGGGCTTGGGCCGCCTAGCAACAGAAGGCCCGCTTTTTTGATTGATTAGGAAGAAGAACACAAAAATGAGCGAAGAATTTTTAACCGAGATTAACTACGACAGACTGATTGAAAAATCACTAAAAAACGTGGTTATTGAAGCTTTGAGGATTGCCGAATATCAAGGCCTTCCGGGAGAAAATCATTTTTATATTACGTTCAAGACCAATTATCCGCATGTCAAAATTTCGGACCATCTTCGCAGTCAATATCCTGATGAAATGACAATTGTCATTCAGCATCAATACGCCGACCTAAAAGTCGACCGCGATAGTTTTTCAATAGAATTAAGCTTTGGCGGCATACCGCAAACACTTGTCATACCTTTTGCCGCAATCACCTACTTTGCCGACCCTCATGCCAAGTTTGGCTTAAGTTTCAATGTAGAAGGCGCAAAATCCGTTGAAGACGATATCGAGCTTGAGACATCCCCCGAGGAGGAGAAAAAAGCTTCCAACGGACCGGCAACCGTTGTTTCAATCGATGCCTTTCGCAAAAAGAAATGATAAAAAGATCAGTCATCATCGCCCACCGCCATCAAACAAGCATCTCGCTTGAAGATGAGTTTTATGCCGAATTGCAAGAAATCTGCCAAAAGAAAAACAAAAGCATCAACGAGGTGATAACCGAGATTGACTCAACCCGCACCAATCCCAACCTCTCAAGCGCCATCCGCATTTATATTTTAAACGAACTAAAAGCACAAATAAGCAAAAACATTAGTTAAATTGGTATTAGTTGCCCGTTACCATATTAAAAAAAGTTTGGAGAACGCGGCAAATAATAAGATTTTAGGGCGACGACACCGCAGCGTACAAACCAGTACGTGAGGA
>CALXTE010000034.1 GCA_944391345.1 uncultured Alphaproteobacteria bacterium
CAGCAACTCCAAATGCCGGAAGTGGCTACTCACGTCCTCAAGCAGCAACTCCAAATGCCGCAAGTGGCGACCCACGTCCTCAAGCAGCGGCTCCGAATGCCGGAAGTAGCGACCCGCACGCTCAAGAAACAGCTCCGAATGCCGCAAGTGGTGACCCACGCACTCAAGAAACAGCTCCGAATGCCGGAAGCGGCGACCCGCGCGCTCAAGAAACAGCTCCGAATGGTGACACCAAGGAACAGTCTAGCGAGAGCAAAAATGCTAACGAAGAGACTAATCAAAATCAGCAAGATAAAAATGATTCTAAAGAAAATATTAAAAAAGAAAAAAATCAACTTGAACAAAAAGAAAAAGAAATTAGAGAGTTGAAAAAGAAAATTGATAATCTCAAAAAACAAATTGAAGATTCTCAAGGCAGTTCTATGTTGACTGCTCAACAAATGAGTGACTTGAATGTTATGCTCAAAACCGCCCAAAGTCATTTGAATACTCTAACAGAACAACAAAAGCAAATGAGCTCCGGATTGGCTTCTTTGACAGGCAGCGCAACATCAAAGGCTGAGGGATTGCAAGCAGGAAAATCTGGATTTTTTGTTAAACCGAAAGGAACAAAATAATGTTTAAGTCGGTTAACATAGGCAAAATATTTCGCGTGCTGCTGATGGTCGCAGCCGTTTGCCTATTGTTGACGGCTTGTTCTGATGAAAGCGGCAGTGGGCCTAAAGAAAATACTCCATTGGGTGATTCTCAGGGAGCTACTGCCGATTCTATTGCGGCAGAACAACAAAATTGTTGGCAAAGCTCCATTTTGGAAATGATGTATAATCAAATGGGCGTTTATGCCATGGGAATGTATAAACAAATTTGTGACGGTTCCATGGCCTTAATGCTGCTTGGCTTTTGTATTTGGCTGAGCTTTCGGCTGTTGCGCCATGTTGGCTCGTTTCAAGAAGAAAATATCGGCGAGACATGGACCGAGATTTTGAAGCAACTGTTGTTATGCGGCGTGTGCGGGATGATTGCAAATTCTTCGACCAATATTATTTGGGTGCTCAATCATGTGATTTTTCCGCTGTTTTATGCCTTTTTGGAATTTGGAAGCGAGATGCTTAATGTCGGGGTTAATGCCGGCGGAAGTGCTTCTGAAGTTTGGTTCTTGGGAGAAAAAACGACGCTGGAACCAAATATGACTTGTGCGGCCGGTGAATTAGCTCCCAGCTCAGATGGTGAATCTTTTCCTCAAGCTCCTTTACAACTTTTGTCCTGTCTAACTTGTACCATTAACAGTCGTCTTGGGCTTGGCATGAGTACTGTTCTTTATTCTCTTACGCAGGCCGGTTTTATGGCTATGATTGTCGGCTTTATTATTTATTGTATTTTCTGGTTTGTAAAAATTGCCTTTATTTTTTATATTGTCGATTCTCTCTTTCGTTTTACAATCATGGTTTCTTTAATGCCGCTGTTGGTCATGGCTTATGCCTTTCAAAAAACACGTTCTCTTACGCGCAATGGCTTTACAACGCTGATTGCTTCAGCCGGTTATATGATGATGATTGCTTTTGTTATTGCGATTTGTTTATTGGCGTTACAATCATTCATTCAGATGCCTGAGCTTGGCCTTAATGTTCAAAATAAATATGCTTATCAGGCAGATTTGAAATCTTTCAGCGTGGTTCTTATCTGTTTGTTGCTTATGGCCTTTTTATGTGCATCTACAATGACTATTGCGAAAGAACTTACCAATGAGTTTATAGGTGATTCCGGCAATGATAACTTCCAAAAGCAAGCCGGTAAACTTACAGCCATGATTGGAAAATGGGTTTTCACCAAAATCACATTAGGCCTTGGAAGACTCTTGATGTTGTCTGGAAAAGTTCGTAGAGCAAAAGCTAAATATGATGCCGTTACGGGCAAAATCGGCGGCGCTTTAAATAAGCTTGCCGGTCGTCAAAAAGAGGGGTAACTTATGTCGCTTATTGGTTTGACATATAACTTATTTAATAAATACAAAAAGTATTTTGTATTTTGCCTCTTTGTACTTGGCTGTTTTTTAATTTCATCAGATGTTTTGGCCGCGAGCAATGCATCGTGCAAAATTTCTACCATGCAAGAAAAATATCAGTCTTCTTGTTATTCTTGTCTGATTGTGCGGACTTTGCTGGAGCAATTTATGACGGTTGGAACAAGGACCTATGCCCTTTGTTCAGAGGCCGGTGTTAAAATATTGTTACTTGCCTCTTGTTTGTGGTTGGCCTTCTTTGTGTTAAAAAATCTTGGCTCTTTGGCTAATGTTGAGCCGATTTCCATCGTTAACCAGTTGCTGAAGCAGCTTTTTAAGATTTTGTTTGCTTATGTGGTGATTGTTTCCGGTACAAATACTTTTATTAATTATGTGGTGAATCCGGTATTGGCTACCGGCGCCGATTATGGTTTGGCAATTATCGAGGGCGCTAATGATACTTTGGGTATGCAAGCTTCCGGAAAATATAATTATGAAGGTGAAAGCCTGTTTTCTAATGATGTGATGAATAAGATTATCGGTGTGACTGAAGGAATCGACCGTGTGGTTTCTACCAATCTGGTTATCGGTCATGCCCTTACCTGCCATTCGGTTAATGCCGGTGCTTGGGGATGGAATCTTTTGGTTGTTAGCATTAAAATTCCTGATATCTGGATTTGGTTGTGTGGAGCCATCATCTGGTTCTTTGGCTTTATGCTGACACTTGGCGTCAGTTATTATCTGCTTGATTTGTCATTCAAAATCGGTATCTCTATTGTTTTGTTCCCCATTGTGATGGGGCTGTGGCCATTTTCCGCTACTTCTGATAAAGTAATTTCGTGTATCCGAACGATCCTTAAATCGGCGGCGATTTTTGCCTTTTTGGCCATCACGACGACTTATGGTATGACCCTTATTAGCACTGCCTTGCGTGATATTAGCGAGTTTTATTACAGAATTGAGCAAGGTGATTCTAAATGGGTATCAGAAACGTTTGATATTACCGGATCGTTTTTCCTTATCCTTGTATTTGCGTATGTTTATGCTTTCTTGCTGGTTTCTAAAACGATTACGTCTTATGTTAACAAATTCTTCAGCGGCGGTATTCTCTCCGGAGCGAATCCGTTGCACAGCGGCGCAACCATGCTTACGGATGCGGCAAAACGTCCAGCAATGGCTGCTGGGCGCTATGCTAAAGATGTGGCTCGTGAGCAAGGTGGTAAGGCGGTTAAACAGGTTGGTAAAGGTGTTAGTGCTGCCGGTAAAGGTATGACCCAAGGCGGTAAAGGTATGATGAATGCCGGAAAAGCCATGAGTTCTAGTGGTTTGGGCGCTATTGTCGGGGTTCCGCTGATGGCTCTCGGTGCTGCCGTTTCTGCCGGCGGTTATGCAACTCAGGCGGCCGGAAAAGCTACGCAAGGTGTCGGTTCTATGATTAAAAAATCCAAAGACAAACCTAAACCAAAGGGTAAATCCGGCGGCGGTAGCTCCGGTGGTGATGCCGGCGGCGGTAGTAACGGAGGAAGTTCCGGCGGAGGAAGCGGCGGCGGTAGTAACAGTGGCGGCGGTGACTCCGGCGGCGGAAGTGGCGGAGGTTCGTAATATTTTGTGATTATTAAATTTTAGGCAATAATTGTTGCTTATAATGTTGAATAAAAAGGGCGAAATGATATTTAAAAAACTGACATATCTTAACAAAAAAACAGCATTGGTTTTGCTTTGGCTTTGCTGGTGCTGGGTTTTGTTTTGCCCCTCTCTGTCTCAGGCAGGAAGTTATACCAACTGTATTCCAAGCTCTTCTAACGGAAAATATACGACTGAGTGTCCGAACGGGCAACTTACGCGTAACGATATTAATGTTCAATGCGTGCGTAATCAAAACCAAAATACTTGCTTGAATACCATGCCTGTGGCCGGAAATGTTGCGCGTATTCCAGAAGATGTTTGTTATCGTAATGCCGGTTGGAGTAACAAAAGAAACCATAACGGAATCGACTATGCCTCCACAAAAGGAACACCTGTTATTGCGGCTGCGGACGGTGTGGCCACGGTTAATATGTGTGTTAGCGGTGGCGGCAGAACGGTTATTTTAACCCATGTCAAAGCTTCTTCATCCTCTGATGGAATCGATATCGTCAGTGATGATTCTAAAAGCTTTTATACCACTATTTATATGCATTTGGCTTCCATTACGGTTGGTAATGGTGCCCAAGTTAAACAAGGACAACAAATCGGAACAGTAGGTGGTTCTTCTTGTTCCGGCGGCAAAATAGTGGAAGATGCCTATGGGACCCACCTCCATTTTGAAATGCGCGACGGTGACGGCGGTGTTGGTAAAGGAAGCGTTTTGGATCCGTTATGCAGTGATATTCAATCTTTATGTGAAACTCAGTCTTCTAATCGGTTTTATGCTGATGTATCAACATCAAACTATTCTCCGGGGCAATGTCGTGACTGTATTTCCAATCCAGAGGCCTGCCAAGCTTCTGCAGGAATCCCCGATTATGTTCCTGCCGAGGGGAGCTTAACCGAAACTTGGGAGGGGTCAAGCGGGCAAGCGGCAGCTAATGAGTTGGCTTCTACCAATGACGGAAAATGCAAGTTTAGTTCTTATCGCTCATCTTTTGATACTTGCTTTTTCTGCGGCATTTTTAAAATCTTATTTAATACCGCCAGCAGGATTGCTCAAATGGCCTATGAAACTTTATCCGGCAGCGTGATTGTTTTGGTTTTAGTCGGGACGGCAATTTGGCTTGCATTTTTGGTTTTGAAATATGTTTCATCGCTGGAAACCAAAGACCCCAGAAACATGATGAAAGAGATTTTTAATCAGCTTTTTGTGGTTGCTGTTGTTGTCTTTCTTTTACAAGGAACTACAAGTATTGGCTTTATGGGGCTTGTGATTACGCCGATTTTTGAAACAGGTATGGCGCTTGCTAATATTGTTTTGGCCGATAGCGCCGGAAACACCTGTAATACAGAGGTTCTTACCGGCATTATTTCTGACGGAGGGCTGCCTGTTTCCATCGGCACAAGTATTGTTTGTGTCATAGATGCTATTCAAAACAAAATTGCAGACATTATTGCTCTTGGTTCAACCTCGATGTGCGTGGGGCTATTTGTAGAATCGTGGCATGAAATCCCTATTCTGCCTCACTGGGGATATTTATTAAGCGGTATTGTTATTTGGATAACCGGATTATTGATGTTGCTCATTTATCCGTGGTTGCTGATTGATGCTATGCTACAGCTTTGTTTGTCGGTGATGTTTTTGCCGATTGCAATCGGATCTTATGCCTTCAAATATACCAGACAGATGTTTGTTAATAAGGTTTGGGGCGCCTTTATGTCGGCCATGTTTATGTTTGTATTTTTGGCAATCGTGCTTTCTATCTTGCTGATGAGCATTGATTTGACTGTCGGGGAAAACTTTAACCGAACCCTTACAAATGATGCTACCGGAATTTCTGCAATTTTGCAAAATCTCGGTTGGTGGACAATGAGCTTTTTGAAGCTTGTCTTTACCTTGCTCTTGGCTTGGGCCGTTCTTGGTGAGGCGCAGTCTTTTGCCGGAAAATTTGCCAGCGGAATCGGCGCCGGCGGCGGCCTGCAAACTCCTGGAGGTATCGGGAAAAATATTGGTACCATGGCAAACAGCGGTCTTAAAAGTGCGGCATTATGGGGGGCAAAAGGCGGTGTAAAAGCGGCCAAAGCTGCTGCCCCGCTAGCCTCTGAAAAAATAAACGACTTTAAACTGGCCAGAAACAAAAATCACATGAATAAACGGCAAAATCAGTTTGCCAACAAGGGTAAAGTTAATGCCGATGGCACCGTTTCTTACAGAAACCGTTGGGGGCGTAAATTTACGCAAACACAGGACGGTTATTCTTACAAAACAATTTTTGGTCGAACCGTTACTAAGAAAGTGACAAAAAATGAAAACGGAACTGAAGTCTATACCAGAGAAAGAAAACATAAAAATGGAAAAGTAACCTCTGTTTCTAATGACGGCTATATCAAAAAAACTAAAATGACCGATAAAAACGGTAATACCAGAGAAAAAATAACCATGACGACGGCTGCCGGAAAACAGTTAATTAAAAAAGACGGCTCTCTCAATCAGGTGGCTATCAACAATATTATGCAGAATTCCGGATTTTCGGCCGATGAAACGCAAGAAGCTATTTTACAACAACTCATGCGTGAAAGATTTACCGATTATGATGCTGCTAACAAAGATAATTCTTATAAATCTAAATCTTTCAATAAAGGCGTTGATAAAAACGGTAATTCATTCTTTAGTGTAACGACAAAAAATTCTGACGGGTCTACCTCTGTTATGTCAATGACCTTTAATCAACAAGGAAACCGCGCGATGACAAGTTGGGAAGAAATAGAGGCTGATGGAACTGCTCATAAACGGTCTTCCGATGGTGTTTTGAACCTTAAAGAAAAATATAATTATAACAAAGACGGTTCTATTGATGATGCTTCTTATGATGCGACCTATTCTGCTTCCAGATATTATGCTGAAACTTGCGGCAGAGTGGTTGACAGTAACGGAAAAATTGCTCGCGGCGTGCCTCTTGACGAAACACTCTTTAGTGATGATGATTTCTTGCGCTTTGGCGACCAAGTTGCCCATGAAGGAACACCTGAGCCTCTTTCCGGTTTTAAATAAAAAAATTCAAATTTGTACACATATTGTCTTTTTTGGACTATATTTTCTTGATTTTTTATATTCTCTGATTATTATATGTTTAGTTATTGCTTCAATAGCTATTATATTAACAAACGAGGTATCATAAAATGGAAGAAATTATTTTCCCGAATCAAATCAGAATGTACAGAAGACTTCGCGGACGCTCTATGCAAGAGCTTGCCGACCATTTGTCGGTCAGTCTTTCCGCTATTTCTAAAATTGAAAAAGGCTACCGCAGAGTTGACCAAGAGCAGTTGGTCAGAGTGGCTGAATTTCTTGACTGTCCTCTGCAGGATTTGTTTGTTAATGAACAGAATTCTCAGCTCGAAGTTGTTCAATCTTGGCGGAGAGAACAAGAAAGAAGAAACAAAATTAATGAAAAAAGCGGTCTTAAAACTCTTGGGGCCGGTTTGCGCCAAATCCGCAACGAAAAGAATCTTACCTTGATTGAAGTTGCCGAAGGTTCTGATATGACCTTGTCTGTTTATCACCGTATTGAAATGGGGCAGCGTGAGGTTTCTGACAAAGAATTTAAAAACATTTCTAAGGCACTCGGTATGGAACCCGAAAAACTTAAAGAAGAAATTAAGAGCCTTGATGAAAAAGGTTTGCTTGAAGAGATTATTCAGCGCAATGATTCAAAATATAAATTGTTATCTACGCCGAGAGGAGCTATTTCTTCTTTTGTTAATGCCGCTCAAGATGTGCAAAAAATTTCGGTTTACGGAACTGCCGGCAAAGACGGTGATGTTGTGATTGACCTCGAGAACGAGACGAAAAAGGTTCCTTGTCCTCCACAACTCTCCGGAAAAAAAGATATTTATGCCGTCAATCTGTCTACCAGAAGATTGGGAACTTTGTTGCCAACAAGATCGGTTTTGATTGTTAATCCGAATGATGTTGTCAGTGTTGGGGATATTGCCATTTATTACACCAGCGATACTGAGGCAAAAATTTTGAGTATTCGCGAGGATGAAAACGGTGAGCTTTATGGGCTTCGTTGGAATCCTGACGAGCGCATAAAAATCGGTAATGATGATTTGACTAAAGCACACAAAGTGGTCGCTATTTATCTTTAAAAAAAATTAAGACAAAAAAAACTCCGCAAATGCGGAGTTTTTTTGTTTTATTAACCTGTAATTTACGAGATTGCGATATTATTTCTGCATAGTGTTTTTTGTTTTGGGTTGAGCATATAAAAATTGGCTGAAGGCGATTTAGAAAAAAATGCGGATTTTACGCAGATTTACAATAAGCACCATGGGGAAGAAGACCCCATTGTGGCGGCTCAGCGTTATTTAAATATTTTTAGACAACTTCATATTTTTACCCCTCATAAGCGCAAAGAATTTGAAGATCTTTTGATTAATTTGCCTTTATCCGTAAAGCAAGCTTTTACACAACTGCCGGGAGGATCAGTTCTTCATGACTATTTGAATGAACTTGAAGCCAAGGCAGGAATGGAAGTCTCAAGCGGAGGAAATGGAGCAAAAGATTATTCTGATTCTCAGCCAAGTCATTTTAATAATGATATTTCTCAAGCAAAGATTTTGGCCAATGCTCTGGCTGAAGCACAATCAAAAATTTCGGCCTCAGGACCTGGGGTTTCTCAAACAGAAATCAAACGCCTGTCCGATGAGTTGAATCAAAAATTTGATGCCATGAAAAAAGATTTAGAAAAGTCGGTTTCTAACCAAGAAATTGACCTTAAGAATCTTGACGCTTCTGTTTTAGAAAATATTCAAAAAGCAATTGAAAATAAAGTTGCCAAAGGTGGGGGTGTTTCTTTTCCAGAATCTTTAGTTGTTTCGCCCAGTCCTGAATTTCGGGAAAGTATTGAGCAGATTGTTGATAAGTTTTTGATTACAACTCAGCAAAACCAAAAGCAAAATACCGAAGATTTGGCTAAAATCATCAGCGAATCGCAAATAAAATTAGCACAAATTATCAACGACAAAGGCAGCTCTTCTTCCGGCAAGGAAATTGCCGATGCTTTGGCTAATGTTATTGAAAAAAATGCAGAAGCTAACAGAAAGGCCAATGAGGAACTTATTAATGCCATAAAAATGATGAATATTCCTCAGGGAAGCGAAGATGGAACACCCATTTTGGCTCAGTCGAATGTTAATGTTGCTTCTTTAATTGATACTATTGTTGAGAAACAAACAAATGTTTTTAGAGAATTTTCTCAAAGACAGTCTGATACACTTGGCAACGTGATGACTAATATCCTTAGAGAAACAAATTCTTCTTCTATGGAAATGTTTCATCAGGCTCTTGAAGCTTTTCAAAAAGAAAGTTCAAAAATATTAAAAATGCAAGTTTCTCTTCAAAAAGCCTTAATTTTAAATTCCAATCAGGAATATGATCTTTCTGAATTTGATGATTCTGCTTCATCTGATAAAAGTAATAATTTACATCTTTTTACGCAGAATAGCAACGAGGCTGTGGCATCTTCTAAAAAGAAGAAAAAGAAACACAACAAAAAGAATAATGATATTTACTCTTTTTCTTCTGATGACGGTATGATTGATCTTAATGCCCCTACAAGTACTTTTTCTTCGTATCAGCAATCTAATTTTTTGAATGACAAAAATTCTTCTGATCAACCGCTTCAATCCGAAAATTATAGTCATTTTAACAATATTGAAACTGATGAAAACGGACAAGAATGGGAATATGTAGAAGAAGATGATGATGGTGCTGCTGCTGACGATGCACAAGAATGGGAATATGTTGAGGATTACGAGCCGACCAATAATAAAACATCTTTTCTTGAACCAGCTAAAGATAATCAGCCGGCTGAAGACAATACTTCCAGCGCTTTAGACGAGCCGATTGAAGATAATCAACCGGCTGAAGATAATACTTCTAGTACTTTAGACGAGCCGATTGAAGATAATCAACCGGCTGAAGACAATACTTCTAGTACTTTAGATGAGCCGATTGAAGATAATCAACCGGCTGAAGACAATACTTCTAGTACTTTAGATGAGCCGATTGAAGATAATCAGCCGGCTGAAGACAATACTTCCAGCACTTTAGATGAGCCGATTGAAGATAATCAACCGGCTGAAGACAATACTTCCAGTACTTTAGATGAGCCGATTGAAGATACCTCATCTAACGACGACATGCAATGGGAGTATGTTGCTGATGACGGCTCTGCCGATGATAATGGGCAAGAATGGGAGTATGTTGCTGATGACGGCTCTGCCGATGATAACGGGCAAGAATGGGAGTATGTTGCTGATGA
>CALXTE010000035.1 GCA_944391345.1 uncultured Alphaproteobacteria bacterium
CAACCCAAACTGCGTGCAATTTCAGCCTTAGTGAGACCTTTATCTAATAAGTTCATCAGCCTGTCATGCTGTTTTTGCAGCTTTTGATAAGACGTTCCGTAAGGTCGGCCGAGATGTCTGCCTTCATCTTTAAGCCGCTGGAGCGAAATTTTAGTCCTTTCGGAAATCAACTGCCGCTCAATTTCACTCGCCAAACTAAAAGCAAAGGCCAAAACTTTAGACTGAATATCGGCACCCAAGCGATAATTTTCTTTCAATGTCCAAATCTGACAGTCTTTTTCCAAACATTCTTGCAAAATACCCATAACTTCAAGCAAATTGCGACCCAAACGAGAGAGTTCGGCCGAAATCAAAATATCGACTTTTTTGAGTTTTTTTAAGACTTTACCTAGTCTGCGTTCATGCAAAGGCTTGCGAGAAGAAATAACTTCTTCCACCCATTTATCAATTTTCATATCATTCTTCGCGGTAAAAAGCTCAATTTCGTGATGTTGATTAGTGGTGTGTTGATGGTCAGTGCTGACCCGAATATATCCATAAATCATTTGATAGTCCTCATAAATAGTTTAATGAAACTATATACAAGAACAAATTAAACACCAAAAATAAAGCCTACTAAAATTAAACAGCGTTCAAAAACCTTCATTTATTTGTTGTATTAATAAAGGTATCATACATATATTTTTTCTATTTTCAAGATATATTTTTTTATTTTTGCAAACCCTTGTTATATAAAGATTTTTCATCGTTTTTACAATAAGATAGCGATTTTATCTTCAAAAGTGAAGATTTGTGAATAGAGCGATTCGGTATGTTCATAGGTTATATACAAAATAACGAGGATAAAACAGAGCAAATACGCCAGTATCAGGCAGTTCAGTCTTTTGCCAAAGAACAGGGGCTAAAGCTTGATTGTATCTGCGCGAATTACACTTTTGCTGATATCAAAGAAATGATTCTTCCCCAAACAGAAGGTATAGTTATCTTTAATATCAGTGCCTTAGGTGATGGTTTGGCTCAGATTAAAGAAAATTTGCTTTTCTGCCGTGAGCATAAATTACAAATCTATTCAATCGAAGAAGGTTATCACTTTAATGAAAACAATCTGACCGATGATTTTTTCAAAGGAATAGATATCGCTATAGATGTTCGCAGCAACTTGATATCGCAAAATGTTAAAAAAGTCCTGAAAAAACGGAAAAATGAAGGCGTTAAGCTTGGTCGTCCACTCGGCGCACTTATCAAAAAACGCTTAGAAGGCAAGGAAGAAGAAATCCGCAAGCTTTTGGCACAAAAAGTCACCAAAGCTGAAATCGCCCGCCGCTTCAACGTCACCCGTAATACCGTCTTCCGCTTCGTCAAACGAAACGGTCTGGAAGCAAAACTTTAGAAACAGCTTATTAGGAGTTATATCTATGAATGAGAAACTAGAATATATTATCGTTCAAGCCGGAGGTCGGGGGTCTCGCCTTGAAACCCTAACAACCAATAAGCCTAAAGCGTTGGTTCCTGTTGATAATTTACCAATGATTTTTCATCTTTTTAATCGCTACCCTGATGCGCATTTCAAAATTATTGCGGATTATCAAAAAAATACATTTCGCCAATATCTCAAGGCTTTTGCTAAAGTTGATTATGAACTGATAGAAGCTCAAAAGAAAGGCACTTGCTCAGGGATAGGGGATTGCTTAAAGACAATTCCCGATAATCACAGTTTCATGCTCATCTGGTGCGATTTGGTGTTGTCTAATATCGCTAGTATGCCAAGAGATAACGAAAAAAACTATATTGGAATTTCTAAAGATTTTCCGTGCCGTTGGTCTTATGTTGATAATCAGTTTAAGGAAAGTGCCTCAGCTGAAAACGGTGTCGCCGGCCTATTTATATTCAAAAACAAGCAACAAATCATAGATGTTCCCGAAGAAGGAGAGTTTGTTCGTTATCTTTCAGGTAAGCATAACTTAGCATTTGAGAGATTGAATATGTATGGCGGCTTAGAAATTGGGACCATGTTATCATACTTCCAAAATGAGCTTAACAAACCCAAATGTCGTCCGTTTAACAAAATGGAATTTAAGGGTGATATTGTGCTCAAATATCCCTTAAATGAGCAAGGTAGAAAACTCGCTGAAGATGAGATTGCTTGGTATAAAAAAGTATCAGCTTTAGGATATAAAAATATTCCGCAAATTTATGGTTATGACCCTTTGGTTATGGAAAAAATCAAAGGACAGAACATATTTGAATATGCTTTTTTAACCAAAGGGTTTAAGCGTGCTTTGCTGACGAAAATAGTTGATGCCCTTAAAAATTTACATCAGCTATTACCGGCACAACCGGCCAATGCCGAAGATTGCGAAGATAACTATATCACCAAAACTTTTGCTCGATTGGAAAAGGTCAAAGAACTCGTGCCTTTTGCTCAAGACGAGTTTGTTATCATCAATGGTAAAAAGTGTCACAACATATTTGCCATTAAAGATAAGATTACCTCAGAAATTCGAGCCATGTACCCACGTGATTTTTATCTAATTCATGGAGATTGTACATTTCACAATATGATGATAGAGACCAGCGGTGTTCGTCCGGTTTTAATAGATCCGCGTGGCTATTTTGGTAAGACCAAATTTTATGGAGATGTAGATTACGATTGGGCTAAGCTTTATTATAGCGTAGTTGGCGATTATGACCAATTCAATCGGAAGAATTTTTCGCTCGAAATCAAGGACAAAGAAGTAGAGTTAATGATTGTTTCCAACAATTGGAAAGAGCTTGAAGATGACTTTTTTAAGCTAACAGAAGCCAATGCCAAAAAAATCAAGCTGCTCCACGCCATTATTTGGTTGTCTTTAACAACTTATGCTTGGGAAGATTATGACGCCATTTGCGGAGCCTTTTACAAAGGATTGCTGGAATTGCAGGAGTACTTGGACTATGCAGAGCGAGCTTAAGATTTCGACTTTGGCGCACACTTGGATAATTGATGTCGATGGTACCATTTGTGTTCACAATGGCTACAAAAACGGCGGAGATAAAATTTTGGATGGAGTTAGAGAATTTTTTGCTCAAATTCCTGCCGAAGATATGGTTTTGATTTTAACCTCTCGCCCAAGTTCAGAAAAAGAAAACCTCGAAAAGTTTATGCATGCAAATGGTTTGAGATATGACCAAATGATATTTGATGCCCCAATGGGGGAGCGCATATTGGTCAATGACAACAAACCAAGCGGTCTAAAAATGGCTTATGCCATCAACAAATCCCGCGATGCGGCACTGTCTTACCAAATAATATTAGATAAAGATTTGTAAAAAGAAAGGAAGAAAATGAGTAATTTTAATGAAGATAAGAAAATTGCAGAATGTGTTATTAACAAAGAAATTGCTACATTGGAAAAGTTAAGAGATAATCTTGACCCTCATCTTTCAGAGGCCATAGATGTTCTTGAAAATGTAAAAGGGCGTGTGATTTTGACAGGAATGGGTAAGTCAGGTCATATAGGTAAAAAGATTGCAGCATCATTAGCATCCACAGGAACACCATCATTTTTTTTACATCCGGCAGAAGCTAGTCACGGCGATTTAGGAATGATAACCGACAAAGATACTGTAATTGCTATCTCTAATAGTGGAGAGGCTAAAGAGTTAGTCGATATTATAAATTATTGTAAACGTTTTGGTATAACAATCATCGCTATAACCAAAAATGCAGATAGTACATTAGGTAAAGCGGCCAATATTGTATTGTTATTGCCTCAAAATGGAGAGGCTTGCCCTTTAGGATTGGCCCCAACTAATTCCACCACGGCAACTTTAGTTATGGGAGATATTCTTACAGTGGAACTAATGGAACGCAAAGGTTTTACAAAAAGTGCCTTTAAGTTGCGTCACCCCGGAGGCAAACTCGGTTCAATTTTACAAAAAATTTCAGATGTGATGCATAAAGGTGATGATATACCGCTTTTAGAAACAACAGCAGATATGAAGAGTGTGCTGTTTGAAATGACAAGCAAAAGACTTGGTTGTGTAGGACTGACAGATAAACAGGGCAATTTGATCGGTATTATAACAGATGGCGATCTTCGTCGGAGTTTTAGTAATAATATTTTGGAACTTCATGCAAAGGACTTAATGAAAACAAATCCTATAACTATCAATGCAGATACATTTTGCTCCGAAGCTCTAAAAATAATGAATGATAATAAAATTGCAAATTTGTTTATTACTCAAGATAAAAAAGCAATCGGTATTATTCATATCCATGATTTATTATCTCAAGGAGTAATGTAATGAAGTTATTCGAAAAGGTGAAAATAAATAAAGGAAAAAGTAAAGAACGCGAAATTCGGGTGTTAGGTTTCCCCATTTGCAAATATGGTAAAATATGTAATAATGATACTAAGGAAAAGTATTGTGAAATCTTTCCTAAGAAAGACGAATATCGCATTTTAGATGATATTATTGCTCAAACTAAGAATAGAAAAGAGCAGATATTTTTGCTGAATCGCCATGGTATGGGAGAAACATACATCCTTGCAAATATTATACAACAAATTAACCTTTTTCAACCTCTAAATAATTTGCTAGTTATTAGCCGTAGAGAATATGTTAAAGATGTTTTTGCAATGTTTTGTCCTTCTGTACAAGTGCAAATTGTTACAACAAAAGAATGGCATAATATTTTTTCAAAAAGCTATTATTCATACAAAGGAAAAAAAATACATATATTTCTTTTACCCAAATATTTTGATAATATGTATAATAATTTTTTTAAAGGTAAAGAAAATCACTATTTTACTTCTTTGTTATCACACTACTCCCTCATACAGGAAAATATAAAATTTAATATACCTATTATATCTCTAAATCATGAAAAAAAATTGCTTGATAAGATAAATAGTACATTAAATATTAAAAAATTTGTTATTATTTGTCCTGAAGCATTATCAGCTGTATCATATAGTATTGATTTTTGGAAAGATATAATCAAATCACTAAAAACAAAAGGATATGATATTTATATAAATTCAAAAAATACGGATATTTATGGAGAAAATTCCTTATTTCTTACTGTGACGGAATTATTTATTCTTGCAAAATATGCTTCAGCCATCATTGGATTAAGATGTGGTCTGCTAGAGGTATTGTCTTGCCATACGACTCATACCCCATTTCACATACTATATACACCACATCCTTTTAGAAAAGGCTTAACTGCGCAAAAATATATAGAAACTCACACAATAAAGAAGTTACCTAATGTGTGTACAAAAAATGTAGTTGAATATGACACAGAAAAACAATCTTCAAAAATAATAATGAAGCAGATTTTAAAAAGGTTATAAGATGAAAATTTATGAAAAAAAAGATACCCCAAAAAAGATGTATGTTAAAATTATTGGAATTACGGTATTCAAAAAACTTAATGACACCAATAAAATAAAAAAATATTTTTTGGGAGAGATGCTAAAAATAATAAAAAAACAGCAAACAACAGAATTTTATATTTTGGGTATAAAATTATTTACTAAGCGCCAATATAAATCGCAAATCCCTACACCTGTATCCGAATATATTGATATTAGCCGAAGAATTGAACGGAAATGTAAAGATATTTTTTTTAATATGCAAATACTATCGCAAGTTTCTTACTACCACAGACAAGTATTTCCGCCATATAAGCGTAAGTATGAAAACACGAGTGTAGTTATTGTTGCAAGTGGTCCAACTGTACATTACTATAAATATTTACATAGTTATCCGCATATTGCAATTAATGGAAGTGTACGTTGTAATAATATACCATTTGACTATGTTTTTTTAACTGATTTGTTAAAAGCTAATATAGAAACAAACGATATAATTGATGCTTACCCTAATGCAATTAAGTTTTATGCATTATTACCGAATAGACGGAGTATAGAAATTCAACAATTTCCTAATTCTGGACGAATACCACAACACCGAATATATGAATCAGGGGCAATCCCATTTATTCTAGAAGATGTATGGGCAAATAAATGGGCTGTTGAGTTGGCTTGCGAACCTTTTGGTGATTTTGGAGGAAGTATATTTTCCGCACTCCAATTTGCGTTATATACTAATCCTCAAAAGATTTTTTTAGTCGGTGCTGATTGTTCCAATAATTATTTTTATAAAACAAATTTCGAATCAGATAATTCAAGCAAAGTGAAATCCTTTACACGTTTTAAATCATTTCAAGAATTAATCTATCCTAACGTAGAAATTATATCAGTCAATCCGGTCGGATTAAAAGGAATGTTTCGAGATGTTTATACAGCATCGTTTCTCGCAGAACACCCTGAAATTGATAGAAATAGTGTTGAAATACTAAATGATGAAGGAGAAATAAAGTGAACAATTTAAAAGTAGTTATTCCTTTGAAAACAAATAGTGAACGTATTCCAAATAAAAATTTACGTCCTTTTCTTGATGGCAAAAGTTTGTTTGATATTAAAGCCGAGCAGCTGTTAAAAGTGTTTAATCCTGAAGATATTTATTGTTCCTCAGAAAATCCGGCAGTTGAACAAATTGTAAAAAATTATGGATTTAATTTTCACCTTAGAGATATTAGTTTAACCGGAAAAAACACCAGAGAAAATAAATTAGTTAAAAACATAGTTGATACTATTCCTGGAAAGCCCGATATTATGTGGTGTCAAGTGACCCAGCCATTATTTGACGATTTTACAGGTCTATTAAATGTGTATAATAATCTTACTCCTGAGTATGATTCTATTTGCGTTGTCAAGAAACAGCGCCACCATTTGTTAACTGAAAAAGGAAATCCGGTTAATTTTAACTTTGGTTATTGGCACAAAATTAGCCAAGATTTACCCAAACTGTACGAAGTTGCGTGGGCTGCATTTATTATGAAAAGAGATATGTTAGAGCAAGCTTGGTATCAAATAGGAAGAAATCCTTATTTATTTGAAACGACAAAACCGCTTGTGGATATTGATTTACCGGAAGACTTTGATTTAGCAAAACTTGTATATATGCATTTTATGAAAAAATAGATTATTAAATTTATTATAACAGTATCAAATTATGACCCCAAACGCTAATAACATCTCCTTGCTAGGTATAAAACTATACCGGAAAGTAAAGTGCGACCAAGCTCACACCCAAAAGCATTATATCTTGGGTAAGCTGATTCGTTATAAGGAAAATGAACGGCATTGCTGGGATTTAACAATTTTAGGGATAAAAGTTTTATATTACAACAAGAAGTGCTTGAAGTTTTTCTATATTCCTATTTGGAAGTTTAATTGGCGAAAAAAATGGCTGGATAAACTTCAGAGTCAGATTGATCCTAAATATGATGATATTTATCTCTTGCGTCATAATATTGGGGAGACAACAGTCGAATTGATGTTGTTGAAAGAAAGGATTAAAGCCAATAAATCCCAAAAGCCGCTTTTGATTGTTTGGAATAAGAAAAATATCGGCTATTATAAGATGTTTGTTAAAGATATTGTTGATATGCAATATATCAAGCTTCATCAATTTGATGTAATGTCTGTATTTTCGGAAAAAATGGGTGATTATAAAGAAGTAATATTAAAGCAAAATAATCAGCGCTTTATTTGCTCTACACCGCAAGTGGCTGACTATATGCTTGAATATAATATCAATAATTTTTATGCTTATATCAGAGATTGCAGTCGGATTCCCGAAAATGCTATTCCAAACTTGCCGGTTGTCAGTGAACAAACAAAAGCTAATGTAATCCAAATTATGCAAAAATTAGGATTACATAACAAGTTTGTTATTATCGCTCCGGAAGCAAATTCTTTGGTAAAATTGCCGAGTGAATTTTGGCAAGATATTATGGTGCAATTAAAAAAGCAAGGGTATGATATTTTTATGAATGCATATCATTCAGCTTGTGGTGTCGATTATGTAAAAACTGACCGTCTTTCTTTGGAAGAGCTTTTCGGTCTTGCTCAAAAATCAGAACGTATAATTACTTTAGGCAGCGGACTTGCTGTTTTGTTAGCCTTAGCGCAAGTTCCGATGGATATAATTTATACTGAATTTGCAGATAAAAAAATCGGTTATACAGCAACACAAGCAATTGAAAAGTATTCTGTATTTCATCTTCCGATGGTAAAAAAAGAAAATATTACAGAATATAATATTGATACAGCGACCTTGGATGATATCAAAAAAGCAATATTGCTGAAACTTTAATGAGATTAATGATAAAAGCCCGATTTGATTAAACTCTCTTCGGGCTTCGCTTTTAATATTCTTCCGCAAGCATAACGGTCATAACTCGGTTTGTTATGCGTGGATTACTTGGATCTTCGAAACAAAATGATAGCCTTTGCCATAAAAATCAACCTTAATTTCAAACATATCCCCCAAGACATAAAGCAAAAGAGGCATACAGAGCTAACATAACGGTGTTTATTCACATCTGATATTGACACTGGTGTCAAACGATTAGCTTCAAAACGCAAAAATGTCTACTATTTGTTGCGACATTTTTCTGTGGGTAACTCATATGTAACATATTGATATTTAACAAAAATATCGCCGCATCTAAAAACAGCATTTGTAACAAAATCTGTCGGATTTTTATGTTTTTTTTACCTTTAAAACATCGTATCCCAAGCCTCTAAGTTATTTTAATGTTGATTTAATGTAAAAATAATGGTGAAGACAAGGAAAACATGCAAAATAAAATATTTTCCGCACAGCTCCATAATTTTAATTGCAAATTAAGACCTAGGTTTATAATATAAACTCAGTTATGGAGAAATACTCCATAATCAGTACCTTTAGTGGTGCGGAGCTTTCATCGGCTCTATAGTCGTCGGTGTTAGGATATAACATCGTTATATTGTTGGCTACTCATCATAGCTGACGGTAAATATATCCCCGATTGAAATTGGTAACACTATTTTGGTCGGGGAGCTTTTAACGAATGTTCAGGAACCATATTACGATCTCTGAAAAAATATGGCTCTAAAGGTTAAGGGAATCATTTACGACTATATGATTGATGAACTCTCCGACCACCTTAAATGAACTGTCCCCCGAAAGTTGGACAGTAAAAAAAGTCCCGAAGATTGCGATAGCAATTTTCGGGATAATTTTTTAT
>CALXTE010000036.1 GCA_944391345.1 uncultured Alphaproteobacteria bacterium
ATAAAAAATTATCCCGAAAATTGCTATCGCAATCTTCGGGACTTTTTTTACTGTCCAACTTTCGGGGGACAGTTCATGCTCGGGGTTTTTTATTAGCTATTCATATTGTTGAAAAAGTCATTATTGTCTTTTGAAACTTTTAACTTATCAAGCAAAAATTCCATACCGTCGGTCATGCCCATTTGCATTAAGACACGGCGCAAAACCCACATCTTGGTCAAGGTATTTTTATCAACCAAAAGTTCTTCTTTACGGGTACCGGAACGGGTAATATCAATGGTTGGGAACAAACGCTTATCAACAAGCTTTCTATCCAAGATGATTTCAGAGTTACCGGTACCTTTGAATTCTTCAAAAATAACTTCATCCATGCGCGAACCGGTATCAATCAAAGCGGTGGCGATTATGGTTAAAGAACCGCCTTCTTCGACATTTCTTGCTGCTCCAAGTAATCTCTTCGGGCGTTGGAGTGCGTTAGCATCAACACCACCGGTTAAAACTTTTCCTGAAGATGGAATAACGGCGTTATAAGCACGACCCAGACGGGTTATCGAATCGAGCAAAATAACAACGTCTTTTTTGTTTTCAACCAGCCTCTTGGCTTTTTCAACCACCATTTCAGCAACCTGAACGTGGCGGGTTGCAGGCTCATCAAAGGTTGAGGATATAACTTCACCTTTTACTGAGCGGGTCATATCCGTTACTTCTTCCGGACGCTCATCAATCAACAAAACCATGAGGTAAATTTCAGGATGATTGGCGGCAATCGCATGAGCAATATTTTGCAGCATAACGGTTTTACCAGTGCGGGGTGGTGCAACAATCAAGCCGCGTTGGCCTTTTCCTTGCGGGGCGACTAAATCGATTACACGTGTGGTATAATCTTTTTCTCCGCACATGATATCAAAGTTTAATTTTTCGGTCGGGTACAAAGGTGTTAAGTTGTCAAAGTTGACGCGGAGTTTTGATTTTTCGGGATCATCAAAGTTGATTTTATTGATTTTGGTTAAAGCAAAGTAGCGCTCGTTGTCTTTAGGTGCTCTGATTTCTCCTTCAACCGTATCGCCTGTTCTTAGGCCAAATTTTTTGACTTGAGAAGGGGAAACATAGATATCATCCGGACTGGCTAAATAATTTGATTCGGTTGATCTTAAAAAACCGAATCCGTCAGGAAGTACTTCGATTGTTCCATCACCGTATATTATTTCGTCATCGGAAGCCATTTTTTTGAGAATAGCGAAGATGAGGTCTTGGACTCTCATGGAAGAGGCATCTTCAATGCCCAGTTCTTCCGCACGAGTTAATAACTCTTTTGGAGATTTTTGCTTTAACTCTTGTAAATGCATTTGTTAACCTTATATTAATGTATTGGAAATTATATTATTCAGGTAGGATTTATTATTTATGTCTTGCCTTGCTTTATATGATTTAAATTTGATTGTGTCAATGTTTGTTTTTAAAAATCGGTTATGCACAATCGGCTTTGCCCAATCTTTAAAATTTTAAAATTTTTGTAGTGGTTTGTATATCCCTGTGCATTATGGGGATAACTTTTAAAGACAAAATTTGACTCTGTTGATAAAAATTTAAAGAATCGACGATAATATTTAAAGTAATTTTGCAAAAGTTCCGGTTTTGTGTCGAGTCAGACCTTGTAAATAACTTTTTGAAACGACTCCAAAAAAAATTTTTGACCCCGCAAACCGAATCTTGTCAAGGGCTGTGCGTAAGTTGGAGGGGAAATTTGTGCTTAATGGGGATTGATTTTTGTTTTTGGCTAAAATCACAGATTTATACACAGGTAAAGGCAAAATTTGTGTATAAGTATGCTAACTCTTTGTTTTTAGGAGGATTGTCGTGATAATTGTGGGGATTACAGGGTCTATCGGCTGTGGTAAAACAACCCTTTCTAAGCAGGCAAAGTCCCTTGGTTTTCCGGTTTGGGATATTGATGGATGGGTGCGTTCTGTCTATCGAGATAAAGATTTTATTCGTCTTGTTAATCGTGAATTTTTTAATTTGGAATCGGATAAAGCTGTCGATAAACGCGCTTTAAGAAGTTTGGTTTTTAATGATTATCAACAACTGCAAAAATTGGAGCAACTTATCCACCCGTTTTTGCAACGCAAACTTCGCCGCTTTATTCATAAAACAGCGCGGTGCAGAGGTTTTGTTATTATCGATGCCGCTTTGTTGTTCGAGCTTAATTGGAATCGATATTGCGATTATGTTATTGTGGCTGACGTGGCTTATGAGGTGCAAAAAAAACGTGTGATGGCACGTGATCATATTTCTGCCGAAGAATTTGAAAAAATTAATGCTCGCCAAATGCCGAATGCTGAAAAAATCTTGAAAGCTGATTTTGTTATTGATACAAATAAACCTGAAAATGTGTTAAGGGCGTCTTTGGCGCTTTTGTTTGAGGAATTGATGAATGGTTAGAGAAATTGTGTTTGATACAGAAACAACCGGTCTTAGTCCGGAAGAGGGAGATCGTTTGGTTGAAATCGGCGCGGTTGAGCTTATTAATCATATGCCGACAGGCGTTACTTATCATCAATATATTAACCCCGAACGTGAGGTACCTGAAGAAGCTTTTAAGGTTCATGGTCTTAGTTATGATTATTTGAAAGATTTTCCGACATTTAGAGAGATTGCAAAAGACTGGATGGATTTTGTCGGCGATGATGGTATTTTGGTCGCTCATAATGCTTCTTTTGATATAAAATTTATCAATTATCAGCTTGGAGCTCTGAGTTATCCGACTTATCCTTGGGAGCGTGTTATTGATACTCTTGAGATTGCGCGAAAGAAATTTCCGGGGGCGCGTGTTAATCTTGATGCTCTTTGTAAACGTTTTGGTGTTGATAACACTTCTCGTACTTTGCACGGCGCTTTACTTGATGCTCAGCTTTTGGCCGAGGTTTATCTTGAACTTTTGGGTGGGCAAGAGCCTTCTATGAGTCTTGATACGGCACAAGCTGCTGTTCATCATGATGAGGCTGTTGATTTTTCAAAACTGAATAAAAAATTTAGAGAACCGCGAAATTTTCCATTGTCAGAAGAAGATATTGCCGCTCATGAGGCTTTTGTAGCTGCTAAACTGGGGGGTGATGCTTCGGTTTGGAAGTCTTAGGCTTTTTTTCTTCTTAATAAAATATAAAGCGCACCGCTGCCGCCTTTAGCTTCACTTGGGTGTTTGAAAGCCATTATCATCGGTCTTAATTCTTCAGAACGCAACCAATTAGGAACGCTTTCTTTCAAAATTCCGCGAGCGGCAAAAATGTCTTCATTTTCATGCGGATTCAGTCCTTTTCCGGTGATGATTAATATGCATCTTTGTCCGCGGTTATAGGCTTTTATAACAAAGTCATAGACTTTTTCATAAGCGTCTTTTTCGGTTTTGCCGTGAAGATCTAGAACGGCCTCGATTTTGAACTCTTCTCTTTTGAATTTTTTTGCCGTTTGGTTATCAATGCCGGCGGTTGAATCTTTTTCAAGCGGTGGAAGGCTTATTCCACTACCGGCGCAAAATGAGTTTTCTGTTTCTTTGATGTCAATAATCAGCGGTTGCGAATCCTCGTTGCGGTCGATTTTTTTGATGGGTTTTATGTCTTTTATATAATTTTCCCAGAGGTTTTCATCAGCTTTAGGCTGTTTTATTTTCAGTTTGCGGATGTTCGTCATTTGAAGATTCTTTTATGGTTTTGTCGTTGTTATTATCGGTCATTAAATCTGAAAAATATTGCACTATAAATTCTTTCCAGTTGCCTTCCGGAGCTAAGATACCGATATTTTTATTGTTGGTTAAGACGAATGCAAGGCCGCCCTTATGCCATAGTGTTTCTAAATTTTCGTAGTTTTTGGTAATGTATTCTCGGCATCTTTGGGCGAGTTTTTTATGTAAAATTTTTTTATAATACTGGCTGTAGCCCATCATCATTATTGATATAAAGAACAAGCCGCTTATGACCCAGCCGGTCATTATCATGATTAGGCCTAATAATGTTGGGGCAAGCAATGGTAATATGGCTTCCCAAGGATTATATAAAGGGCAATTCGGTCGGTTGATTTTGCTGAAATCAAGATAGATATCGAGTTTGTTTTGTTCTAAGGCTCGATTTAAGGCTTTATAGATGAGTTGTTCAGCTTTATTAGGTTTGGTTATCATTGTTTTTGCTCTTGTTGTTTGTATCCTTTGGGAAGAAGTATATAGTATTGTCCGTTGGAATGCATACGGCCGGCTTTGGCTAAAACATCATCGCCGCCGGACCCCCAGAAGTAATCGCCTCTGACTATTCCTTTTATAGCACTACCAATGTCTTGAGCAACAACTAATTTTTCTATCTGTTCATTATCCGGTCCTTTGGTTTCAAGCCAGAGCATTGCACCTAGCGGAATATAGCGTCTGTCAACGGCCATACTTCTGCCGGCATGAAGCGGAACACCTTGGGCTCCCAGAGGTCCGTCACTGTTTTCGATTATTCGGTGAAAGATGTATCTTTTATTTTCGTTATAAATGGAATCGGCTTTATCCGGATTTTCTTTGAGCCATTTTTTTATTTCTATCATTGAGCTTTTGCCTTTTTCAAGCAAGCCTTTTGATAAGAGAATCGAACCTAAGCCGCGAAACGGGTGGCCGTTATTGCCGGCATAGCCGACGCGAAGTTTTTCGCCGTTGTCTAACCATGCAACTGCCGATCCTTGGATTTGCATAATGTTTACATCAATATTGCAATCTCCCCACAAGATTACCGGCGCATTTATCGGTTTTTGTTTGATTTCTTCTCTTGTGTAATAAGGAACGAGTTTTTGCCCTTCAACGCGGCCGACAAATTTTTTGGAATCGGCATTTGGGTCAAAGTCTTTGATATTAAATTCGATTAAATCATGCGGTTTGCCGTAAATAGGATATTTATATTTTTCTGATTTGTTTTTTGAGGCTCTGATGGCCGCTTCGTAATAAGAGGTGAATTTTCCGTTCGGATTACCTTTATCCGTTACCAGATAAGGGATGAAATTTTGCTCGGCAAAATGGCGAAATTCTTCGGTTGTTTGCGGGCGTTTGCTCAAATAATCAAGGCAGATTTTTTGATATTCCTTTGTTGGAATTTGAATTTTTGCATTTGATAAATATTCGTTTTTTTCTTTTAAGATTTTTTCACAAGATAAGGCGAATCCGCTGATGATTTCTGATAAATTATCAGCTTTCCAATTTTTTAGATTTTTAAAATCAGATTTAATCAAAACGATTTGTTGGTCGGTTTGCGTTTTGGGAGCCGGCTGTTCTTTTTTATCGTTACAGCCGGTTATTATCAGCGAGAGTGCCAGAATATTTATTAAAGTTTTTTTCATTTCTTGGTCGATGCTAAAAGCCAATTCGGGCTGGTTGAGGTTAAGGCTCTTTCAAAGGTCCAGACGTCGGTGATGTTTTGGATATATTGTTCATCACCTTCGATAACTTCGCCTTCTTTATTACGGAGCAGGTTGACTTGTTCACTGATGAATTTTACGGTTATCTTAGCAATGTTGTTTTTTGAAATTTCGGCATGAGTGATTTCGGCCGAATCAAAGCCGATGAAGTCTGTTTCAGAGGTAATGCCGTCGTTAGCGCGCTGGTTGATAATTTCTTGAAATTTTTTATAAAGCTTGCTGTTGACAAGCATTTCAAGCGTTTGGGTATCGCCTTTGGCAAAAGAGGTAACAATTAATTCAAAAGCTTTTTTGGCGCTGGTTAAAAAGCTTTCTTTATTGAAGTTTGGAATCTCTTTTAAGGTTTTATCCGTGTCACTTAATTCAGCCGTTGATTCAGAGGTGATGGTCGGGGCTGTTTCTGCTTCTTTTTTTTGCTGTTTTTCAAGTTCTTGAGCAATGACCGTTAGAATTTTTGCGGATTTTAATTCGGCTTGCTGGCGCTCTTCCATATCAGGGCGTGTTCCTAATAATGTTTTTAATTTTTGAAAAATAAGAACAACTACGACAAGCAAAATGATGATATCTAAATATTGTGACATTTCTTTCCTCGGTTTAATTTTGTATTACCCTTATTATATAGTGTTTTTTCCTTTATTTCGCAATATAATTATTTGACCTTAGGACTTATTTGTTATATGTTTATTAAAACAGTTTTTTAGGAGGTTAATTTAATGGCTAAAGATAAGACAACGGCTAATGATAATCCTGAGCAGGTTCAGGCTAATAATAATGAAAATCAAAAAGCTTTGCCGCCGATTATTGTTAATAATCAATATATTCGTGACTTTTCTCTTGAAATTCCGCATGCTCCGGAAATATTCAGAAAAATGACTCAGGCTCCGAGTGTGCAGGTTAATATTGATGTTAATGCAAAATATATGCATGACAACTTTTTTAATGTTGAGTTGTCGGTTACGATGGATGGTGATATTGCCGAAGAAAAATTGTTTATTTTAGAATTGCATTATGCTTCGGTTGTTACCCTTAATGTTCCGCAAGAGCATGTTGAGCCGGTTTTGATGGTTGAAATTCCGAGATTGCTCTTTCCTTATGTTCGCAATATTGTTTCACAGACTTTGGCTGATGGCGGATTGCCTCCGTTCTTGCTTAATCCGGTTGATTTTGTGGCAATGTACCAGAACAGAAAAAAAGCAAATGCTTAAATTTTTAACCCGCTCAAAAGGCGGGTTTTTTATGGCTTTTTTTGATGAAGCGGGTGGTGCGCTTTGACCAGTTCTATCAGGCGTTCATTGGCGACATGTGTATAAATTTCGGTTGTGCCGATGCTTGAGTGGCCGAGCATTTTTTGTACTGAGCGAAGGTCTGCTCCATGATTGAGCAAGTGGGTGGCAAAAGAGTGTCTTAAAACGTGCGGTGTTACTTTTTGCGGTGATATTCCGCTCAATATTGCAAGTTCTTTTAAGTCTTCATAAAAGGCATTGCGGGTGAAATGTCCGCTGGCGGCATAGGACGGAAAAAGCCACTGTGATTTGCGTCCTTTGGGAAGGTAGTTGTCTCTTATCAAGCTATATTGATGGATGGCTTTTATGGCCGAATCGGCTATCGGAATAAGACGTTCTTTGCTGCCTTTACCTTTGACCAAAATTTGTTTTTTATCATAATTAATGCAGTTTTCAGGCAGGCTGACCAGCTCGGATACACGCAAGCCGCAGGCATACATCAGCTTGAGCATAACATAAATTCTTTGCCATTTTTCCTCCGGTCTTTCTTCTGCCGTGGTCAGAAGTTTTTGGATTTCTTCGGTTGTTAGATAATGGGGCAGGGCGCGTTCAGGCTTGGGACCGGAGATATGTGCTGTTGGGATGATTTTTATTTCTTTTTCCGTATATAAAAAACGAAAATATTCTCTTATTGCCGAGAGTTTGCGGTTGGCCGAGCGGGTTGCATAATTTTGTTTTTTTAAAAACTTTAGGTATTCTGAAATGTCTTCTTTACCAATTTCTTGCGGGGTTTGTTTTTTGCAGATTTGCCAAAATTGTTCAATGTCGCGGCGATAGGCTTCTATGGTGTTTTCAGAAGCCCCGCGCTCGGCTGACAACATTTCAAGAAAATCTTCAAGTTCGTAAGGTATTGCCATTATTTTTCTAAAAAGCTGTTGGCAACAGGTTGTTCTACTTGTTCTTGTTTTACCGGAACTTCATAAAAGGCAATGAAGGCGAATCCGGCCAAAACAGCCAAGGCAATTACATAAAATAAAATGTTTGAATTTGATTTTTGATTTCTCATGTTCGTTCCTTAAAAAAGTTATTGATAAAAGTTCTCATATAAACTATTTATAATTATAACTTTAATATCTATTTAAATTTTTTAGAAGCTAAAATGAAAAATATTAATAAAATTATATTGCTGGTCGGTTTGATGGGGAGCGGCAAGACCAGCGTTGGCAAGAGATTGGCCAAAAGACTTGATTTGCCTTTTGTTGACGGCGATCAAGAGGTTGAAAAAGCCGCAGGATTATCCTTGATTGATGTTTTAAAATGCTTTGGGCAAGAAGAATATCGTGCCGGTGAGGCCAGAGTTATGAAACGTTTGTTGCAGGGAAACCCCTGTGTTTTGGCTTCTGGCGGCGGGTCTTTTGTGGCTGAGCAAACCAGAAAATTGGCCAAGGAGCATGCTATTACCATTTGGTTGAAGGCTGATGTTGATATTCTTTATAATCGAACAGCCGGACGCAAGCATCGTCCTTTTCTTGAGGGAAATGATTCTCATCTGAAAAACAAGCTTGAGGAATATATCAAAGAAGAATATCCATTTTATTCTCAGGCCGATATTGTGGTTGAGACCAAAGAAGAGGCGGTTGATAATACCGTCAGCCGCGTGGTCGATGCTATAAATGTTTTTTTGAAAGCTTGATTGAAAAAAAGCGGCGTCCAAAACGCCGCTTTTTGTAACAAGAAAACTACCGGCTAGGCCGGTAGTTCCAAAGAGCTTACAGCTTTACAGATAAAAAACTCCTTTG
>CALXTE010000037.1 GCA_944391345.1 uncultured Alphaproteobacteria bacterium
CGAGGTCCGCCCCGTCCTCGCTTTTTAGGTTTTTATCCCTTTATCCCTTTATTCAGCTCCGCGCAGCGGAGCTGAAAATTTTTGAAAGATAGGAATTTTTTCTTATCTTTATTTTTTTTTGTTTCTCAATTATTGATTTATGTTCTTTCGCTCATATATTATCTTTGATTGTGTTATGGTGTTTGAGGATTGTAATATGGTGCTGTATAATGAACTGCCTGTCTATCGTGATACTTATATGTTGTTGCTCGAGGTTTATAAAGTGACAAATAATTTTGCTCATGATTATAAATATAGTCTTGGGCAAGATATGAAGCGAGATGTCTTGTCTTTGTTTCGTTGTCTTTATAAGGCCAATAAATCTGCTGAAAAAGGTGTGTATTTGGAGGCTTTTTTGAATGATTTTGAAATTTTGAAAGTTGAAATGCGACTATGTGTGGATTTGAAGCTTTTGCCGGTGCGGAAAATGGCACAACTTTCTCAGATTATGGATAGTATCGGAAAACAAGTGACTTCGTGGCGGGCTAAAAATCGTTCCGAAACTTTTATGCCGCCTTTATGCGGATAGGATATGTGTCCTATGAAATCTATCGGATTTGATGTGCAAGACAATAAAAACTTGGTTACGCCTTTTGTGCGGTCTTGCTCAAACTTTTCTCCAAAGCCGTTTTTTTCCGGTCCGTGGCTCGATAAGGAAGGAAATCCGCTTATCTCACTTGATGAGCTTTTTGATGCTTATTTTCAATGTCGAAAAAATAAGCGCCGAACTTGTAATGCTTTGGCTTTTGAAGTCGATTTTGAACAAAATCTGATTAAACTTTGGAATGATATTATCAACGGAACATATTTTCCCGGAAAGTCGATTGCTTTTGTGGTGACAAAACCGGTAAAACGCGAGGTCTTTGCCGCTGATTTTCGCGATCGCGTTGTGCATCATCTGATTGCAAATAAGATTATGGACTTGCTCGAAAGCTCTTTTATTTTTGATAGTTATAGTTGTCGGGTGGGGAAGGGAACGCAGCTTGGAATTTGTCGTGTGGCCTCTTTTATTAAAGAATGTTCAAATGATTTTGCCCAAGATTGTTATATCCTTAAAATGGATATAAAGTCCTTCTTTATGAATCTTGATAAAAATATTCTGTTCGATAAGTTGATAAAATTTCTAAAACCACGGTATCAGGCGCCGGACAAAGAATTGTTATTTGATCTTATTCGAAAGGTGATTTTTAATCAGCCGGAGCAAAACTGCTATGTTAAAGGGAAGCCTTCTAACTGGGATGGGTTGCCGCCTTCAAAAAGCTTGTTTACCGTCGCAAAATCTAAGGGGTTGCCTATCGGAAATTTAACCTCGCAAATTTTTGCTAATTTTTATCTCAACTGCTTTGACCATTTTGTGAAAGATGGTTGTCATGTTAAATACTATGGGCGGTATGTTGACGATTTTGTAATCGTGCATAAGGACAAGCAATTTTTGATTGACCTTATTCCTAAGCTGAAATTATTTTTGCGGAAAGAGCGGGGCGCGGTTTTGCATCCAAATAAAATTTATCTTCAACATTATTCAAAAGGTGTCAAATTTATCGGCGCCGTGGTTAAGCCCGGGCGGACTTATATTTCTAATCGGACGAAGGGAAATTTTTATGAAAAAGTTTTTGCCTTGAATAAAGCTGCCGAAAAAACACCCGAATTTGTGAAAGATAATGCCGAGCATTTTGTTTCTTCGGTTAATTCTTATCTGGGGTTTATGAAACATTATAAAACCTATAATATCAGAAAAAAAATTCTGACGGAAGTGGTTTCTCCTCTGTGGCAAAAGGCTTTTTCGGTGAGTGAATCCATGGTGAAAATTACGCTTAATCATAACCTAAAGCCTAATGAATGCCAGCAGAAAAAACTTGTTAAGCAGAGAAAGAATCGCAAGCGTAATGCGCTTAAACGAAAAAAGCGCGGCATTAATGTCGGTAAAATTGTTTCCGGCGGGCTGAATCCGTTTATTTAATCGGTTAATTTTATGCTGACTTTTTTGCCAAGAGTCGTGGCAATTCTCTCCAACTCTGATAGTTTTAGGTCGTAGCCGGTTAGTTCAAGCTCATCTAAAATTTCGATGCTTATGGAGCAAAGACGGCTAAGCTTTTTTAAGCTTAGGTTTTGTTCTCTGCGATAATATAAAATTTCTTCTCCGAGCCGTTGATTTGTATAGTTTTCTTCCTGTTGTTCAGCGTTTTTCTTTTTCATACACACCTCTTTTAAATTTGCAAGCTTAATAATAATACAACTAACAGTTTAAATCAATATAACTCTTTATTATGTCACGTTTTTTTATTCTATTATTGACTTTATTGTGTTTTGTGTTACCTTGCTGTGCGGTGAATGAGGATTTTTATTTATGGAACAAAACAGTCAATCTTCTCAGATTTCTTTTTCTTTGGCCTTTGGGCAGGCGGTTGATTTTTGGAAAGCCCATGCAAAGGTTATGCTTGGCTGTTCTGGGGCTGTATTTGTTTTTTTGCTTTTGGGATTTGAGGTTATCGGCGGTTGGCAAAACTCATTCTTTTTGCCATGGGGGATTTTGTTTTATCTTTTTTGGTATGTCTTCTTCCGCTTTGTGTTTGAGCGAAAGCCTTATCTCAAGAGCGGGCGAATCTTTCAATCCTTTATTCCGGCAACCAAAATTTTTACTATCGCGTTTATTGTCGGAACTTTTTTGTTGCTTATTCCTTATGCGCCGTATGTGATGAATGTGCCGGTCGAGGTCAAGGAAAATTATGAGGCTTTTCAGAAGCGGTATATGCAAGATTCTGATGCTTATGATGTGGTGCTTAATTTTATTGTTGTGTTTTTGGCGCCGCAAGTTATTTTGCGCCCGTTGATGGCTTGGATTAGCTCGGTTATCGGGCGGAGCTGGTCGATTATGACGGCTTGGAATAAGACTGAGAATTGTTATGGTTTGCTGTGGGTCTTGACATTTTTTATTGATGTATTTTATTTGAGCTTTTGCTATTTGGCGCAGGTGGGTGTTTCCATGATTTTGATTTGGCTGTTGGCCGCGCCGCTCATGGTTTTTGCCGTTCTAATTCTTAGTCGGGTTTATGCCTTTTGTTTTTTGACCTTAGCTGATTAGTTGCGCAAATTCGTCTTCGCTTAATGTTTTTATGCCAAGCTCGGCGGCCTTGGTGGCTTTTGAGCCGGCATCTGCTCCCACAATCACATAATCTGTTTTTGATGAAACCGAGCCGGCAACTTTGGCGCCTAGCTTTTGGGCCAGGGCTTTGGCCTCTGAGCGTGTCATCTTTTCTAATGTTCCGGTGAAGACAACCGTCTTTCCGGACAAGGGCGAATCGCTGCGGCTATCGTCATGATAGTCTTCAACCGTGACTTCTTGCAAAAGCTGGTCAATGATTTTAAGGTTGTGCTCTTCTTGAAAAAACTCAACAATGTCAGTGGCCATGGACGCGCCGATACCGTCAATTGTGACAAGAGGGCCGGTCTCTTTGGCTTTCATCTCGGTCATAAAGCGTTCAAAACTTCCGTAGTTTTGCGCCAATAATCTCGCGGTGGCGGCGCCGACTTGTCTTATGCCAAGCGCATAAATAAACCGTGGCAGAGAGATTTTTCTTTTGGCGTTTATGGCTTTGAACAAATTTTCAACCGATTTTTTGCCCCAGCCTTCACGTTGTTCCAGATGCAGAACCGAGCCTTGCTGGGCGGCGAATAAGTCGTCGCTTGTGTTTCTCCGTTCAATGCTGAAGATATCTGCCGGTGTGCGTAAAATGCCGTCGTTGTAAAAATCTTCAATGATTGAACTGCCTAAGCCGGCAATGTCGAATCCTTCCTTTGAAACAAAGTGTATAATCCGCTCCTTTGCTTGCGCCGGACAGCTCAAACCTCCGGTGCAACGGCGAATCGCCTCGTCTTCTTCTCTGATGGCGTGGGCGCCGCAAATCGGGCAAGTGGTCGGAAAGATAAATTCTTGCGAATCACTTGGGCGCTTGTCTAATAAGACTTGAACAATTTGCGGAATTACATCGCCGGCACGCTGAATGATGACCGAATCGCCAATGCGGATGTCTTTGCGTTTTATCTCGTCTTCATTATGCAAAGTGGCGTGTGACACCATGACACCGCCGACGTTTATCGGCTCAAGGTCTGCAACCGGTGTTAAGGCTCCCGTGCGGCCGACTTGGATACGGATGTTTTCTATTTTGGTAATAGCTTGTTCGGCCGGAAATTTATGTGCGACTGCCCAACGCGGCGTGCGGGTCAAAAATCCTAGTCTTTCTTGTAGTTTGATGTCGTTTACTTTATAAACCACGCCGTCAATGTCATAGTCTAAATCTGCGCGAATCTCCATTAAATGCTGAAAGTTTTCATCAATGTCTTTGATGGTCGGGCAGAGGCGATTGTGCTCGTTTATCGGAAAGCCCCAAGCCTTTAAATGATTGAAAAAGTCTGCCTGCGAATCCCATTTGCGCTCTGAGACTTCGCCCCATGTATAAGCAAAAATACTCAAGTTTCGTTCCGCTGTTATTTTGGGGTCAAGCTGTCGTAATGAGCCGGCGGCGGCGTTGCGTGGGTTGGCAAAGTTTTTTTTGCCTTCGGCCTCATATTTTTCGTTCAATGCAAAAAAGTCTGATTTTTTCATATAGACTTCGCCGCGGACCTCCAATATCTCCGGATAATCGCCGCTGAGCTGTTTCGGAAAATTGCGAATCGTCTTTAGGTTTTCGGTAATGTCCTCACCAACGACGCCGTCGCCGCGGGTTGCGCCTTGAACGAATCGACCGTTTTCATAACGCGCCGAAAAAGACAAGCCATCTATTTTGGGTTCAGCCATGAAGGTGATGTCGGCGGCGCTGTTTAAAAAGCGTTTTACCCCTTGCACAAAGTCTTCTACCTCTTCTATGGAAAATACATCGGCTAAAGACAGCATCGGGAATCGGTGGGTGACTTTTTTGAAGCCGCTTTGCAACGGAGCACCGATTTTTTTTGAGGGGCTGTCGGGGCGAATCAATTCAGGAAAGCGTGCCTCAATTTCTTCGTTTCTTTTCTTTAGCGAATCGTACTCGGCATCAGTCAGATAAGGATTGTCTTGCTGATAATAGGCAATATCCGATTTTGCCATTTCGGTTGCAATGTATTCTAATTCTGCGGCGGCTTCTTGCGGGGAAAGTTCCGATATGGGTTTGGTGTTCATGCGAATCCTTCTTTCTTGTATTTGTTTTCTTATATATATGTCGCTTGAGGCTTAATGTCCAAAATAAAATCTTTTTCACCCAGAAAATAATGCTTGAAAAAAAATTGTGTTGTGCTATTGATTTTGTCAAATCCTAATTATTAATCTTTATTATTTGTTTTATTATGAAAGAATATCAAAATTTGGTTCTTGCCGAAGTGGCGGTAGAATCTTTTAGAGAAAAAAAAGGTATGAGCCTGAAAGAGGCAGAAAAGATCTTAGGTGCATGTTCGCTGACAGCCGTTTGGTTGACAGATGAAAACGGTGTTGCGGTGGATAAGGAACGCGTTTGGATGTCTGTCGGTGGCGGTGTTTGGGTTAGAACTTCGGTTTATGCTCCGGTTAGCACTGTGAAAGGAACTTTTGACGGACTTCCGGTTATTCGCGCAGAGAAATTTGAAAAAGCTGAGCCAATGACCGCTGATGATGCCAAGAAAGTTCTCGGTGTTTGCTCTTTGGCAAAGGTGGCTCTTTGTGATGTTTATAACCATATGGTAGAGCACGAAGGACAGGTTGTAACCGAGGTTGTATGGCTCAGTTTCTCTGGGACTTATTGGGTTCGTGTCGGGGGCTATGTTGATGAAAATATCGGCATTGTCCTTTGATCAGGCTAAAAAAAAAGGCGCTTTGCTTTGAGGCATAGCGTCTTTTTTTGTGGTTTTGTTTTTTTTACATCGGCGAGATAATCATCATCATCTGTTTGCCTTCAAGTTTGGGGGCAGAATCGAGTTTGCATAAACCTTCCAAATCTTCAAGCAAGCGATTCAATATTGTTTGTCCCATGTCGTTGGCACTTAATTCACGGCCTTTGAAACGCATGGTGAATTTGACTTTGTTGCCGTCTTTCAAAAACTTTTTGGCTTGTTTGACTTTAACTTCATAATCATGGGTGTCAATCATCGGGCGAAGCTTTAGTTCTTTAATCTCAACAACTTTTTGATTCTTTTTGGCCTCGTTCTTTCTTTTTTGAACTTCGTATTTATATTTGCCATAATCTAAGACTTTGCAAACCGGAGGATTGGCCTGCGGGGAGATTTCTATCAAATCAAGTCCGCTTTCTTCGGCAACGGCTAAGGCCTCTTTAATCGAGACTATGCCTCGGTTTTCTCCGTCTGCGTCAATTAATCTTACTTCTTTTACTTTTATATCCTCGTTAATGCGTGGTCCGTCGCTCTCGCGTACTGGCGCATTGGTGCTTTCTTTTATTATTGTTGCCTCCTATATTGGTTATTGCAAAACTGTGCTCTATTATATTAGGCGAATCTCTTTTTTATTTCAAGCTAAAAAGTGGGGATATTATAAAGTTCTTTTTTTTGGTGTTTGTGTGGAAAAAAAGATGTTGTTGCAGAAAAAAATTTTTAAAAGTTTTTATGCATAATCAAATGATTAAAAAAAAGTTCAAAAAAAAGTGAATTTTTTTTAAAAAAGTTGTTGACATTCGATTGGGATTGTCCTATAAACCACTTCGCCGACAGGTTGAACGGTTAATAAAATCTTAAGACCACGGCACAGCGCTTTCAAAGAGCGCAGGTTATAAAGACAGAGATTGAATAAGGAAAATAAGAGGGGATACGCAGACGGTATATCTTGAAAAAAAGATAATA
>CALXTE010000038.1 GCA_944391345.1 uncultured Alphaproteobacteria bacterium
ACTAAATTCTTTTGAATAAACAAGATAAGGGAGAGGCTTATAAAATCCTCTCCTTTTATGTTGAAAATAAGGTTAAAGCCTATCCCGTATCTCCATAAACAACCCGAGGATAGCCGGATTTGGTAAAAGTAATAAAACCTATACCAAATAAAAACATTGATTCTATGGGGTAAAAAAAGACTTCTTTCCATTCAGAAGAGAAGTCCTTGCAAATAGTTTTATTTCTAAATTAGTTTAAGTTTCTTTGCATATAGCGGTGGACAGTCAACCACGAGCAACCCAAACTCCGTGCAATTTCAGCCTTGGAAACACCTTTATCTAATAAGTTCATCAGCCTGTCATGCTGTTTTTGTAGCTTTTGATAAGATGTTCCATAAGGTCGTCCGAGATGCCTGCCTTCATCTTTAAGCCGCTGGAGCGAAATTTTAGTCCTTTCGGAAATCAACTGCCGCTCAATTTCACTCGCCAAACTAAAGGCAAAAGCCAAAACTTTAGACTGAATATCGGCGCCTAAGCGATAATTTTCTTTCAAAGTCCAAATCTGACAGTCTTTTTCCAAGCATTCTTGCAAAATTCCCATCACTTCGAGCAGATTGCGTCCCAACCGCGAAAGCTCTGTCGCAATCAAAATATCGCCTTTTTTGAGTTTTTTTAAGATTTTTCCGAGTCTGCGTTCATGCAAAGGCTTGCGAGAAGAAATGATTTCTTCAACCCATTTATCAATTTTCATATCATTCTTCGCGGTAAAAAGCTCAATTTCGTGATGTTGATTAGCGGTGTGTTGATGGTCAGTGCTGACCCGAATATATCCATAAATCATTTGATAGTCCTCATAAATAGTTTAATGAAACTATATACAAGAACAAATTAAACACCAAAAATAAAGTCTGCTAAAATTAAACCGCGTTCAAAAAAAGTTCAAATATGTAAGAAGTGTAGAGAACTAGAGGAAAATAGGACAGATTAAAACGTCGGTCTTTTTTTCTTTGCACTTGATTTTTTCTCATAAGATGTTTATTCTTAAAGAAAACAATTTTTTAGGGAGGAAAAATGTTTAAAATCATCATGTACATTATCTTGGCCGCAATAATTATCGGATTGTCAATTGGCGGGGCTCATCTCTATAAAGTATCAAAACGCAATGCGCAAGAAATGGCTCAATATGAAGGACAGGGCGAAGCCGTAAGACGCCTCCCCGGAAGAACCTTGATTGTATATTACTCTCTGAGTGGTCATACCAAGGATATTGCGGAAAGGATCCAGAAAATGACCGGCGGAGAACTGTATGAAATCAAAACCGCAGAAAAGATAAATCGTTATCCGTGGTTTTACCTCACCTTAAAAAAACAGTTAAATGATAAAAAATATCCGGCCTTGAGCGGAAATTTGCCTGATTTTGCAAAATACAATACGATTTTTGTCGGTGGACCGGTTTGGTGGTACACGGTTTCAACCCCGATGAGAGCGTTTTTAGAGCAAGTTGATTTTGCAGATAAAAAGGTTGTTCCGTTCACAACGCAGGGAAGCAATGTCGGCACCTATTTTGCAGATTTTACCGCCGCAGCCAAAAATGCAAAAATTCAAAAGAGCGCATCGTTTAATAATATGCCGGAGAAATATAATCAAGCCGTTGATAATAAAATTGCGGCATGGATTAATTCTTTGTAAAAAAAAGCGGATTGATAAAAATAGACAAAATGGTTGACAATAGGCCCGAAAAAGGTTAAAATCAAAAAAAAACGGAGGGGCAAATGAAAAAAAATATTAAAGACAGAATTAACGATGTCAAAAATAAAATTCATAATAATGCTAAAAAAATAGCCTTGTTCAGCATGTTGTTTGGAGCAACCTTGAGCGGAAATTCAGCAGCTGCCAAACAACAAGCTAATGATCAAATAAAAACAAGGACGGAAATAAAATCTAATGAAAATGATCAAGATTTAAAAGTTCCTGCCTTTTTGGGCGAAAAACCATTTAAACTAGATAAAGAACAAGCATGGCAAATGGTTGAAAAAGCAGAGCTTAACGAGGAACAAATTGAACATTTTATTAAAAGCATCGGCCTATTGTCAAAATCGCCACAAGGCATAACCGATAAGAATTTTTATTGGATAATGCAAAAGTCTGTTCAGAACAAAGTTTTTTCTCAACAACAGGGTGATGTTATCAACATGATGATGTTAGAAAAAACACAAACAGAAAAAATGCCGGCCGGCGAAATATTAATTGAAGATGAACTAGAACGCACAGGTAATCATGACAATGGGGAGTTTTCATACCAATTTTTAGACGGACAGCTTAAGGTTAATAATAATAGTTTTGTTGATGTAAGTTCGCTGATGCCAAATTTATATCAGCTTAAAGACGGAAGTTATAAATGCGGCGCCACAACGGGACAAGATAGAGGTCGTGTTCTAAAAGATGAGAGAACAAAACTTTCACTGCTTGCCGTAAACGAAAAAGTGTATGCCGATTTACAAAAACGTCAAAATCAGGGAGAAGTTTTAGGCAAGGTTGAAAATAAATTTATGCAAGACCACTTGGAACAACTTAAAAGCCATGGCCTCTTTCATGATAAAAAAGGTAAACTGCAACAAAAAGACCGAGTTAGCCAGATAAGAAATATGCAAAAAACCAGATAGAAATTTATGGCTAAAAGCAAAAAAACAGCTCTCAAAAATGGGAGCTGTTTTTCTATTAAAGAAAATAAAGATTAGTAACCGCCGTTGTAAGGAATAACGCGGGCTTGGTTGCCATAGATAACCAAACATCTTTGTCCTGGGGTCATCAAAACATCATTACCCTGAGTAACGGTAACAAAGCCCCCCTGGTCAAGCTGAACCACATATTCATAACCCGTTTGGGTGGTTAAGCCTTTTTCAGCAAGCTCGCCGGCCACACCGCCGACCAAAGCCCCGCCCAAGGCGCCGAGAACACCGGCTGTTGACCCGTTTCCGATTTGTGATCCTGCCACGCCGCCGGCAATCACACCAAGAGTCGCACCGGTAGAGTCGTCGTTCTGCACTTTAACTTGGCGAACACTGATAACCTTGCACATTTTAGTCACGTTAACTTGATTAACATTAGCGGTTGCATAGTCGTTTGCGCCGATATTTTGGGCACATCCGGCCAGCAAAGCCAAAGAACATAAAAGCGGAAGAGACTTGTTCATTTTTTTCTCCTTAAGTAATGAAATCTATTTACATATAATTTATACTGACTAAAATAATTGTCAATGCTGGACAATTAAAGATAAATGATTTATATTATGCAAAGTTGTTTGATTGGCAATAAATAAAATAACAAAAACAGAGGTAAAACAAAATGTTAAAAAGAACAAAGATAGTAAAACTGCTCTCATCAGAAAGTGAACAGCCACAAGTTTTGGTAAAAGGATGGGTAAAAACCAGAAGAGATGCAAAAGATTTTTCATTTGTAGAGATAAACGACGGCTCATGTTTAAAGAATATGCAGGTCATTGCCAATAACAACTTGCCTAATTATGAAGAGATAAAAAAGCTGACAACAGGGTCTTCGGTTGCGGTTAAAGGAAAGTTGGTCGCATCCCAAGGCGGCAGCCAAAAATATGAGGTTGTTGCTGACGAGATTGAAATTTACAGCATTGCACCGGATGACTTTCCGCTGCAAAAGAAAAAACACAGTGACGAGTTTTTGCGCACGATTGCACATCTGCGCCCAAGAACAAATAAATATGGAGCAGCTTTCCGCATTCGCTCACAGCTGTCTTATGCGATTCATAAATTCTTTCAGGAAAGAGGATTTAAATATGTTCATACCCCGATAATCACGGGTTCAGATTGTGAAGGTGCCGGCGAGATGTTTCAGGTCATCACGCTTGACTTGAACAATTTACCAAGAACGGCAGACGGAAAGATTGATTACAGCAAGGACTTTTTCGGAAAAGAGGCACATTTGACGGTGTCAGGGCAATTAAACGGTGAAATGTATGCCACGGCTCTGGGCGATATTTATACCTTTGGCCCAACCTTCCGTGCAGAGAACTCAAACACACCGAGACATGCGGCTGAGTTCTGGATGATTGAGCCGGAAATGGCTTTTGCCGATATCTATGATGATATGGATTTGGCTGAGGATATGGTCCGCTATTGCGTCAAAGATATCATGGAAAATTGCGCCGAAGATTTGGATTTGTTCGAAAAATTTGTTGATCCGACCTTGAAGGCAACTTTGGATAACATCATGAACAACAGCTTTGCCCGCATCACATATTCCGAAGCGATTGAGATAATGAAAAAATCAGGCAAAAAGTTTGAATACGAGCCGGAATATGGCATTGATTTACAAACCGAGCATGAGCGTTATCTGGCAGAAGAACATTTCAAAAAGCCGGTTATTGTCAGAGATTATCCAAAAGAGATAAAAGCCTTTTATATGAAGCAAAATGATGATGGCAAAACCGTTGCCGCAATGGATGTTCTTGTTCCGAGAATTGGCGAGTTGATTGGCGGCTCACAAAGAGAAGACAGCTATGACAAACTGGTTGCCAGAATTAAGGAACTTGGCATGAATATCGAGGACTATGACTGGTATCTCGATTCGCGCAAATACGGCAGTGTTCCGCACGCCGGCTTTGGCCTTGGCTTTGAGCGCATGATGATGTTGGTTACGGGCATTAGCAACATCAGAGATGTTCTGCCCTTCCCAAGAACACCAAAATCCATTAACTTCTAAAAAAACAGGAGAGGGCGGCCATGCTGAAACATAAAACATTGGGCATAATCACAAGCTTGATGATAATAACAAATGCAACGGCCGCTTTTTCTTTTGGGAAAGACGACAGACTGCGGTGCGATAACCAAGAAATCATTGCCCAAGTACTGGAGCAGATTGAAACTTATCAGCAGGCCAATCCGGCGAATAGCGTTATCGAAAAACGCCGCCGCAGCTTGCTGCTCAAAAACTTACATACATTCAGCCCCGAAAATCCTGACGGCTTCACCAATAAAAACGACTTTTTGACTGCTAATCGTTTGATTATGTTGAAAATCAATGACGGTTACAAAAACGAAGACTTTACCTTGTGCAAAAGCAGCGGCGACGGGCAAAAATACAATATTTATTTATTAATGTATCCTCAAGAAAACGCCAAAAGTAAGGTTGAGATAATAAACTTCTTACCGCCTGAAAAATCAGGAGAAACTTTTGGTTTTGAAATTTAATTAAAATTTTTGTGCGTAAGGGAGTTGCTTTTTTTATCAAAAAGTGATATTAGATAACACTGCTCGGTCGGAAATTTTCAAGATTCGACCAAGGAAAGAAGGTAATATAGAATGACAAACAACACATCAGTTGTACTGGTAAAAGAGCAAAAAAATCTTCCCGCCGTTGTGGAAGAAAACAGCCTCGTATCTTATTTTGAAAAAATCAAAAAAATACCGATGTTGAGTGAGTCGGAAGAAAAAAGACTGGTTGAAAAATTCAAACAGGAAGGCAGCCTTGAGGCCGCCCAAACTTTGGTAACCTCTCATTTAAGGCTGGCCGCCAAGATAGCCATGACCTATCGCCGCTATGGCTTGCCTTTGGCCGACATTATTTCAGAAGCCAATATCGGGTTAATGCAGGCGGTTAAAAAGTTTGATTTAAGCAAAAACGTCAGACTGGCAACTTATGCCATGTGGTGGATTAAGGCCGCAATAAACGACTTTATCCTGCGTTCTTGGTCTTTGGTAAAAATCGGAACAATTGCGGCGCAGAAAAAGCTGTTTTATAACTTAAACCGCATTAAGGCGCGTTTAGGGATATATGAAAACAAAGAGCTGGAACCAAAGGTCGTTAAAGAAATTGCTAAAGAGTTGGTCGTTGATGAAAAAGATGTTGTCGAGATGAATCAACGCTTGGGGCGTGATAGCTCGTTAAATATTGCAGTCGGTGAAGACGGCGAGGACGAAAAGCTTGATTTTCTGATTGACGGCAAACAGAATATAGAAGCCGGCTTAGAGCTCAAGCAAGAAAGAGAGTTAAAGAGCAGGGTACTGAAAGAGGCTTTGGCTAAGTTGAGCGAGCGTGAGAGATATATTGTCAAAAACCGCATGCTGACTGAAACGCCTGAAACGCTGGAAGATTTAGGCCAAAAGTTCAACATCAGCCGCGAGCGCATCCGTCAGATAGAAAAAAGAGCTTTTGAAAAACTTTCCGCCTACGTCAAAGAGGCAATGAGCAAAGTTGATAAATAAAAAAAGCGGAGCAAAAGCCCCGCTTTTTTTGTGATTAAAATTCAAGAACGGGACGAACCTCGTAGCTGTAATTCTTGCGGTTGAAGGCATAGGAGCCGCGCAAGCCGTAGATATCACTAAAATATGATATCCATGAGTTGCTACTACTGTACTCGGACGACGACCAAGCGTAGGTGCTGGTTGTGAATTGTGTCCCATTTGCGCGGCTAAACCCTGTGTTTACAGCTTCTTGGTTGTTATAATATGAGGTAAATATTCCTGCTGCCGGTAAGCACCAATCTCCTGCCTCCGTTCCCGCTGTTTTATACTCATGTGCCGCCCATGCTGCCGGATACTTGCTCTTATTTCCTGCCGCGATTATTTTTGCCGTATTCCCACAACTATCATAATCCTTAGATGCTGCTGATGATGATGTATAGTTCG
>CALXTE010000039.1 GCA_944391345.1 uncultured Alphaproteobacteria bacterium
AAGGAGTTTTTTATCTGTAAAGCTCTAAGCTCTTTGGAACTACCGGCCTAGCCGGTAGTTTTCTTGTTACAAAAAACAAGGCGAATCTTGATGTTTCGCCTTGTTTGATGATTTTTTTATTCTAAGTAATAAACAACCGTAGAAACGACGCGGACAGTTTTGTTAATCTGCATATTTTCGCTCATTCCGGGGATTTGTTCTCGGGGCAAAACCGAGAAAACACCTTGGTTAGCGGTTTTTATTTTGCCGACGGTGCTGTCTGAGCTTCTGGCAAATTCTTCGGCCGCTTCTTTAGCGTTTTTGGTGGCTTGCTCCAGCATTTTGGGTTTTATCTCATTTAAGCCGGTAAAGAGGTATGATACCGGTGAAGAATATTCTTGATTATCTAAAATAACGCCTTGAGATACCAATGTTCCGGTCTGGCTTAAAGCTGTTTCGACTTTATCGACCTGATTGGTGCGAACGGTTATTGTTTGGTCTAAGATATAGCGAGAATCATTTACTTCCGATGAGCGGTAAGGGTTGGTTTTTAAGTCATCGGTATTTAATCTTTCAACCGAGATTTCATTATCAGCGAATCCTTGTTCTTTTAAAAACTTTTGAATCGCAAGGGAATCTGAGGCCATTTTTTGTTGAAGAAGGTTTAGGTCATTGCCGGTGGTTTTGAATTTTATTTTCCAAAAGGCTAAATCGGCTTTGACTTCCATTTCGGAAAGGCCTTTTACCGTAACGGTACGATTGTCTCTTGTTGAGTTATAATAGAAATATCCGGGGAAAAATCCTCCCAGAGCAATTCCGATGGCTAATATGGTGCAGCCTGCGGTTTGATTTATATTCATGTTTTGTTTTCCTATAATGTGCGGTTTTCGATTTCTTTAAAATAATTAACCGTTTCTGGTTGTAAGAGGCTGACGGCTTCTTCGTCACAAACAATAATTCCGTGTTGGTGCATTTGTAAAATACTAATCGGCCACATATGGCTGACGCTACCTTCAATGCCGTGTTTAATCGCTTCGGCCTTGTTTTTGCCGGTGGCAATTATCATGACTTCTTCAGCATCCATAATTGTGCCGATGCCGACGGTTAAAGCGGTTTTGGGAACACGTGTCATGTCGTTGTCAAAAAAGCGAGCATTTGATTTTATGGTATCAAGGCGCAATGTTTTTATTCGGGTGCGGGAGGTTAAGGAAGACCCCGGCTCATTAAAGGCAATATGTCCGTCAGTCCCGATGCCGCCGATAAACAGATTAACGCCGCCGCATTTTTTGATGGCCGTTTCATAATCCTGACATTCTTTTTCAAAGTCTCTGGTCATGCCGTTGGGAATGTGAATGTTTTTTTGCTGGATGTTAATGTGTTTAAAGAAGTTTTCTTTCATAAAATAGTGATAGCTTTGCGGGTGTTCCGGCGGCAGACCGATGTATTCATCCATATTAAAAGTTACGACGTTTTCGAAAGAAACTTTGCCGGCTTGGTTTTGTTTAATTAAATTGTGATACATTCCGAGCGGCGTTGATCCCGTCGGCAAGCCCAACACAAAGGATTTTTCGGCTGTGGGGTGAAAGCGTTTGATTTTATAAGCTACAAAATCAGCTGCCCATTTTGAACATTCGTCATAGTCTTTTTTGATGATTACGCGCATAGCTTTTTTCCTTTTTTATAGAGCTGTCCTTGAATGATGGTATAATTATTTTTGAAGTCTTTATCAAAGATGACCAGATCGGCATCATAACCGGGGGCGATGAGGCCGCGGTGTTCTTGCTTCATGATTCTGGCCGGATTGGTTGAGGCCATTTGTACGGCTTGTTCCAAAGTTAGGCCGAATTCTACCAAATTTTTTACGCCGTCGAGCATGGTTAAGGCTGAGCCGGCGATTACATTATCTGACTTGCGATAAAAACATTTATCCAAATAAACTTCTTCGCCGTTGGCAATCAATGGGAGGTGCTTTTGTTTGGTGGGTTTAAGTGCATCGGTGACCAAAACCAGTTTATCTATTGGTTTGCAACGCAGCAAAAACTTGATGATGTTGGGGTTGATATGTATCCCATCGGCAATAACCTCGCAAGATAATTCCGGATGTATAAATACGGTTCCGACGGCTCCGGGGTCGCGGTGGTGCATGCGGCTCATGGCGTTGAACAAATGAGTGACATGCATGATGCGGGCTTGCATTCCTTCAATCATTTGGTCGTAAGTGGCGTTAGTGTGGCCGGCTTGTAGCACAATACCTTTGCTAATGCAATTGAGCGCCAGTTCTCTCATGCCTTTTAATTCCGGAGCAACCGTCATGTTTATGATTTTTCCTTCGGCGGCGGCCCATAATTCATCCATGAGTTTTAGATTAACAGGGCTTAAACTGCTGGGCGATTGAACCCCAAGCCGGTCCGGTGAGATGAAAGGGCCTTCAAGGTGCATGCCTAAAATTTTTGCGCCTTGCTCTTTGCCCATGGCTTGAACAACGGCTTTTATGCCTTTTATCAGCTCGTCTTTCTTTTCGGAATAAAGGGTTGGAATAAAAGATGATACGCCGTATTGCGGCAAAATTTCCGACATCTTTAATATTGATTCGACAGAGTGGTCTTCCGTTCCATAGCCGCCGATGCCATGAATATGGGTGTCGACGAATCCGGGGGCGAGGTAAGCGCCTTTTACATCAATAAACTTTACTTCAGGGCGAAATTTTTTTTGAGCAAAGCGGACCTCATTGAATACATCTATTATTTTATGTCCTTTAATCAGAACAGCGCAATTCTTCATGGTGGTATAGCCATTAATCACTGTGGAATTATGCAGGCAAATTTCTGTATTCATTTGTTTTTCCCTGTTGCGAATCTTGTTCTATGGTTTATATTAAAATTATCTGATTCAGATTGCAATCATAATTAATTATAAGGAGATTGAAATGTCTTTTTGGGAGCGTTGGTTTGAGCCGAAACCTTTTAACAGCGGTTATGTGTCGGTATCTGATATGCACAAGATTTATTTTCATGAATATGGCAACCCAAAGGGCAGGGCAATTGTTTGTTTGCATGGTGGACCAGGGTATTATAGCCGTTCTTCTACTGCGGCCGATTTTAATTTGAAGAAATTTCGGGTGATTTTGTTTGATCAACGTGGATGCGGAAAATCCGTGCCGGCCGGTGAAACCAAAGAAAATACCATTGCCAAATTATCTGATGATATATTGAAGCTTCTTGCTTTTCTTCATATCAAAGAAAAAATCATTGTTTACGGCAGCTCTTGGGGCTCAACACTGGCTTTGTATTTTGCTGAAAGTCATCCCGACAAAGTTGAGCGCTTAATTCTTACCAAAATTTTTCTGGCCAATAATGATAACGCCGTTTGGGAAACAAAATATTCCGGCTGGCTTTATCCTGATGTGTGGGAAAAAGTTTCATCACCGGCTGAGGGAGAGAATGTGCCTCTCTATTATAATCTTTTATTGAAGTCTAATGTGCGAAAAAATCAGGAAAAAGCCGTGCGTCTTTATGGCCGTTATGAATTTGCGCTCGGGTCTTTAACACCGCCGAATGTTGATGATATGCCGGTTTCGGATGAGGATATTAATATTTGTAAGATTTATACCAATTATGCTGCTAATAAGTTTTTTCTTAAAGAAAACGAGCTGTTGGAAAATGTGTTGCCTTTGAAAAATATTCGGATTGATATTTTTCACAATCGGCTTGATTTGCTTTGTCCGCTTGTGGGCGCTTATCAGCTTGCACAAAAGCTTGAAAACTGTCATTTGCGAATCGTTCCGGCTCTCGGGCATGGAAGTGATGAAATGCGCCGCGAAGTTAAGCAATTTTTGAAAAAATTATAAATTCTTGCGCGCAAAAATTAAGATTATTCAAAAAAATCGCTGTTTTTAGTCAAACAATGCACAATTTTTTTGAAAAGGCGTTATTTTTGTTTGACAGAGCTTTTGTTTAATTCTTAAACTTTGGTTGTGGAGGCTGTTTTCCTTTGAATTGTTTGAGGTGGAGTGGTTTCTGCATTGTTTGTTTAATATTTTTTAGAGGGAGTCCTCACCGTGAATAAAAATGAATTGATTGCCAGCATTTCTAATGAAACTGGTTTAACAAAAACTGATTCAGCTAAGGCTTTGGATGCTTTGGTTTCTTCAATCACTAATGCTTTGAAAGCCGGCGATGAAGTTCGCTTGGTCGGCTTTGGTACTTTTGCTGTTTCAAAGCGTTCGGCTACAACCGGCCGTAATCCGCGCACCGGTGCCACCATTAAAATTCCGGCTCGCAAACAGGCTAAGTTTAAAGCCGGTAAAGCTTTGCAGGATTCAGTAAACTAAAAATTTTTCCTTGCTCTGTCGGCAGGGTATAAAAAAGGCTCTCAGTTAAATGAGAGCCTTTTTTGTGTCATTATGCCGCGAGGTTTTGCATGCTGTCCGGAATGATTAAGTCAGCCTCAATCGTTGAGGTGATATCTTCAAGCGAAAAGAGCGGATTAATTTCTTGCAGCACAAGGCCTGCATCCGTTACTTTTAAAACACAGCGTTCGGTAACGATTAAATCAACTTCGTGGGCGGCGGTTAACGGCAAGGTACATTTTTTTAGAATCTTTATTTGATTTTTAGCCATATGCTCCATGGCAACGATGACTTTTTTTGCACCGACGACCAAGTCCATGGCGCCGCCCATTCCCGGAACAAAGACTCCGGGGACCATCCAGTTGGCAATATTGCCTTCTTGGTCAACTTGCAAGGCGCCCAGAACCGTGACATCAACATGGCCGCCTCTTATCATGGAGAAAGAAGTGGCGGTATCAAAAAATACGGCGCCTTTTTTGGTGGTTACCGGAATGCCGCCGGCGTTGATTGAGGTACGGCAGATGTTGTCTCCCTTGGCTTTGGCGCCGACGCCGATTAAGCCGTTTTCGGATTGAATCATAACATGCATTTCTTCAGGGATATAGTTGGCCGTTTCAGTCGGGAGACCGATGCCTAAAGTGACATAGTCACCTTCGTGTAATTCTTTGGCAACGCGGCGTGCGATTATTTCTCTGATTTGTTCTTTGTTTAATTCCATGATATTTGTATCCTCATTTTAGGCCACAATATAATCAATATATATTCCGGGGATGGTAATGTGATTGGCGTCAAGGCAGTCTTCAACCAGCTCATCAGCCTCAACAATAACGGTTTTGGCTGCGGTAGCCATGACGGTGTTAAAGTTTTTGGTGCTGTTTTCGAGATAGACGTTCCCGTATTTATCTGCTTTTGTGCCATAGACGATGGCAAAGTCTGCTTTTAACGGTTTTTCAAGAAGGTATTTTTTGCCGTCAATTTCTATGGTTTGTTTGCCTTGTTCGACTACGGTGCCGATGCCTGTGGGTGTTAAAACGCCGCCCAATCCGGCGCCGCCGGCGCGAATCCGCTCTACCAAAGTTCCCATGGGGACAAATTCGACTTCAATTTCGCCGTTGACAAATTGGCGGCCGGTTTCGGGATTGGTGCCGATATGGGTGACAATTGCTTTTTTTACGCGTTTATTGACGATGAGTTTTCCGCGATCACTGTCAGGGCATGAAGTGTCATTTGCAATCAAGGTTAAGTCATGCACATTTTGCGTAATCATTTCATCAATTATTTTATTTGGTGAGCCGCAGTGCAAAAATCCCCCAATCATTACGGTTGAACCACTGGGAATCATTTTGCCGGCATCAGCGGCGGAAATAATTTTTTTCACGCGATTTTCTCTTTCTGTTGTTTTTACCGCCGCATATTATAGCAAAAAATTTTGAAAAGTACAGACTTTTATTATTCATTGAAATTTCAATATATTATAAAAAAAATAAATTTTTTTTCATTTTTTTCTTGATTAATTATTTTTTAGAGAGTATAAGTTCTTTCGTGGAACGGGACGGGCGCTTAGCTCAGCTGGAAGAGCATCTCGTTTACACCGAGAGGGTCGGGAGTTCGAACCTCTCAGCGCCCACCAATCTTAGGCCTCCTTTGCGGAGGCTTTTTTTGTACTCGGGTTCGAACT
>CALXTE010000040.1 GCA_944391345.1 uncultured Alphaproteobacteria bacterium
GTCTATGGCCTTGCAACAGATACCAGCTTAATCAGTGGGGCACAAAATGTTTACGGCGTTGCTAAAAATACGACCATATCCGGCGGAACTTTAACCGTAGAAACCGGCGGTGAGTCACAAAACACGATTTTGAACGCCGGCACGGAAAATGTCTATGGCACGGCCGGCAGCACTCAAATTAACGGCGGAACCCAAAACGTCTATGGACTGGCATCAGATACAAAAGTAAGCAATGGCGGAATATTAAATATTTGGTCAGGAGGAACTGCAGATGCCGCAACATTGGACAAAGCAATATTAAATTTGCAAAGCGGCGGAAGTTTAACCGGAACGACAACGGCAACAAACAGTATTATTAACATAAGCGGAGACAATACAATTCCCAATCTGACATTAGATAAAAGCCTGGTGAATATGGAAAAGGGAAACAGCTATCATACGCTAAATATCGAAAATCTAAACGGAACCGGAATATTCAGCATGAATACCAATATGTCGGAAAATAAGGCCGATACGATTAACATTCAAAACGGAGACGGTGAATTTGGTCTGGTCGTTAATGATTATAGCATGGACACCGCTCCTAATAAATATAAAATTATAGATGAAAACACCGCACATGAAAATTTTTATCTGATAGGAGGTGCTGTCGATGTCGGCGCTTATCAATATAACCTTGTCCAAGAGGGCAATGACTGGTATCTGGAAAATACAGATAAAATTAATGAAACAACCTATGTCGCCAAAAACACATTCAGTTCGCTGTCTTCATTATTTTACACCCATATCAGTCCGGTATATAGCCGCCTTTTTGAAAAACATGGAAAAAATAAGCACGAAGGAGGCCTTTGGGCAAAAGGCATCAGCCGCCGCATAAACCAAGATTTTAATGACGGAACCGATAGCCAAACTGATGTTTATGGTGGCAATATCGGTGTCGACTATGAGGTTTTGGAAGGGGATGATTATCAAGTCAGACTAGGTATATATACCAGCTATAGCCATTCTCGCCAAGAATTCAGTCAATCCGGAAAGTCCGAAGGCAATACCAAAAGTTTTGGCTTATATTCCAGCTTAACCACGGAAAATCAGTGGTTTTTAGATGTTTTGGGCGCATATTTCACTCATAATCAATCCATAAACACTTATACACCGGCCGGCGCCGTCGTCACGGGAAAGTATGATACCAACGGCTGGCATACGTCTATCATCGGCGGTCGTCGCTTTGAGTTTGATAAAGATTGGTATATCGAACCTCATGTCGGATTAGAATATATGTGGATTAAAGGTGTTAGCTATCGCACAAATTTCAATACTCTGATAACAGCATCTGATCAAAATGATTTTAAGGGCAGTATCGGTATCACCGGCGGCAAAAAATACGTTTTCAGCGAAACGGCAGACGCAGAAGTTTTTGGTAAATTTAGCCTTATCCATGACTGGAAATCAGAGAGCAAGGTCGAAGTAGCCGATTATCTGATGAACGAAGATATGTCTGCCACACACTATAAACTTGGAGCCGGAATAAAAGGCCGCTGGAATGACCAAAATACGGCCTTTTTTGAAGTTTCGACTCATCTAGGCAACAAAGTCACCATGCCCTATGAAATCACAATTGGCTATCAATATGAGTTTTAGCAAGATTAACAACTAAAACACTAAGAATATCAAAAATGCGAAATACGCTTAATATTCGTAACTGCTCCCATAGTGCAAAAATCAGAATTAAAAAAAGTGAGCATAAGAGTTGTGCACACTGTTTTATATGCTTTTTCAAGTTATTATAAAAAACATAAAAAATCATATTTACACATCGCTTTCATACTATATATAGTATTTTAGAAAAATATTAGTACATCATATAGTTTTTTTCTTGCGGTGAGGAAAGTTATGGAAAATCAAAAAGTTGTAAAAAGAAACGGCCTTGTTTCTGATTTTGATATCTCAAAGATAAGCCAAACGGTAGAACGTGCATTACAGGGCTTTAATCTTGATAAAAATGAGCTGTTGAATACCATTCCGAGCTTTTATAAAGAAAACCTGCCCACAGCCAAAATAAATCAGGCTTTGATTCTCAGTGCACTAAACTTGACCTCGGTTGTTGAACCCGATTGGAAAAATGTGGCCGGCCGATTAAAAATGTTTGATTTGTACAAAGACATTAAAAACTATCGCCAAGAACAAAATGCCGTCCCTTATGATTATATAAAATTTCTGGATTTTGCCATCGAGAACAATATTTATTCTGCGGATATCAAAGAAAAATATTCTTCTGCCGAGCTTCAAGAAGCCGCCGGTTTTATTGATCCGAAATTAGATATGGATTACGACTATGCCGGCGCAAATTTATTAATAAAAAGATATTTGTGTGAATTTGATGATCATGTAGTCGAACTTCCGCAAGAAATGTTTTTAAGCATCGCCTTGTTGATTGAGCAAAATGATGACAAATCCATCCGAATGGCGCAAGTAAAAGACACCTACCTAAAATTAGCAGACCGAAAAATTTCTTTGGGTACACCGTTACTGATGAATTTGCGTCGCCCGCACGGAAATTTGAGTTCTTGCTTTATTACGGTGATGGACGATAACCGAGATTCCATTTTTTATGTCATAGATCAAATTTCGGCAATTTCAAAATTTGGTGGCGGTGTCGGGGTTAATATTTCAAGAGTCCGCGCCAAAGGAGCCCGCATAAAAGGAATAAAAAATGCATCAGGCGGGGTAATACCTTGGATTCGCATCATTAATGATACGGCCATAGCCGTCAATCAACAAGGAAAAAGAAAAGGAGCGGTAACGGTTTCCTTGGACATGTGGCATCTGGATATTGAAAACTTTTTGGAATTACGTACCGAAAACGGCGACCAGCGCATGAAAGCTTATGATATTTTTCCGCAAGTCGTGATTCCTGATTTATTTATGCGAAAAGTTGAGAATAATGAAAAATGGTTATTGGTTGATCCTCATGAAGTCCGCACCAAATATCACCAAGAAATTGCAGATTTATGGGGCGCTGATTTTGAAAAACTGTATAATCAACTTTATTTTGATGCCGAATTCGGCAATTTGGAAATGTATAAGTTTGTTTCGGCCAAAGAGCTTTTAAAACGCTTAATGAAATCGCAAGTCGAAACCGGAATGCCTTATATTGCGTTTAAGGACACCCTCAACAAATACAATCCGAACAAACACGACGGTGTGATTGTAGGAACCAACCTTTGCACGGAATCTCACAGCAATGTCCGTCCGTCAAAATTTGGGACCAAAAGAATAGAAAACGGAAAAATCATTTCCGAAACTTATGATGGTTTGGTCCATGTTTGCAATTTGCTTTCAATTAATTTGGCAAATGTCGAAAATGATGACGAGTTAAAGTCCATCTGCCAAACATCTGTTCGCCTATTGGACAATGCAATAGATTTAACCCAAGTTCCGATTATGGAAGGAACAATGCATAACCAAAGATACAGAACCATAGGCATTGGCGCCATGGGCTTGGCTGATTATTTGGCAAAAAATAATGTTCCTTATAATGACTCCGCCGAGGTCGTTGATGATTTATTTGAAAAAATGGCAATTTATAACATCCGAGCCAGCATTGAAATTGCCAAACAAAAAGGACCGTTTGGTGCATATTCGGGATCAGAATGGCAAAAAGGCATTATTTTAGGAAAAACACAGGTATGGTTTAATGCAAATTCTAAATATAAAAAAGAATGGAACGATATTTATGAAAATTTGCAAAAATATGGAATTCGCAATTCTCAATTATCAGCCATAGCCCCAAATACAAGTTCTTCGTTGATTCAGGGGTGCACGGCTTCGGTTTTGCCGATATATAGCAAATTTTTTGTTGAAACACATGGCAAAGGAAGTGTTCCGAATTGCCCGCCTTTTATCAAAGACAAGTTTTGGTTTTATCAAGAAAATCGCAATATTGACCAACGAAAAATTATAGAAATAATGTCGCGAATTAATAAGTGGATAGATACCGGCATTTCCATTGAGCTCATGTATAATCTCAATCGAAACATTCGAGCAAAAGATATTTATGAAACAATCATGACCGCATGGAAGAAAGAAATTAAAACATTGTACTATACCCGTACAATTCAAAAAGACGGCTCTTCCGTTGCAAAAGAAGAATGTATCAGTTGCGCAGGATAAAAAGGATAAAAAAATGCAAAGAAAAAAACTTTTTAATGTAGAAGGAAATGATGACGTTTTGCAAAGAAAGATGATTGCAGGCAACGTGACCAACCTTTTTAACCTAAATAATGTAAAATATCAATGGGCGAACAAACTATACCGTCTGATGATGGAAAATTTTTGGATTCCGGAAAAAGTTTCTCTCTATGATGATAAGCGCGCCTATGACGAGCTCACGCCGGCAGAACAAAATGCCTATGATGGGATATTATCTTTTTTGGTATTTTTGGATAGTATTCAAACCAACAATTTGCCAAATATATCAGATTATATCACGGCACCGGAAGTTAATTTGATTTTGGCAATTCAAACCTATCAAGAAGCCGTCCATTCTCAAAGTTATGCTTATATAATCGAGAGCATAATCCCCGCAGAGAAAAGAGCAACCATATATGATCGTTGGCGCGATGATAAGGTCTTGTTTGAGCGTAATAAATATATTGCAGAAATTTATCAAAAATTTATAGATGAACGCAATGATGTCAATTTTGCCCGAGTATTGGTTGCAAACTTTTTACTCGAAGGCCTGTATTTTTATAATGGATTTAATTTCTTTTATAATCTGGCGGCCCGCTCGTTGATGATTGGCACTGCCGATGAAATCAAATATATCAATCGTGATGAGCTGACCCATTGCGTTATTTTTGCCAATATCATTAAAGAGATTCGGAAAGAAAGACCGGAGTTCTTTGTCGACGATGAAATTTATGAAATGTTCAGAACCGCAACACAACAAGAAATTGCATGGAGCAATCACATAATTGGTGATCAAGTCTTGGGTATCACACCGCAGACAATAGAACAATATACTAAATTTATGGCCAATAAGCGCCTCAAAGAGATTGGCCTGCAACCAATTTATGACGGTTTTAATGAAACCCCGTATAAAAACTTAGAAAAAATTTCGGATACCAACGGCGACGGAAATGTGAAGGGAAACTTTTTTGAAGCCAACGTTTCTTCTTATAATCAGTCAACCGCAGTAGAAGGATGGGATGAAATCTAAGCCTAATAGCCCCAAAGCCATATAGAAAATATATGGCTTTGTTTTATATTCCGACCTTTTCTTTGTGCTTAGGAGAGTTGTTGCTTTATTTTTCTTAAAATAGTTGAAGTTGATTTTCAAGATTTCTGGTTCCTTTATAGATATTATATACATTATAAGCGTTTCTTGCGTCAGAAGGGATATTAGCTATTCCGTAAAGACCTATCCCATTTCCGACAAGTTCAGTTGCCAGCTCGTTTATTTTAGCAATAATAACTTCTTTCAAACATTGATGATATTTTTTATCTAAACATTTCATTTCATCATTATACATATTAATGGAGCTCAAATCTTTAGGATAAGATTAATTAAAACAGTCTTATTTATATTTTTCAGTTTCTTGCTCTATTAGCATTTGTTCTTTATCTTCAACTTCTTGTTTTTGATAAAACCAAGAAAGACACCCGATAATCAAAGCAATTAAAGCACATATCAAGGCAAGCTTTTTCATTCTCAAACTCCTAAGGATAAATTATAATAATCATAATCTCAAAAGTTGAAAATACGGTTAAAACCTATCCCGTATCTCCATAAACAACCCATAGATAGCCGGATTTGGTAAAAGTAATAAAACCTATACCAAATAAAAACATTGATTCTATGGGTTAAAAAAAAGACTTCTTTTCATTCAGAAGAGAAGTCCTTGTAAATTGGTGGATAGCTAAATTAGTTTAAGTTTCTTTGCATATAGCGGTGGACAGTCAGCCACGAGCAACCCAAACTGCGTGCAATTTCAGCCT
>CALXTE010000041.1 GCA_944391345.1 uncultured Alphaproteobacteria bacterium
AAGGCGTTCGCTGGCACCGTTAGGGTTACACCCGCTTGTGAAGAACCACCGGCTAAGCCGGTGGGTTACTTTTTATTTTCCAAAGGTTAGGTAAACATATTTGCTTAGCGGTGACGGCTGGGTGATTATAAACGAAAATGCCGCGCGCTCCTTGGGCCATATCTCGGCTATCGGGGTTTTGGTATTGACTTTTTGCAATGTAATGCCGTCTTTATCCAAAACCTCGACCTCAATTTCGGGTATCGGCAATTTTTTATCCGTGCTGTTGCGGATAAAGCCTTTGACCTCCATCTTTTTTACATAATCTTCTTCATATTCTCGGTGGCTGACATTTTGGAATTCTAATCCCTCGCCGATTATTCGGGACTGTATGCCTATTGCGCTATACATTGCCTCAAGCTTTGGAAATTTACGTACTAATTCATACCGAAAAGATAATGATGATAAAATAATCAGTCCTAAAATGGTTAAAATCGTCGTATTTCTAAGCCCTGTTCTTCTCCAAAAATTATCACGAACAAAAATAAGCGCCTTTTTTAACGGTGATGTATTTTTATCTATCTCTGCAATTATCTCGGTCTGTTTATTCAGGCGTGAGAATATTTGCTGCATATCGCTGCCAAGCGCCAGGTCTTTCTCGTCTATTTTATCTTCTTTACCTTCAGAGTTATCCTCTGGGGTATCATCCGTGGCAGGCTTGGTCTCCGGTGTGGCTTCTGCCTCAGCATCTTCGGCAGGCAACGAATCGCTTTCGGCATCGAGCTGGCCTCCGGCTTCTCTGATTTTGAACAGAGAATCGGCTTCTTGTTTGTTTTCTTCTTGTTGATTATTTGGTTTTTCGGAATTTGCTTGCATGCCGGTCAGGTCGTAGACTTCTTCTTCCTTGCCTTCTTCTTCCTCAAAGCAATCTTCAAGTTTAGCTTCCCAGACCTTAGCGCATTTCGCACAGCGAAGTTTGCGACTTCTGTCGGCCAGCAAGCTTTCTTCTATTCGGTAACAAACGCCGCACTCCGGGCACCTTATCAGCATTTTTGATTCCTTTCTTTCTTCTTCCTCTTCTATTATTATGCTTATTTCTTTTTAAGGAAAGAAAAAAATATTTTGTTGAGTATAATATTTTTATATGCTATCTTTTGTTAAAAAATTTTTTATTCGGAGATAAATTCTTTGCTGAGGGATTCAATTATTGCTGCTCCCGCCGTTGTGGAAATGAAGGGCGTCGGCATTCGCTATGATCAGGGACCGGAGATTTTGAGCGATATTAACTTATCACTCAAAAAAGGCTCGTTCCATTTTTTGACCGGAAAAAGCGGTGCGGGAAAAACTTCTCTTTTGAGCCTGATGTATTTGGCTCAACGTCCAAGTCGCGGTGCGCTCGGTGTGTTTGGGCAAAATGTTAATTTTGCCAACAGAGATGCTCTGGCCGTTTTGCGCAGAAGAATCGGCGTTGTGTTTCAGGACTTTCGTTTGATTGAACATCTTTCGGCTTTTGATAATGTGGCGCTTCCGCTGCGTGTGTGCGGTATGAGCGAAAAAGAAATTAAAAAACGGGTTAAAGAGCTGTTATCTTGGGTGGAGCTTGATAAGCATATGTTTGAAAAAACAAGCACCCTTTCCGGTGGCGAAAAACAACGAATCGCCATTGCGCGCGCCGTGATTAATCGTCCGGATATTTTGCTGGCCGATGAGCCGACCGGTAACGTTGATAATGATATTGCCAGAAAGCTTATGAAGCTGTTTATTGAGCTTAACAAGCTTGGCACTACCGTGGTGATTGCGACCCACAGCGACAAGCTGATAACAGACTTTCCTTATCCGCGCCTCCATTTGGTTAACGGTGGGTTGCGTGTTTTTCAGCCGTTTGAAGGAATCGTGAAAGGAGTTGGCATATGACATCTTCCTCTCTTATCACGCGAAAGCAAGAGCTTCCGCTTAAAGATGATGCGACCGGTTTGTTCTTAAAAGTTATGGTATCTATCGCCGTCTTTTTGTTTGCGGTAACATTAGCCGGTGTGCTCTCTATCAACTCTATGCTCACAAACTGGAACAACAGTATTCTCGGTTCGCTCACGGTGCAGATTATGCCGGTTAATAACATTAATCAGGAAAAAGCGCGTGAAGAAACGCTTTCTCACCAAGAAAAAGTTCTTGAGTTTTTGAAAAAACTGCCGCAAGTCGAATCGGCCACTGCTCTTTCTGACAATCAACTGCAAATGTTGTTGCAGCCTTGGCTCGGCGACGGAATTAATATTCAAGAGCTGCCGACCCCGCGTTTGATTGATGTGCGCCTTAAGAAAAATGCAGAAATAGATTTTCCAAAGCTGGCTGAACAGCTGGCCGACGTTTCGCCCCTTGCATCTCTTGACAATCACAAGCTTTGGCTCAATAAGCTTATCCGCTTTGCAGACGGGTTAAAAATGCTGGCGATGAGTATCTTAGTTTTGGTGGTGGCGATTACTTCCGGCGCAATCTTTTATACGACACAAACAAACCTCGGTCTGCACCGCAATATTATTGAGATTCTTCATATTATGGGTGCAAAAGACACTTATGTTGCACAGCAATATGCGCATCGCGATTTTTGGATTGGGTTTGTCGGCGGGATTATCGGTTTGTGCTTTGCCATTCCGACGATTTTTATGATTGCAGGATTAGCCGAGCAAATTGAAGGCGGAATTATCAGCGATGCCAGATTATCATTTATGTCTTGGGTTTTAATCTGTTGCTTGCCGCTGTTTTCGGCCTTTATCTCTATGATTACCGCCTATTATACCGTTAAAAGAACTCTGGAAAAGATGATGTAACATGAAACTGATGCTGAAATCTTTGCTCTTTTTGATGCTGGTGTGGTTCTCGGGGTTGGCCGTGTTTAACTATTATATTCGCGATTATCCGTTAGATACCTCAACCAAAACAGATGCCATTGTGGTATTGACCGGCGGAAGCAACCGTATCAAAGAAGCCGTTACCTTGTTAAACAGCAGCTTGAGCGATGTTTTGCTGATTTCCGGTGTCGAGAAAAAAACAACGCTGAATTCTATTCTTAAAACGATTGCCGTGACGCCGGCGCCAAACAAAAAAATCGTGATAGAGCATGCTTCAACAAACACGGTTGAAAACGCCATCGAAGCTAATGACTGGATTCAGAAAAATAACATTAAATCCATTCGTTTGGTGACGTCAAATTATCACCTGCCGCGAAGCAAGCTGGAGTTTGAAATTCAGAACAAAGGGCTGGATATTGTTGTTAATCCGGTTTTTTCGAGCAATGTTTCGCCAAAGTGGTGGCGTTATAGCGGGACGTTTTCGCTCATTGCATCAGAATATAACAAGTTTTTGCTGGTTTATCTTAAGCATTTGCTCATTGACTGGGCTGAAGGGTAAATATCTATGATTTATCTGCGTTCTCTTATTTTTAATATCTTGGCTTATTCGATTTTGTTGGTCGGATGCGCCTTTACTTGCGTTATCGGATTGTTTGTACCAAAGCGGTGGATTTGGGTCTTATGGAACGACGGTCTGCTCGTGGTTTCAAGAAATTTGCTCAAGCTGATTTGCGGGCTGGAGATTGAGGTTCGCGGGAGGGAAAATATTGTGAAAGGCGGGGCTATTTATGCTTCAAAGCATCAGTCGGCAATGGAGACTTATTATCTCACCTCTTATTTGAAAAATGCGACTTTTATCTTTAAAAAAGAGCTGACCCATGTGCCGTTTTTTGGTTGGGCGGTAAAGCTTTATGGCTCGGTTCCGGTTGATCGTTCCGGCGGCAGTCGCGCAATGAAAGACATGCTGTTTCATGCTAAACAGCTCTTGGCCGGCGGGCAGTCTATTATTATCTTTCCGGAGGGAACACGGACCAAGCCGGGGCAGACCCTGCCCTATAAACCCGGGGTGGCGTTTCTTTATCAAAATATTGATGTGCCTGTAATACCGGTCGCGGTTAATACCGGTTTGTTTTGGGAAAAGCGCTCTTTTTTGCGCCATCCGGGGAAGATTATTTTTGAGTTTTTGCCCCCAATGCCGCAAGGACTGGATAAAAAAGCGTTTTTGACCGAGCTGCAACAACGCATTGAGAAAAAATGCGCGGCGCTTAATGAAGAATCTGCCAGAAATTATCCTCAGGCAAAACTTATTTTGGAAAAATATTCTCATTCGGACGCAAAGGATTAATCATCGTGAAAGAACGTTTTTTGGCTTTGTTTCATAATAAAAGAGAGTTTGTTTATCTGCCGCTAACGTTGGTCTGTGTTTTTGTGTGTGCAATGTTGGTTATTTGGGCACTGCTTGCGCGCAATTACGGGGTTGAGCGTTTTAAGCAAGAGTTTGAAAAGGCCATTGCCGGACTAAATGATATTGGTTATGACGTGGCCTATGATTCTATTTCATTTTCATCAATCTCGCCTTTTAAAATCGCAGCAATTAAAAACTTTAAGCTTTATAAGCAGGATAATGAGCATTTTTGGGCTTGGAATGTTGAGGAGCTCGGCATTAATGCCAGTATTCTTAACTATGGGTCGTTAGTGTTTTATTTTAACGGGGCGCAAACGGTTCAAATCGGAGAGGAAAGCTTTTCGGCTCATGATGAGGGGCTTTCGCTTAAGGCTCAGTTTGATGCGGACGGGCTTTATAATTTGTTGATGCGGGCGAAAAAATTTGAGGCAGAAGGAGCGTTTTCGCTCAAAGAATTTCGGTGGGCGGTTCAACGCTTGGATGAAGATAAAAAATATAACAGCAAAATTGATCTGCGGCATGTGGCATTATTGGGCAGCCATTCGTGGCATATGTCTGATGTGATTGAGGAATTTTTTGCAGATATTGATGTTTATGGCACGTTTGAGGCGGCGAAAAGTTATCGCGATAGTTTGACCGCGTGGGACGAATCGCTCGGAAATATTGAGGTTAATCGCCTGATTCTTAACTGGAAGCCTTTGGTTTTGGTTGGTAAGGGAGATATTTCTTTTACGGAAAATCTGGTGCCGGAGATGAAGCTGGTTACTACCTCGCGCGGATTGGTCGAATCGTTAGATAATCTGGAAAAAGCCGAGGTTTTTGATGGCAAAAGCGTTTTGGTGGCAAAAATTTTGCTCTCAAGCAAAATGACCAAGCTCCGTTCTGAGGAAGATCCCGAAGCCATTATATCCACAATTTCTGTTTTGCCGAACCAGATAAATATAGAAAATATCCCAATGTTTGATTTAGGAGTTGACAAGAAATAATTTATCAGATATAAGGTAGTTGAGCTGGGCAGTTTATAACCAAGTTCACACACATGATAGGACGCTTGATTATTGAAAAATAATCAAGCGTTTTTTTATTTGCCCTTATGACAAAAAATTTTGTTTACAAGCCGATTTCATTATGCTATATTATATATTGTGTAGATGTGTAATGTAAGCGTAAAGCTAGAGGTGTATTATGGTGTGTAGGTGTGTGTTATCTATAACTGTGTCTTGTTTGGCACTGGTGGCAGGGACTGATGCCCTTGCTTTTGTCGGCTCGAGTGCGCCTCGGAGCGACGTTTTTTTTCATCAAAAAGATTATAGTAAGATTTCGTCTTCTTTAAGAGCGGAAATAGGCTTGCCCGTTTCTGACCAAAATGTTGCGGGAACAAAGGTTGCAGCGGTATGTTTTATATCGGACACGGCAGCGTGCAGTGACGAGATGTTTGGCGGCAACGGTAACGGAAACGGAAATGGCTGGGGTGTTCCGGATTATGGACTGAGCAACAAAGAAAGATGCGCAAAGGAAGGTTATACGATTAA
>CALXTE010000042.1 GCA_944391345.1 uncultured Alphaproteobacteria bacterium
TTTGCTTAATCCTCCCGCTTGACTTACACCCCTCAGGGGATTTTCTTTTTTATTTCCACTTTTCAGGGTACAGATCAGATCAAGCCGGTGGGTTACTTTTTTTATAATAGATTTAGAATAAACCGGTATTCTTAAAATTTTTATCAAAAGACGTCCCTTTTTTGTAACTTTCTTTTGAAAAAACACTTTTTTGATGTTAAAAATTAAATAATATTTCAAAGCCCAAATATATAACTTTGAACACAGCCAGCCATATTTTTTAGTATTATAATTTTCTATCTGATTAATATCATAATCAGGACAAACTTTAGAAATTATTTTTTTATAATCACAAATCTTTCGACAATATGCATCATTCTTAAAAAAATGATAATCAAACAAAGACTTTTTCAAAAAAGGAAAACCACGTTCAATAATAGCCACTGCATCATTACTATATGGAAGATTAATCGAATTTTCTAAAAGCCCATAAGAAGAAAATCCATTTGTCTCCAATCTCTTTGATAAGCCAATTTCATATTTTTCGATAACACTTTCTTTGCTATCTAGCATAGAAATTTCAACCATAAAATCATGAAAAACAGAAGACATAAAAACTTGTTTTTTCAAAAAAATAAAATAGGACTGAATATGAGGATCCTTTCCTTCTCGATAAAACAATTTCATGCAGCCGCCAAAATCACACTTCTTAGAATTTATCTTCTCAAGTATTTTAGCCAAAGGATAAAAAGGACCGAATACACTATCATTACACATAATCAAACCATCATATTTTTCCAAAAGATGATTTTCATAAGCATATAAATACCCCAATTTATAAGAACCAAAATCATACATACCATGATGATGACAAATACACTGAATCACATAAGGCTTTAGCTTTTCTTGCTCTGCTTGACTTAAAGAATTATCAGAAACAAATATAATATCCGCAACCTTTGAAAGCTCACGCAAATAAGTCAAAACATATTCATGAACAATCTGTTCACGATCATAACTGGCAAATATGGCCAAATTCTTCTTGAGCATAAATTTTCTCACATGCAAAAACCAAAAATTGTAATAATGAAAACATATTACTCAAAAATATTTTTTTTTGCAACAGTCACGTTAAAATTAGCAACGATAAATATGACTCCATGAAATCAGAGCAAAACACAAGAAACATCTTGTTTCTTGTGTTTAAAAAAATGGTGCGAGAGGGATGGCTAAGCAAAAACAACCGAAGTAACGGTTGTTTTTGTCTGTAACATCTTTGTCATCTTCTTAAGCAAGGAAGCGACCGCTTCCAAAGCGAAAGATTAGATACCAAAGGAAAGGCCCGTCCCCAAGAGGGCAAGCTTGACAAAGCGCCGCCCGATTGGTCCGAGCACAAAAAAAGCACAAGAAACACCTTGTTCCTTGTGCTAAAAAAAATGGTGCTCGGGGACGGGATTGAACCGCCGACACGAGGATTTTCAGTTTTGGTAAAGGGATATTATAACATATTTGTACTGTTTACATCTCCTTATATAACATATTGTTTTTGCTTGATTTATTTTATTTTTGTTCTTACAGAAACATTTTGCATCTAACAAGCATTTTTACAAAATCTGCTTACTATTTGCTTACTAGTTTTGAAATGGAGAACAAAGATGAAAATTAATAAATCAAATATTGATAAGTTAAAATTCACAGGAAAAGAAGATTTTTACTGGGATGATGACTTAAAAGGATTCGGCATAAAGGTAACTAAAACGCAAGCCAGCTATATTATACAAGCCAGAACCGACAATGGAAAATCAATTCGTAAAAAAATCGGACAAACAAGTGTTTTTACACCGGATGAAGCTCGTAAAATAGCTAAAAAATATTTAGGTGAATTGGCTCAAGGTATTGATATTGCAGCAAAAGAAAAGGAGAAAAAGACTAAAAACATAACCTTACAACAAGCTTATGAAGAATATATCAAGGTAAAAAATATTACTGAAAGTACAAAAATAAAATATGAACGTAGTATGCGTCTTTGCTTTAAAGATTGGGCAAATAAGGAGCTTATGAATATTAATCGTGAAATGATAGAAAATCGGTTTCTTGATATATCAAAATCATCAAAATCTATTGCTAACTCAGATTTTAGATTTTTAAGAGCTGTGTTTAATTTTGCAATGGAAAAATATATAGTAAACGGAGAGCCAATTATTTCTTCTAATCCTTGTAATCGATTAAAAGCCTTCAAACTGTGGAATAAAGTACCAAGAAGGCAAAGTTATATTCATCCATCACAAATCAAGACATTCTTTTTGGGGCTTCAACACAACGATCAAGACACAGAAAATGTAAAAACAGTCAAAAATCAATGCATATTCATTCTATTTACGGGATGTCGGGACCAAGAAGCCGGAACTCTAAAATGGAGTAATATTAATTTTGAACTAAACACTATTACCTTTGAGCATACCAAAAACCACAAAGAACATATTTTACCGATGGGGGAATATTTAAGGGATTTTTTGCTAAAATTGAAAGAAAAAAGCGATTCGATATATGTTTTCTCTGCTAAAAACAAAAGCGGACACGTTGAAAATCAAAGAAAAACTGTACAGCATATTGCTAAAATAAGCGGTATTAAATTTAGTTTGCATGATATTCGGCGCACTTTTGCAAGCATTGCCAATAATCATATTGCAGGAATAACGAACTTTACATTAAAAAAGCTCTTAAACCATTCCGAAGATGATGTTACCGCAGGATATATCCAATTTGAAACCGAAACCTTGCGTAAGCCAATGCAACTTATAGAAGATTACATATTAAAACAAGCCGGAGTTAAAGAAAATGAAACCAATAATGTGGTAAATTTCTCTTCAATAAAGTATGGAGCATAATTCATGAGTGAAAAAGATGAAATAAGACAAGTTTTTAATGAAGTATTTCTAGAATATCTTCCAGAAGGAGATCCCATTGAGAATATAGACGTTATAGGAACCTTGCTGGACATATTCAATATTACTGAAGTAATATTTAAATCAAACAATATAGAATTAACAAAAGATAATTTACTTGATTTTTTCAGAGGAAAAGTAATTAAAAACTCTGCATTATTGCATGAAATACATAATATCCTATGGATAATAAAGAAAATAAAAGAAGCGCAGAAAGAGCCAGATGTGTTCTTAATCAATGAATTACTTAGGAAGCGCTGTCTTTTATGGTCAAATTCATTACAAGATATTATGAATACACAAATTAATAGAGAACGCCTTGCTGCCAATTTAATCCATAAGCAATCCCAAAATAAAAATGATAAAAAATATGAATACAAGAGGAAGTTGGCTGATGATATTTTTCAGCTATATCAAGAAGGCTTGCAAAAAAATCCTAAACTTAAAATTCAAGAATTCGTTCGTAATAATTTTAAATTAATTAAAGTTAAAGCTGAAGAACAAGGATTCCATTTTTTTGATTCAGATTCGGCTGATTATAAAAAGGAAAAAGAAAAATTAATGAAGAAATATCCTAAAAAAGTTCTTAATCTTAGCACTTTTGAAAGAACTATTACAAATTGGATAAACAAATTATCCAAGAAATAACTCTTTGAAATTAAATAAAAATAAAAACATTTCCATGGAGATGTTTTTTATTTCCATGCACTTGCCTTCCAAAATATTTTCACTTCTTACATAGTATCAGTGTTCCAAGCGGACATCTTGTCTGCTTGTGAATCAAGATCAACCTATAAGGAGTCAAAAATGACTAAAAATATAGCTAATTTTCTATCTGCTCCGGCAGATGCTCTGTTGCCCACAAAAATTGTGGCAGCATATCTAAACAAATCAATCTCATGGTTTAATTGCAAAGCTGTATCAGGCGGTGGAATTCCCTATATAAAACAGGGAAACAAACGGCTATACAAAAAGCAAGACGTTTTAGATTGGTTAGATTCGCAAACAAAAAAAGTAAGCTCAACTTCTGAATATTCAAAAAAGGAAATAAATTATGGAAAATAATTCAAGTACAAAAAATTCCGCCCTGCTGCAACAAGACGGATTAGAACAAACGATTGATTTCGCAACCAATCCTGCAAACGATAATAATATAAATATTACAAATAATCAAGAGAATAAAAATCCTTGTAAAGTGCTAAACTTAAAAAACTTTATGCAATTGGATTTGCCTAAACCGGAAATGCTACTTGATCCGATTATTCAGGCAAAAAGTCTAACAATGTTACATGCTTATAGAGGAGTAGGAAAAAGCTTTTTTGCAATGTCTATGGCTTATGCAATTGCGACAGGCAGCAAGTTTTTGCGCTGGAAAGCCTACAAGCCGTCAAACGTATTATATATTGATGGCGAAATGCAGGCAAACTTACTTCAAGAGCGCTTTTCAAAAATAGCTAAAAATTTTGATACAGAAGTAAATGTGATGGAAAACTTGCATATTTTTTCAGCGGATTTACAACCATTTACTTCAATTGATATTGGGTATGGATTAATGCAAAAAAATATTAATGATTTTATTTTTAAAGAAAATATAAAATTTGTTATTTTTGACAATTTATCATCTTTAACCAAAATAGATGAATTAGATGGGAATGCTTGGATTTTAATTCAGGACTGGCTGCTTGATTTAAGAAAACGTGGAATTGCCGTATTATTAGTACACCATTCAGGAAAACGAGGTGGGCAAAGAGGCATATCTAAAAGAGAAGACATTTTAGATACGGTTATTAACCTTGAAGTCGCCACGGCAAACAAGAAAAAACTAACCAAAGCAGAAGAAGCCGAAGAAAACTATTCAGATATTACAGATGAATATGCAATATATGGTGGCAGATGTCGTTTAAAATTTGAAAAAAACCGTAACCTTTCGAGCAAGGACATTTCAAATTTTAATATTGACTTAGTGGATATTCCGGACGGAGGCATCGCTTGGGTTGATACATATTCTATCGTAAAAACATTGCATGAACAAGGTGCAAGTTACAGAGAAATTGCTAACACGACAGGAATTTCAAAATCAACCATCGGCAATATTTTGAATGCCGAAAAATAACATATAATATAGCCTGTCCAATATTTATATATATAATATATTGGACAGGCATATAGTTATTATTTGTTGATCAATATATTAACAATCT
>CALXTE010000043.1 GCA_944391345.1 uncultured Alphaproteobacteria bacterium
TATTATCTTTTTTTCAAGATATACCGTCTGCGTATCCCCTCTTATTTTCCTTATTCAATCTCTGTCTTTATAACCTGTCGCCTCATCAGGTGACGAAGAGCTTTATATTCTAGCTTGAAGTAAATGTCAACATAAAAAATCATAAAAATGTAATTTTTTTGAACTTTTTTTACATCTATCTGATTTTTCATGTAATTTTATTGTATTTTTTTTATATTCTTTTTATTTAATTCCGACATTTCATTTTTTTGTTTACATTTAAGAAAATTGTGTTATTTTGTCTAGCGAAATCTTATTAGTATACTCTATTATTAACCATTAAATTTTTTTGTTATGAAAAAGTTTTTTACTATTCTGTGTTTGTGTTGCGCCACAGTCATTTTTATGACATCATGTGGTGGCGGTTCTAAGTCCGGTTCTTCTGAAGAAAAAACCGAATCCTCTGAAAAGATTTCTGATGCTGTCTGCGTTACGGCTAAAGAAAATACTGTGGTTCTGCTTACACATCCTTCTCGTTGTGAAGTTGAAAACACTGACAAAGGTTGTGTGATTACCTTCAAGACAAAAGAGGGAAAACAAGCCTTTCTGATTCCTTATCAATACAATCTTGATTATTATAAGGAAAGGTACTTTACGGCTAACGGATCTTATGAAGAACTGCAGATTAATGCCGGACAATTGTTCAAAAAAGATACCGGATTTTACATGAAAGGTAACGTTCGCCCTTATGAAGGCGCGGGTATGACGTTTCGGCTGGCTAATGACAAGATGCTGACCTTTGTTGCGGTCTATTTATACGATAAAGACGCCGTAGACCATTGCAGTGTTAAAGTTAGACATTTGCCTATGATGCTGACCAATAAGCAGGAGTTGCCCATTATCAATGTTAATGTGACTCTGGCACTTACTCCTGATGAAATCGTTTCGCCGATTTTTTTACCTTTGGATAAAGCAGAATTATCGACTCCGACCGATATTGAGCAACTCGTTAAAGACGGAACTATCGAAGGTGCAAGAATCTTCCACTTCGATTAACCTTTATGAAAAAGAGCCTGAGCTTTGTCTCACGCTCTTTTTTTGTGATTTGTTTTCTTTTTTTTAACCTTAAGCCGGTATAATTTTCCTAACTTGTGTTTTATTTTGGGAAAGTTATCATGTTTAAAAGGCTTGTTTTTACTTTATTTATTTTGATTTCTGTTTCTTCTTGCGCCGAAAAACAGCCGATTGTAGGAATTGATGGTTCTGCGATTCCTCCGGCTTTTGCAAATTTTCCGGATATGCCGTTTCCGGCTTCGGCTTATGTTGACCTCGAAGAAACAAAGGCTTTAGGCAGTGGTAATAATTGGATTGGAAGCCTTGTGTTTACGGTAGATTATTCTCCAAGTGAGGTCTTTGATTTTTATATGTCTGAAATGCCTAAGCTCGGGTGGATTGAGGTTGCAACCGTGCGTGCCAGAGTCAGCCATATGACTTACATTCAAGGGAATCGGGCTGCGCAGATTCTTATAGAAATGGATTCTTCCGATTCTTCTATGGTAACAATTACGGCAATTCCTAACGAAAATGTGGTCGGAAAAGGAACGATTAAATAATGAGGCACTGTTTTTTTACCCTTGGCGGTAGTCAGTTTTGGGAAGATGTGTTCTTTTACCAGAAATGGCGAATCCAAAGAAATCATAAAACCAAAGAATTTCGCTTGCTTGACCCGTGGGATATTCGTCGTTATGAAGGTGGATTTGAGGAATGTCGACAGGCTTTTGTGCGCTATATTTCTCTTTATCAACTGCCGCGCCAAAAAGGACATATGATTATTATGATCCATGGCTTTGGCGATTCTAAAAATGTGTTTAAGCCGATGTGGCGTGCCGCTTTGCAACAAAATTATCTGGCGGCGGCCGTTAATTATCCTTCGACGCAAAAAAATCTTAATTCCTTTGTTAAGCAATTTAACTTCTTTCTTAATCATCTGGAAGATGTGCAAGAAGTTTCGTTTATCTCATTGGGAATCGGCGGAATCGTTTTGCGCAAATTATTGGCCTCCAAAGAACCATGGACGCAAAAACTTAAAATAAATCGTGCTGTTCAGGTGTGTCCGCCGAATCAGGGCTCGGTCTTGTTGACTAAGCTTGCTTCTTTTAAGTTTTTGAGAAAAATTATGGGACCGGCTTGTGATGACTTTAGCCCTAAAAATGTTTCCGGTTGGGATAAGCTTCGCCTTAAAACAGAAATCGGCGTTATTTATACCCAGCGTCCCGAAAAAGGTATTCTCTTATTTTTACCCCAAAGTTGGCATAAATATTTTTATATTGCTGATGTTGTAAAATTCAAAGGCGCAAAAGAGCTTCTTTATGTTAAAAATTTTCATCTTAACCCTTTTAATAGCAGAAATATTGTTGATGCCTGCCTGCGTTTTTTGCGACAAGGAAAATTTTGAAAATATCAAAAAACTGTAACACTTTTTTGAGTGTTTTTGTGTTAATATATAAGGTGAAAGCTGATGAAGTCTTTTTTAGTTAATATTCTGATTATTGTTATTGCTGCCGGTTTATACTATTTAGGCTTCTTTAAGTTTTTGGCAAGTTCAACAACCTTATGGGTGCTGGTTGGTCTTGTTATCTTGTTGTTATTATTGGGCGTGAAAATTATCGGACTTCCCGGAAAGGAGAACAGAAAATGAGCAAGTTCCTTTCTTTCTTATCTTCGATTATCATCGCGGCATCTTTTCTTATGCCCGCGCCTTTTGCTCATGCTCAATCCATACAAGATATTGACCCAAATTATGATAGTTATGTACATAAAGAAAGCTCTAAAAACCCTTTTGAACCTGATGATTTTATCAAACTTTCAAATAAGTCTGATGAAAGTATGCTGGATAATGTGAAGAGAGAGTATAATCTTAAGCAAGCTCAATTTCGCCTTAAACAGGAAGAAATTGTCTTGAAAATGTTTACACATGAGATTATCGGCAACAGCTCTGTCACCGAAGTTATTAATCAAGCTATAAATAAAGCAAAACAAACTGTATCTGATGTTGGTGACAAAGGTTTGATTGAGACATTTAAGCAGAATCTATCTGAAATTACAAAAAATAATCCGGCTCTTTCTTCTCCTATCAGCACAGCTCTGGGTAAACTCGGAAACCTTATGAAAGCCGGATGGTATACCAGTAATTTGAAAAACTGGCTTTATTCTCAGAATACTGTTGCAAAAGATTTAAATGACTTCTTGCAAAAAAAGTATGGCGATGACAAAGGATTGCTTCAATCCGGACAGGAACTTATTTCATTGGGTGAAAGTGCTAAAGAGCTTGAAGAGCTTATGGACTCAAAAGAGCTCTTAGAAGATGGAAACGGGGAGCTCTATGTTTATGTGACTGAAGATGGGCAACGAGTCTATTTTGTTAAAAACGAAATGTCTATGCTCTCATCATCAGCCTATACGACCGTCAGCGGTGTTACAAAAGGATGTATGCCTTTGCCGGCAAAAATTGCTGAAAACAGAAGCTGTTTCTTCTGCCCGCTGTTTTTGACGATTTTTAATGCCGCACAAACCATGGCTACAAACGCTTTTTCAAAACTGGCAACACCAATTGCTACGGTTATGATGGTAGGGTTTGCCATCTATATTGCTTTTCTTGTTTTACAACATGTCAGCTCTATGTCTGCGCAAACTTCGGCAAAGTTTTTAAACAGCCTTTTTGCTCAATCCTTCAAGGTCTTATTTACTTACCTGCTTCTGACGAATCCAAATTTTGTATATGATAAATTTATTGGACCGGTGCTTGATGCCGGTACCGAGTTGGGCGGTGCTCTCTTATTTGAAGAGGGAAGCGGTTATATGGAATGGTGCAGTGTGGAAGAAAATATTGAGGCTAAAACCCAAGAATTTATATCTGGTATTGAAGGAGACCCTTCTGCTCAGCTCAAAGAAGGGCTTATTCCTTCCTATCTTTATGTTAAGATTAGTTGCTTTATTCGTTCGGTGCAAGCTGAAATTTCTACCATGCAGAGTATCGGCTCGACACTTATGTGTGTGTCAAGAAACTCTGCCGCAGAGGACAACTGGGGCGGCATTCCTGACTTTAGCATGATGATACAGGGATTTATTATTTGGGCAATATCATTAATTATGTCTTTGGCCTTTGCTTTTTATCTTATCGATGCTACGGTTCGAATCGGAATTTTAGGTGCTCTTATGCCCTTCTTTATCGCCTGCTGGCCGTTTAAGCCAACGAGCGGTTATACCAAAAAAGGCTGGGAACTCTTCTTAAACACCTTCTTTGTTTATGCCATGATGGGCTTGGTGGTTAGTGTCAACTTACAACTGATTGTTCAGGGGTTGTCTACAGGTACCGGGGGCCTGGATGAGCTTGAATCGGCAATCAACGGAAATAATATTTATAAATTAAAAGATTTATTGGATATTGGATTTTCCGGTTTCTTGATTTTGATTGCTTGCTGCTTGTTTGCCTTTAAGTTAACCGGACAGGCTAATGCCATTGCTGAGCAGTTTGCTGGCGGGGCTGGTGAAAATATCGGTTCTAACATCGGTACCTTGGCTTACTCCGGGGCTACGGGCGCAGCTAAAGGGGCTGTTGGGCTTGGAAAGAAAGCCATGAAGGCGACTGGAACAACCGCAGCTTTGCGAAAATTTGGAGACAAAGCCAAAGATTCTGCCTTGAGTGCAATCGGATTGGGACGTTATTCCGGCAAAGCCGGAAAGAGAGGCGCGTCGGGCGCTGCCGGCGCAGGCGGTGGAAGAGGAAACGGACCGACAGGCGGTGCCGGTGGGCCGAACGGTGGTGCCGGTAGGCCGAATGGTGGTGCCGGTGGTCCGAATGGCGGTGCCGGTGGTCCAAATGCTGGTGCCGGTGGTTCAAATGCTGGTGCCGGTGGTCCGACAGGCGGTGCCGGTGGTCC
>CALXTE010000044.1 GCA_944391345.1 uncultured Alphaproteobacteria bacterium
TGCGATGCTTCACACCCTCTGTAAAAGTTGTATCTGCTTTTGCGCTCAGCGGCAGCATTCCGGCTGCTACGAGCATAGCGGCTATTGCCGCCCCTGGTCGCGTTTTCAACATAATATCACCTTTTCAACTTATCTCCACGACTCTAATATACCATAAATTAAAAATACATGCAACAAGGTTTTACATTTTTGGCAAAAAATTTAACAAATACAAATAATTAAATTGATTTTTTAATGTGAATTTTTAAGTTTTTAAGGCATAAAAAAACTCCCTCAATAGAGGGAGTATAAAAAATAATAAGTTAGCAATATACCTTGCGAACTCTGTTTTTGAATTCTGTGGCATTTCCGGCATCAAGATGAAAGACACCGTTTTCCGAATGCCCGACAAAGCCTTTTTTCACCGTGGACGGAATGCAACGACTAACCAAAACCGGCAAAGCCTCATTCTCAAAATTAACCAACACGCTAGGCTCATGTCCGCTGTAATACGAAAGCTCTCCGACATAAGGTGCAACAAGCTCTAACAGCTTTGGACTCTCAATCGTTAATTCCACCAATGGAAAACGACCGGAATAATCCTCTACTGCCTTGCGAAACTTGTCAATTTCTTTTCTTGTGCCACCACGCTTCACAAATTGGGCATCAAAAGCTGCAATAATATCACTGGCAGCATATCCTTTATTTCGCATCTCGGCAAAAGTCATGCGATTCATATATCCCATTAACTTCTGCTGAGGCGTCAAGGAATAATCAAGCCGCTTTGCAACTTGTTTGATGAGCTCTTTGTCCTGTGATGTTTCAAGCAAAAGTACAACTCCTTCAGGAACTTTAAGAGAAAGATTGAAAAATCCACCTTCTTCATCTTGACACTTGCGGCCAACCAGAACCGGTGTAATTCCCTGTTTTACAAGCTCAGCCAATCTCTGGTAAAAAGCGTTTGTTTCATCTTTTTTACAAACAAGCCATTCCCAATCTTTTTTCTGGCTTTTAATAATCTTTACAATCTCTTCACTCTCTAATGAATTGTCCTTTTTCACAAAAAATTTAACCATAATTATAATTGTTTAATTAATAAAATAATAAAAAAGCTTAACCACTATACCACCGATTTTTCAAAAGACAAGTTTTTTATGACAAAAAAACAGGGAAAATATCCCTGCCTTATCAAAAGCTCCATAAAATCTAATACAGCTGAATATTTGAGGCAACTTTGCGCCCCCGATCTAATTGAACCTCATACCCAACCTTTTTCCCCGGAATTAAAAAACCAATCCCCGCCTTGTGTAATTCTGAAATATGAATAAAAACATCTTCGCTGCTATCTTCGGGAACAATAAAACCATACCCTTTACGCAGACTGAACCACTTCACACAACCTAACTTCATAATATCCTCCTTATCAAGTTAACACAAAATCATACTAACTTGAGGAATAAAAATTTTCAATGCATAAAAAAGTTACGCCATTACAAGAAATTAATAAATTTCAATAAGATAACAAAAACTCATAAAACTATAAGCTATATATTTTTTGCACAACACAACCTGAAATTTCATCAGAAAACCTTTGTTAAACCATATTTTAACAGGTTATAATTAAAAATTCTCCATATAAAAATTTTTTAAGGATTTGATATGTACGTTCTGATTGCCTTTTTAACGCCGATTTTACACGCTTTGTCTTGTATTGTGGATGCGCATTTTTCTAATAATATTTTTAAGAAAGTGCCTTCACTCGTATTTTATGCCACAATCAGCAACATCATTATCATTCCGTTTTTATTTTTATTCGGAACCCCGATTATTCCGCCATTAGAGATTTTAGCAATATTGTTTATCATCTCACTAATCGAAGTTTGTTATCAAATTCCTTATTATCACGCACTCCGTAATATTGATACCTCGATTGTTGTAGCATTATTCTCTTTAGGTAAAATTGCCGTTCCGGTATTGGCTTATTTTATTGTGGATGAAAAATTGAGCCTAACTCAATATTGCGGTTTCGGAATTATTTTACTTTCCACTTTTTTGCTTAATTTTGATATCAAGAAATTAAAAATTAATATTGCATTTTTCTTGATGTTGGTCGTATCTCTTTTATTATCGTTGTCTTCGGTATTATCCAAATATTCTCTACAAAGCGTTGACTTTGTAACAGTTTTATTCTGGGGTTCACTTTTTGCAACATCAATAAATTTATCTCTTTTATTTTTACCTCAATATAGAACAGATATTATAAGCTCATTTCCGCAATATAAAAAGAGAATAAAACTCTTTTTATCTAATGAAATTCTAAACCAAGGCGGAACTTTAGCTGGAACAATAGCTTTAGCTCATTTACCTGTATTAGCCGTAAAATCAATAGGCTCATCACAGAGTATTTTTACGCTTTTGTTAGGTTTTGTGCTTTATAAAATCTTCGGAAACAGCTTCAAAGAAAACTTAACCCGACATGACGTCATCAAAAAGCTCATCTCCTTTACAACCATTATCATTGGTATCAATATGGTTTTGTTGTGATTTTCAGATACAAATTTCAGAATCTACCGCTCCCGTGAAAACGGAAGATTATGATGAAACAGACTATAAACATCTCGGCCGATTTTTTTATCAAAATATGTTTTTAACTCAAAGCGCGGAGCAAGCATTTCCTGTATCATAGAGGAAGACAAATTTAAGCCGTTTCGCTGAGCATATTCTTGTGCGCGTTGTTCTATGGTTACAATACCGTTTTTATTTGCAAGCGTATCGGCTAATTGAATCAAAAAATCGCTATCCGTTGCCTCATTTTCGTTAAGATAGGCCACCACAAAATCATAATCTTTTTTATTGCCGAAAAACATTTGAAAACATTTTTCAAACGGCGAAATTTTATTCCACGGGAACATATGAACGATTGCCGAACGCGCCGCTTTTTCATCTTTATCAATCAGCTTTTCATAGCCTAAAATACCATGAAATCTTTGCACGCGGTTTTCTTCCGTTTTGCAAATATCATGCAATAGAGCCGAAACATATATTTCTTTAGGATTAAGACCTTTAATATGCGTTGCAATAGTTTGCGCAACATTAGCCGTGCCATAAACATGATTTTCATAAGTGTACCATGTCTCCGGCGCCCGCCCTAAAGTAATCTCCCGCTCTCTTACATCTGAAATTAAATCTTTTGCTTCTTGAATAGATAATGACATATATACCTCCTGACACGAAAAAAGCAGCTTCAATATTATGAGGCTGCTTTGATAAAGTGAAGCGATAAGAAGGGAAATGAAGCGATGTTTAGAAGATCTGGCAGCGACCGACTCTCCCGTGTCTTAAGACAAAGTACCATAGGCGCGAAAGGGTT